>JBBQPO010000025.1:0-33246 GCA_038217285.1 Chthonomonadales bacterium
AAAATGCAAGTTTGCCGGACTATGGAGAGGGCTATTCCGTATGGCGGCAAGCGTTCGATGCGGGGGAAGCAGGAATTTTCACCCTCTCTGTGGCCGAATGTATAGATGCCATCGAGCAGGGCCTTCTAGGCGAAACCGAAATTAAACCACTCAAAGAGGACAACCAATGAAGAGACGACTGGAACTGCTGGCCCTCGGGCTGTTGTTGGTGATCGCCGGTACGCAGGCACGGGCGCAGGGGAACGATCCGAACCATATCCGCGATGTCATCTATACCCATAAGGTAGGCGTGGCGCTGACGATGGATGTGTTCAAGCCGGCGAAACCCAACGGGGTCGGCGTGATCTGGATGGTCAGTGGCGGCTGGGTCTCCACCCATGAAGGGATCAATGCCGGTCTTGCGCAGATCTTTACGAGTCGCGGCGACACCGTGTTCGAGGTCGTACACGGCAGCCAGCCGAAGTTTACCGTTCCCGAGATCGTGCAGGATATTAACCGCGCGGTGCGGTTTGTCCGCTTCCATGCGGACGAGTATGGCGTCGATCCCAATCGGCTCGGTATCTCCGGGGCCAGCGCGGGCGGGCACCTCTCACTCATGATAGGGGCCAACGGCACAGACGGCCCGCCCGACGCCAAAGACCCGGTTAACCGCGTCAGCAGTGCGGTGCAGGCTGTCGCCTGCTTCTTCCCGCCCACCGACTTCCTGAACTACGGGAAGGAGGGCGCCAGCGCCCTGAAAATCGCGATGCTGCAGGGATACTGGCCGGCTTTCGGCGTAACCGACAAGACCCCACCGGAGGAGGCAGAGCGTATCGGTCGCGTGATTTCGCCGATCTATGGCGTGACCGCGAAGATGCCGCCCACCCTCATCATTCATGGCGACGCCGATCCGCTCGTTCCCATTCAGCAGTCCCAGCGTTTTATGGCAAAACTGGAGGAGATGAAGATTCCGCATCATCTGGAGGTGCGCCCCGGCAAAGGCCACGGCTGGATCGGCCTGGAGAAAGACATCCCCCTGCTGGCCGACTGGTTCGACAAGTATCTGGCCAAAAGCCCGAAATAGGGACCATCAAGCCATCTCAACGAGGATCGGAGGCGTTTGAAGCGATGGATAGACGAGGGTTTTTGACGGCGGCAGGAATGACCCTGGCCGCTCCGGCGATGGCCATGGAGCCACAGGAGCGCAAATACCGCGTGGGCGTGATCGGAACGGGATGGTACGGCAAGTGCGACCTGTTCCGGCTGATGCAGGTCGCGCCGGTAGAGGTCGTCTCGCTCTGCGATGTCGATAAGCGGATGCTGGCGGAAGCGGCGGAGATGACGGCGCAGCGGCAGGCGTCCCACAAGAAGCCGCGCAGCTACGCCGACTATCGCGAGATGCTCAAAGAGAAAGATCTCGACATCGTGCTGATCGGCACCCCCGACCACTGGCACGCGCTAAACATGATCGCGGCGGTCGAAGCCGGCGCCGATGTCTACTGCCAGAAGCCGATCAGTGTGGACATCACCGAAGGGCAGGCCATGCTCGCCGCAGCTCGCAAATACAAGCGCGTCGTGCAGATCGGCACCCAGCGGCGCAGCACACCCCATATCGCCGAGGCGCGGGAGATCGTGCGCGCCGGCAAACTGGGCAAGATCGGGATGGTTGAGACCTGCTGCTACTACCACATGCGCGCCTCCGGACGCCCGGCCGACACAGCGCCGCCGGACACCCTCGACTGGGAGATGTGGACCGGGCCCGCTCCCCTACGGCCCTACAACCCGGTCGCGCATCCGCGCGGTTGGCGGGCCTTCATGGAGTACGGCAACGGCATTGTGGGCGATATGTGCGTACACATGCTCGATATGACCCGCTGGATGATGGGTCTGGGCTGGCCCAAAAGCGTCACCTCGACCGGCGGCATCTTCGTCGATAAGGGCAGCATCGCCAATATCTCCGACACCCAGACGGCGGCGTTCGACTATCGCGACACCCAGATCGTCTGGCAGCACCGGACCTGGGGCGCGCCCGCCGATCCGCAGTACCCGTGGAGTGCGATCCTCTATGGAGACCGAGGCACGCTCAAGGTCAGCGTCAATGGCTACGACTTCATTCCCAATCAGGGCCCGGCGATCCATAGGGATGTCACGTTCGAGCTCGACAAGTATCCGGAGGACCGGACGGAGCGCGACCTCGAACAGCATGTCGCCCCTGCCATACGCTACCACATGAAGGACTTCCTGAAAGCAGTCGCGGATCGCAGCCGCCCTGTCGCCGACATCGAGGAGGGGCATATCTCCACCGCGACCTGCATCCTGGCGAACCTTTCCATGAAACTGGGCCGCAGCCTGACCTGGGACGAGCACACCCAGAAGGTGCTGCACGACGACGAAGCCAACCGCCTCCTGAGTCGCCCCTACCGCCGCCCCTGGGTGCATCCGCCCGCAGAGAAGGCCTGACGGTGGCCAGCGTTTTGCCTCTGTGAGCCGCCCGTAAACGAGCGGCCTGATGCGGCAAGCCCCCTGAAGGGGACTGTGCTGGTTGGCATGCTGGTTTAAGCTCGGAAGAGGAAGCGATCTCTTCACGTCATGGAGCGAAGCGGAGAACCTACTTTCAGTGCACATAGGGCCGTTTACGGTCCTTACGAAAGGCAGACCGCTCCTTTAGGGGCGGGCTCTGCGACGGCCCTCATGCACACTGGTAGTATATGTCACTTCGCGCGCATCGGAGTGTCAGACAAGAGAAGTGTCTGAAGAGCGTAATACGGTTCGGAAACATGGTGAATGGGCGAGGGCGAAGCGTGAGAAAACAGCGGCTTTTACAAACGGGAATGGTGGGCGTCGGAACGGCTTCCGTCGTGTTATTCGGGTTGGCGGCGGCGGGTCAGCAGCAGAACTCTGCGCCGGTGGCGGTGGCAACGGCTCCGAAGCAAAATTCTGCACAGCCTATCGTTGCGCCGTCTCCTATGTTCGAGGCGAAGGTGCGGCCTCTGCTGCTCGCCTCCTGTGTCGGCTGCCATGGCAAGGAGAGCCCGGGCGGCGGGCTTCGGCTCGATGTCGCCGTCACGCCTGAGAAGGCGCAGGAGCTGATGCGGCGCATCAAGGGTGAGGGCGGGAAAGCGCGAATGCCGCTCGGCGCGCCGTTGCCGCAGGACAAGATCGCCATTCTCGAACAGTGGGTGAAAGAGGGTGCGGTCTGGCCGACCGGCGGCAAGCCCCTTGCCGGCCCAAGCCTCATGGAGAAGGGCAAGACGCACTGGGCCTTTCAGCCGCTCTCGCATCGCGCCGTGCCGAAGGTCAAAGCCGTCGGCTGGGTGCGCAATCCGATTGACGCTTTTATCCTGAAGGGGCTCGAAGCGAAGGGGCTGACGCCGTCGCCGACCGCCACGCGCCGCGTACTGATCCGCCGCCTTTCCTACGACCTTATCGGCCTGCCGCCGACCCCGGAAGAGGTCGCCGCATTCGAGGCCGATAAGGCTCCCAACGCGTACGACAAGCTCGTGGACCGCCTGCTGGCCTCCCCACACTACGGGGAGAAGTGGGGCCGACACTGGCTCGATCTCGTCCGCTATGCCGAGACGAACTCCTACGAGCGCGACAATCCCAAGCCCCACATCACCAAATATCGCGACTACGTGATCCGCGCTTTCAACGAGGACAAGCCCTACGACCGCTTTATCAAGGAGCAGCTCGCGGGCGACGAGATCCCGAACCCCTCCACCGACGCCCTGACCGCCACAGCCTACTATCGGCTCGGCATCTGGGACGACGAGCCAGCCGACCTGAAGCAGGCCCAGTTCGACGATCTCGACGACCTTGTGACCACGACAGGGCAGGCGTTCCTCGGACTGACGCTCGACTGCGCCCGCTGCCACGACCATAAGCTCGACCCGATCCCGCAGAAGGACTACTATCGGTTCGCCTCCTTTTTCCGCAACATCAACCGGTTCAAAAATGGCGGCCCCACGGACGAGCGTACCTGTTTCGCCACGCCCGAAGAGCAGCGTGACTACGAGCGCCGACTGGCGGAGCGTGAGGCTAAAAGCAAGGCCAAGCTCGCGGAGATCGCGGCCCTCGATGCCGAGTTCCGCAAGCAGTTCCCCCATATCGTCAACGCCAACGATCTGAGCGACCTGCACTACCGCTATTTCGAAGGGGCCTGGAACGGCTTCCCGAAATTCGACGCGCTCAAGCCAGCCACGACCGGCGTGTTGAACCCGGCCATGCTGACGCTGGCCCCACGCCGCCGCGACGAGAACATCGGTTTCGTCTACGAGGGTGTACTGAACGTCCCGGTGGCCGGCGACTACACCTTTATGCTCGACAGCGACGACGGCTCCCGCCTCTTGATCGACGGCAAGAAGATCGTCGAGAAGGATACGCCGGGCGGGCAGGGTATGGAGAAACAGGCCAAAGTCCATCTCGCCGCCGGACACGTCTCCTTCCGCCTCGACTACTATCAGGGCGGCTCCGAGTTCGGCCTCAGCGTGGGCTGGAGCGGACCCAACTTTGCGCGCCGTCCGCTCTCCACGCTGGAAAGCTGTGACGAACGTGGTTTCCCCACCCTGCGTAGCGCCGAGTTGCCGGTCGTGCTGGGGGCCGAGAAGGCGAAGCAGCTCGACACACTCGTAAAAGAGAAGGCGGTGTTGGACAAGCAGGACGTGCCGACCGAGAAGGTGCTGGTCGTGAGCGAGGCCGGGCCGAAAGCGCCGGATATGTTCCTCCTGCAGCGCGGCAACCCGGCGACTCCCGGCGACAAAGTCGAGCCCGGCTTCCCGCTCTGCGCCTCGGGCGGACCCGCGCTTGTGCCCGCCCCGCCAGCCGGAGCGACCACGACAGGACGCCGCACCGCGCTCGCCAACTGGCTCTCCACGCCGAGCAATCCTCTGACCGCCCGCGTCATGGTCAACCGCCTCTGGCAGCATCACTTCGGACACGGTCTGGTGCGGACGCCCAACGATTTCGGCCTGACCGGTGCGCGCCCCACCCACCCGGCGCTCCTCGACTGGCTGGCGAACGAGTTTATCGCGCAAGGCTGGAGCTTTAAGAAGATGCATCGGCTGATCCTGACCAGCAACGCCTACAAACAGGCGTCGTCCCCGAATGCAAAAGGGCTGGCGAAGGATCCTATCAACGATCTCTGCTGGCGGTTCGACATGCGCCGTCTCGATGCCGAAGAGGTGCGCGACTCGGTTCTCGCAGTCTGCGGCAACCTGAACCTGACCATGTTCGGCCCGAGCATCTACCCCGAACTGCCGAAAGACATCATCGCGGCGCAGACGACGCCCGGCGCAGACTGGTATACGGCCCGAATGAAGCCGGAAGACCTGAACCGGCGCAGCATCTATATCCATGTGAAACGCTCGCTGATCTATCCCCTGCTGGCGAGCTTCGACCTGCCGGAGACGGATCGCACCACGCCGACCCGCTTCAGCTCCACCCAGCCGACTCAGGCGCTCAGTATGATGAACGGCCCGCTGCTCAACAAGCAGGCGGCGATCCTGGCGGAGCGCGTCCGGCACGAGGCCGCCAGCGATCCGCACGCTTTTACCGCTCGCCTCTTCTCGCTCGCCATGCAGCGCCCGCCGACCGAGAAGGAGATCTCCGTGGGGATGGCGCTCCTGACCCGACTGCAACAGCGCGGCGTCAAACCGGACCAGGCGCAGATCTATCTGAGCCTGATGGCGCTCAACTTGAACGAGTTTCTCTACCTGGATTGAGGATGCGGGAAGCGTAAGGACGAGGTTAATGATGAACGGTCTTTGTAAGAATACGCGGCGGGAGTTTCTGTGGGAGGCGGGCGCGGGCTTTACCGGCCTGGCGCTGACCGGCCTGCTGGCCGCCGACGGCTTTTTTGCGGAGCAGGCTCACGCCGCGCCGCCTTTACTCCGCCCGACGGCTGCGAAGCTGCCGATCAACCCGCTCGCGCCAAAGCCGCCGATGTTTCCGGCCAAAGCCAAGAGTGTGATCTTCCTCTTCATGTACGGCGGGCCGAGTCAGCTCGACACCTTCGACTACAAGCCGCATCTGGTCGGGCGCGACGGCCAGACCATCACCGTTCGCAGCTTCCGCGAAGGCAATGTGCCAAAGCAGTTGAAGCTTATGGAGCCACGCTGGAAGTTCAAGCCGTACGGTAAGTGCGGCAAGTATGTCTCCGATCTCTACCCGCATACCGCCGAATATGTGGACGATATGGCGTTCATCCACTCGCTCTACTCCGACGCCCCGGTGCACGGCTCGGCGATGCTGCAGATGAACACCGGCAAGATTTTGAGCGGCAGTCCCAGCCTCGGCTCCTGGATCAACTACGGCCTGGGCACCGTCAACCAAAACCTGCCCGGCTTTGTGGTGATGACCGACACGACGGGAGGACCGATCTCCGGCGCGAAGAACTGGTCGTCGGGCTATATGCCCGCCGCTTACCAGGGCACTGTGCTGCGCGCCGCCGGCGACCCCATACTCGACCTGTCGCGCCCGGCCGGCATGACAGGCGAGGTCCAGCGCGACATGCTCGATTCGCTGGGCAAATTAAACGAGACGCACCGCGTCTCCCGCGCCGACAACTCCAATCTCGCGGCCCGCATCTCCAGCTACGAGCTGGCCTACAATATGCAGAGCCATGCGCCGGAAGCCGTGGATATCTCGAAAGAGACCGAGGCGACGAAGGCGATGTACGGGCTTGATCGCGACGAGACCAAAGACTTCGGCTACCGCTGCCTGCTGGCGCGGCGACTGGTGGAGCAGGGCGTCCGGTTCGTGCAGCTCTACGCAGGCGGCGGCGACACCGACTTCCTAAACTTCTGGGACGCGCACGGCAATCTGGTCGCCAACCACAACCGCAACGCCCTGCGCACCGATAAGCCGATCGCCGGCCTGCTGAAAGACCTGAAACAGCGCGGTCTGCTGGACGAGACGCTGATCGTCTGGGGCGGTGAGTTCGGCCGCACCTCCCACGGCACCGGCGACGGGCGCGACCACAACGCCTACGGCTACACCATGTGGATGGCGGGCGGCGGCATCAAGGGGGGCGTCTCGGCAGGCGAGACCGACGAACTCGGCATGGAGGCCGCCGTCGACCGCTATCATGTGAAAAACCTGCACGCCACCATTCTGCATCAGATGGGCATCGACCCCAACCGTCTCGGCTATCTCTACAACGGCCTCAACCAGAAACTGGTTGGCGTCGTTCCCACCGAGCCCATCTCCTCGATAATTTAAGAAGGAGTTGGCAGGATGCCGGACGATTTCGACTACTCCAAGCCGGTTGACCGCAATCGGCTTATAGATCCCTCGACCCCGATCTTTACCGCCATTTTGATCGCGCTCTGCGTCGTCTTCACGGCGGCGTTCCTGCTTGCCCCCCAAAATGATAAAAGCAATGTCCTCGTCAGGCTCAGCGATTTCGCAGTACCGGGTCCAGAACAGGTCTGGGATGGTCACTATCTCGGCCTCTTCACCTCGTTTTTCGTCCATCTAAGCCTGATGCACATTGCGTTCAACATGCTGTGGCTCTGGCGGCTGGGCGGTACGCTGGAGAAAACCGTTCCCCTGTGGAAATATGTCCTGTTTCTGGTCGGCGGAACGGTGGTTGGCTCCTGCTGTGAGCTTCTCATCTCCGGCCAGACCGGAGCCGGTGCCTCCGGGGCAGGCTATGCCCTGATGGGCTTGCTCTGGGCCGGACGAGGCTTCCACGACTCCTGGCGACGCATGGCGACGCGAGAGAATATGCAGTTGTTTCTGGTCTGGGGAGTCCTCTGCATCTTCCTGACCGCGACCCACACCATGGCCATCGCCAACGGCGCGCACTTCGGCGGCTTTCTGTTCGGCCTCGCCATCGGCAATCTCTTCTTCTCGCCACGCCGTAAGCCCATCTGGATCCCGGCTCTTGTTTTTCTGGCCGCTGTCTGCGTCGTCTCGCTGACCTGGATGCCGTGGTCCTCCACCTGGAACTGGTACAAAGGCAATCAGGCTTATGACCGTCATCACTACAAAGATGCGATCGCCTACGGCGAACGCGGTTTACGCCTGGGCGATGACAGAGCCGGCTTCCTGCACAACATTGGGGTCTCCTGGAATAGGCTCTCCGAAGAGGAGAGTGCGAAGGGGCATAATGAGGATGCCGCTGCTGCGGAAGCAAAGGCGAAAGCCAGGTTCGCAGAAGAGGACGCGTTGAAGGCAACTTTGCAATCGGCTTCAACGCCTTCGGAGAACGGGTCAGACGGTTCGGGACAGCGTTATCCGGTGGGTCGGAAAGCCGGGCCGCAGGAAGCTCTCCCTTCGCAAAATAGAGATAAAGGACCATAGCCTTGGAAAAACGCAGATTGGGACGAACGGGATTGGAAGTGACCGTGCTCGGCTTCGGCGGCGCGGAGGTCGGGTTTCAGAGCGCGGAGCAGGCGACCGTGACGCAACTGCTCAACAGCGCCCTGGACGCAGGCCTCAACTTGATCGACACAGCCGAGTGTTACGGCTCCAGCGAGGAGCTGATCGGGAACGCGGTCGCGCACCGCCGTAAGGAGTTTCATCTCTTCACCAAGTGCGGCCACGCCTCCGGCATAGATCTGCCGGACTGGGACCCGAAGCTGCTGGAGCAGAGTATCGAGCGCAGTCTACAGCGCCTGAAAACCGATCATCTCGACCTCGTGCAGTTGCATACCTGTTCCGAGGAGAAGCTGCGACAGGGCGACGTGATTGCCGTGATGCAGAAGGCGCGCGATGCCGGGAAAACACGCTTTATCGGCTACAGCGGCGACAGCAATGCCGCGCTGTATGCAGTGCAGTGCGGCGCTTTCGATACGCTGCAGACCTCCGTCAGCATCGCCGATCAGGAGTGCCTTGGCCTCACCCTTCCGGAGGCGGTCAAACACGACATCGGCGTCATCGCCAAGCGTCCGATCGCCAACGCGGCCTGGCGCACCGGCAGCAAGCCCGACAACGGCTATGTCCATACCTACTGGGGCCGCCTGCAAGAGCTCGACTACGACTTCCTGCGCGGCGACCTCAACGAGTCTATCGCGACTGCCCTGCGCTTCACCCTCTCTTCGCCCGGCGTCCATACCGCTATCGTCGGCACCGCCAATCCCGACCGCTGGCGCAGCAACGCCGAGCTCGCACGCCGCGGCAATTTGCCCGCCGAGGAGTACGAAGCCCTCCGCGCCCGCTGGTACGCCATCGCCCGCCCCGACTGGACCGGGCAGGCGTAGACCTTCAAACCGGAGCGACCCGACAAGATGACAAGCACGAAGCGGCGCACTCTGCGGTTTGCGATAGTCTCCGGACTGGCCGTCCTCGTGCTTGCCTGTGTCGCCGTCAATGCCTTCCGCAGCAGTCAACGGAACCTGCACCTGATGGACGCGGTGGACAGAGGCGATAAGGCGCAGGTGCGTGCGCTCCTGGCGCAGGGCGCGAATCCCAATTCGCATAACTCCCCGGTCCACCTCAACTGGAGAGATGTCGATCGCCTGATTTGCTGTGGGCGCCGGCCTGGGCGCCAAGAAGCGACCGTCCTGATGCAGGCGGCTTACAACGGCAACGATCAGATGCTGCAAGCGCTTCTGAAGGCGGGCGGAGATGTACACGACGAAACCAGTTATGGCCGGACGCCGCTTATATTCGCCGTTGATGAAGCCAATGATAGCGACTGCGAACAAGGCGATTTCCGTTCCCCTCACCCTGACATTTTCGCCGCTGCCTCGTTGCAGCAATCCCGTACAATAATTTTTTTCCCCCCAGGAAACTTTCTGTCTACTTCTGTCGTCTATGTCTACATAAGTAGACGACATGGCAGGGCAAAGCCCTGCCCCGCACGCCCCCTCCCGGGATCGGGAGAGGCTGAGCGTGCCGGCCTGCACCATGACGGTGCGAAAGGAAGCAAGCGACATGACCCTGCGACTGCGCCCGGACAATCCTCGTAGCGCGCGTTTCGCCCGGCCCCGAGCCCAATACTACCGCACTTTTTCTCCTCTTTCCGCTCTGTTGGCGGTCTTCCTGACACTCTCCGCGTCCCTGGCTTCGGCGCAGACACGGCCTCTCGTCCAGTGGATCCGGGGAGGGCACACCACGCTGAAGCAGATGGTCTTCTCTGCCGATGGCAACTATATGGCGACCTGCGGCGCGGAAGGCACGTTCAAAATACATCGCCTCTCCGATGGCGTCGTCACTGTCACCGGCTCCGGACATACCAACCAGGTCTTATCGGTCGGGCTCTCGCCGGACGCCACCAAAGCCATCACGGGCAGCCTGGACTCCACGATCAAGATCTGGGATCTGGCGACCGGTACGCCGATCCGCAACATCATCGCCAACGGTTGGGTCGATGCGGTCGCCTGGTCGCCGGACGGCACGAAGGTCGCCGCCACCTTCGGCGACAACACGATTCATGTCTACAACGCCTCCGATGGAGGCTTTGTCTCGATCATGACCGGCCATACCGGCAAGATCACCAGTATCAGCTTTTCGGGCGACAGCAGCAAGCTCGTCTCCGGAGGCTGGGACAAGAGCGCGCGCATCTGGCAGGTCTCCAGCGGAGCGCAACTGCAACTGCTGAACAGCCACACCGACTTTATAGATAGCGTCGCCTTCTCCGCCGACAATGCCAACGTCTGTACCAGCAGCGCCGATGCGACGATGAAGATCTGGAACGCTTCCACCGGAGCCCTGCGCTTCACACGCTCCGACAACTTCGGCCCCGTCAACACGATCTGTATCTCGCCCGACAGTCGCTTCGTCGCAGGGGGCGGTTTCGACGGTAAACTGCGTCTGTGGCGAATCTCGGATGGCAGCCTGATCAACACGTTCGATACCAAAGTCTGGTTCAGCAACAGCGGGTACTCACCGGACGGCTCGAAAATCTACATCGCTCCCGACAACGGACAGACACAGGTGTACAGCGGCACGACCGGGAATCCCGTCGGCATGCTGCCCATCGAGCATACAGGCGGGGTCTACAACGCTGTCATCAGCCCGACCCACGACACCGTCGCCACTGCCAGCTACGACGCCAGCACCAGTATCTACGACTTCAACACGGGAGTCCTGCTCTGGCGCCTGTCAGACGGCAACCAGCCTATCATCGGCGTCACCTATTCGCCCGACGGCACGATGGTCGCAACCGTCGGCAACGACTCCAAAATCCGTATCTGGAAGGTCTCGAACGGCACTCTGGTACGCAATATCGCCAACAGTCCCCTCGGCCTCAGTATCGTCTGGACGGCAGGCGGCAGTATCATCGTCGGTAACAACGACAACACCATCAAGATCGTCCGCGCCCAGGACGGCCTCAGCCAGGGATCGTTCGTCGGTCACACGGGCCCCGTCAACAGCCTGGCGCTCTCGCCGGACGGATCTCTGCTCGCCTCCGCCAGCGACGACAAAACGATCAAAATCTGGCGGATCTCCGATCAGTCCCTTGTCAGCACCCTGACGGCCCATACCGACAAGGTGCGCAACGTCCAGTTTTCGGCAGACGGCACCATGCTCATCTCCGCCAGCAACGACAAGAGCAGTATCCTCTGGAAAGTCGCGGATGGCAGTCAGTTCCAGAGCTTCCACCATATCGACAACGTGGTTTCGGCTGCGATCGCTCCGGACGGCAAGACCGTCACGACCGGCGGTGAGGACAAGCATCTCAAGATCTGGCGTGTCACCGACGGAACCCTGCTGCAGGACTACACGCAGGAGACCGGCACCTATGCGTTGGGATTCAACCAGGGGGTCGATGGCCTGAACTACTCGCAGGACGGACGGGTGATTATGTGTGCGCGGGGCGACGCCGCCCTCTCGCTCATCGCCAACCCCTACTGGGTGCCGACCCCCACGAGTCTGACCGTCAGCCCGACCTCTGTTACCGGAACGACGACAGCCGTCGGAACCGTCACCATCAGCGGCCTGGCCCCGGCGGGCGGCGTGATCGTCACCCTGAGCAGCAACAACAGCGCCGTCGCCGCCGCCCCGGCTACCGTGACCGTGGCGGCAGGCAGCAGCGCCGCCAACTTCACTATCACCACCAGCGCAGTGGCGACCGATACCACCGTTGGCCTCTCGGCGACGCTCAACGGGGTCACACAGTCGGCCAATCTGGTCGTACAGACGCCCACGGCGCTCTTGGTCTCGGTCGCTCCGACCAGTGTGCGCGGCGGTCAGAACGCGACCGGAACCGTCACTCTGAACGGTCAGGCGCCGACAGGCGGCATCGCGGTGACGCTCTCCAGCAGCAACACCGGCGCGGCGAGCGTGCCCGTCAGCGTGACTGTGGCGGCGGGCGCGACCACGGCCAACTTCACGGTGACCACCAGCGTTGTTGCCGTCAGCACACCGGTCGTCCTGACGGCCACACGTGGGAGCGCCGTCACGACCACACTGACGGTGACGCCGCCCACCGTCACCAATCTCAGCATCAGTCCCAACACGGTGCGCGGCAGCGAGAACGCCACGGGCACTGTCACCATCAGTGACAACGCTCCGACCGGCGGGATCGTCGTCAGTCTGGGAAGCAGCAACACGACCCTCGCCGGTGGCCCCGCCTCCGTCACGGTGCCTTCCGGCGCGACGACGGCGACCTTCGCCATCACGACCACGTCCGTGTCGGCCAATGCGAACGTCACTTTCACGGCGACCTTCAATGCGACCTCCGCCACCGCCGTCCTGACTGTGACCCCACCTGACCTCTCGAGCGTGACTCTCTCTCCCAGCAGTGTGAAAGGCGGTCTGACGAGCACCGGCACCGTCACCATCAGCGACCCCGCAGCCACCGGCGGCATCACCGTCACTCTCAGCAGTAACAACGCCGCCGCCACCGTCCCGACGAGCGTCACCATCGCGGCAGGGGCAAAGACGGCCACTTTCACCGTCAATACCACCCCGCTTGCTGCCGACGCTGCCGTCACCCTCTCGGGCGTCTTCAACAGCAAGACACAGACCGCAACCCTCACTGTCAAGGCTCCTCTGGTAGCCAGTCTCACCGTCAGTCCCGGCAGTGTCCGCTCCCTCCACACGGCGGTCGTCACCCTCACTCTCGATGGCGCTGCGCCCACCGGAGGCATCAGCGTCAGCCTCGCCAGCAGCAACACTGCCGCCGCTACCCTGCCTGCAAGCGTCACTGTCCTGGCAGGCGCCACCACCGCGAACGCCACGGTCAGCACCTCGCTGGTTTCTGCCGATACCCGTCTTCTCCTTGCCGCCGCCCTCGGCGCCAGCAACCAATCGGTCGGCTTCACCGTCCTGCCGCATCTGCCCTTCGATTTCGACAATGACGGCCACAACGACCTTATCCTGCAGAGTCAGGCCACCAACGTTATCTACGTCTGGTTCACCAGCGTCCTCGATATCTTCGGCGGCAGCAGCGTCAGCTATCTGCCTCCGTCCGGTTGGCAGGTGGTGGGCTGCGCCGACTTCAACCGCGACGGCAACCCCGATCTCCTGCTGCAAAACCAGACGACCGGCAGAATCGTGGTCTGGTACCTGCTCGGCACAACGGTGGCAGGTGGGGAGGAGCTCTCCCTACAGCCGAGCGGCGGCTACAAAGTCGTGGGAGTCGGAGACTTCAACGGCGATGGCAAGCCCGACATCCTCTTCCAGCAGCCGGGAACGGGGCAGCTTGTGATCTGGTTCCTGAACGGGGCGACGGTGACGGGCGGGGTCGCGGTGCCGCAGGTGCCGGACGCAAGCTACAGTGTCGTGGGGGTGGGAGACGTGAACGGCGACGGTAAGCCCGACATCTTCTTCCAGAACCAGACGACCAACCAAATCGCGGTCTGGTACATGAACGGCAGTCAATTTGCAGGCGGAGGGGCGATCGGTTATCTGCCTCCGTCCGTCTGGAAAGTACATGCGGTCGAGGATCTGAACGGGGACGGCAAGCCGGATCTGGTGTTCCAGAACCAGACAACGAACCAGTTGCTGGTCTGGTTCATGGACGGCTTTACGGTCGCGGGAGGCGGGCTGATGTCGCTCACGCCGCCCTCCGACTACAGGCTCCTGGGGCCACACTAACGGGCCACAAAGGCTCTCTAAGCGGCCATCCGCTGAAGGTTCGTAATTTCTCCGAGGCCAGCGAGATCAACGCGCGCGAAATTTCTACGAGCATTGACCGGACGGCTACTTAGCCGCGGCAAAACCGCCGCCTCTGTTAAAGAGGCGGCGGTTTTGCCGCCAGAGCCTTCAGGCCAGGCGAGCGTTTCTAAAGGCGTTGGCTCGCCTTCGAAAGCAGAGAGACTAGGGGGCGGAGGCAGGTTTCGAGCGGCGCAGGGCGTTGAGGGCGACCCCGAGAATGACGAGGGCGGCGCCCAGCGCGCTGCGCTTTGTCAGCGTTTCGTGGCGAAACATCCAGCCAGCGAGCGGGCCGAACAGCGGTTGTATCAGAATGAACGCCCCCAGAGATGAGACCGGATAACGCTCCATCAGTCGGAACCAGACGCCGTAGCCGAGCGCGGAGCAGATCAGGCTGAGATAGAGCACGTAGCCGAACACCTCCCACGACACGACAGGGTGATGGTGCGCCAGTTCCCAACCGACGCCGGGGAGGAGCAGCAGCGAGCCGAGGAGCATCTCTATCGCGACGACGAACAGCCCCGGATAGAGACTGGTGAGCCGCTTAGCGATGACGCTGGCGGTCGTCTCGATACAGAGCGCGAGCAGAGCGATGACATTGCCCAGGCTGCCCCGCCCGACGATCAGCCAGATGCCGGCCAACCCAACGCACAGGCCGGTCCACTGCTGTCGGGAGAGGTGCTCACGGAGGAAGATACGGGCGAAAAGCGCGATCAGAATCGGTTCGCAGGCGGTCAACAAGACAGCCTCCGACGCGGTCGTTCGGGCGACCCCGGTGTAGTAGAGGCCGTAGGTGAGGACGATGCCGAGCAGCGCCAGCAGCAGGAAGCCGGGCCAGTCCCGGCGGCGCACGGTCGGTAACCTGCCCTGCGCGCGTGCCATCGCCAGCAGTATCAGGCCGGCCGGGGCGAAGCGAAGCGTCGTGAGCGTCAGGGGATCGAAAACCTCCAGCGCCCCCTTCGACGCAATCGTCGAAACCGACCAGAGCAGGTTGATGCCCACCAGGGCGGCAATCGCTCCGAAAGAGAGGGCTCTGCCGACATCACGCGGGGAGGTGGAGACCACCTCGACGAGTTCCAGATCGCTCACGGGATCGGTCTCGAAGGGAAGGGTAGTTCGGTAACCGTGGCGACTCCCCGGCCTTCCTCACCGATGACAAGAAGCGTGCCCGGTTCGCGATGCTCGTGGCGCACGTAGCCCAACGCAATCGCCCTGCCGCCCGCCGCCGGTGACGAGGCGATAACAGTGGTCAGGCGTCCCGTTTCGCGCGGCAGTTCCGCGTCAGAGTGGAAGAACAGTTTCGCGCCGGCAGCAGGCAGTTCCGGGTCGTCGAGGATCAGCCCGGTCAGCGCGCGGTTGGTGTGGCCGCGCGCATCGATTCGCGCAACGATCTCTTGCCCGACATAACAGCCTTTCGTCAGACTGATATGGCTCGTCAGATTGGCTTCGGGCGCCAGCACACTCTCATCCATATCCGCACCATAGCGCGGCAGGCCCGCCTCGGCACGCAGCAGTTCTGCCGTTTCCATCCCTACTTCCGGAATTTCCAGCGCCTTCAGAGCGTCCTGTACGGCGGCAATGCTCTCCGCTCGCGCATAGAGATCCAGGCCGCCGCTGCCGGTATGATCCGCCGCCACCATACGACACGATTCCTCCACCACTCTCCGAAGTTTCGCGTCGTGTTCGGTTCGCGCCGTCCAGGACTCGCGGCCAACGAAAGCAACGGCTTCCGGACCTTGTAGGGTCACCGCACCGACTCGGGCGCTGACATCGGCCAGTTCGACATCTTCCATAATCAACAGACGGTCGAGATGAGTCAGAATACGGGCGACCGTCGCCTGCGGCAGTTCCGCCAGCAGGAAATCCTGGCCTTTCAAGCCGACTGCCCCCGCCAGCGCATGCGTTCCCGCCACCGTGACCAGAACGCCGTCCGAGAGCAGATGCCCTGTGGCGTCCAGAAAACAGACGGGCAGACGCTCGGCCTGCCCATTCGCCAGGAGCCGCATGTCGTTGCTGACCATCCCCTGCAGCCATGTGAAGCGATCCGGCCCGCTGATCGCCAGAAAGCCGACCTCGCTGCGACGCCACCAGCCCATACGCTCCCGCACCGCCTCATACCGGGTTTCGAATGCTGCCATAGGATTCAGCCTTTCTTGCAGGTTACAAATTACGGGCGGCGACGGTGGCGGAGGCCTGCGCCAGCGGCTTGACGACCACCTCGTCGATGTTGACGTGCGGAGGTCGGGTGACGACCCACTGGATCACATCGGCGACATCCTCCGCTCTCAGAGGCTGCAGGCCCGCGTAAACCTTCTTTGCCCGCTCTTCGTCCCCGCTGAACCGGACCACGCTAAACTCCGTCTCGACCATTCCAGGCGCGACTTCGGTAATACGGATCGGCTTACCGACCAGTTCCAGCCGCATCACCTGCGTGATCGCCCGGACCGCGAACTTGACGGCGTTGTAACCGGCCCCACCAGGATAGGCTTCCCGCCCAGCGATGCTGCCGATGTTGACGACATGTCCCGCGCCGCTGGCTTCCAGTTTCGGCAGGAGCGCACGGGTGACGCGCATCAGCCCCATCACATTCGTGTCGAACATCCGCTCCCAGTCTTCATCCTTCGACTCCGCAAACTTGTCGAGGCCGAGCGCGCCGCCCGCATTATTGACCAGCACATTCACCGCCGGGATCTGCGCGCAGAATGCCTCGACACTGGCTGCGTCTGTCACATCGAGCGGCAGGCAGACCGCGCCGAGCGGTCCTCCGACCTCCCGCACCTTCTCCAGCCGCCGCGCGCCGAGCACCAGCGCAAACCCCGCCTGATACAGCGCGACCGCCGTCGCCGCCCCGATCCCACTGCTCGCCCCGGTCACCACCGCGACCCGTTTCACGCCTTCTGCCACTATCGTTCCCTCTTTCTAAACGCCTTGATTCTTGTGCCGCAACTCCTGCGTATCTATCGCCATGTTCTCTATCGACACCGCATTTCCCTACCGCGCGTCTCTAAATTGGCAGGCCGCTATAGTGTTCTCATCTTCTGCACTTTTGCTCATGCCATAATACAGACATCGGAGGCCGCGTCATGAACCAGCAAACACTCCTCAAAGTAATTACACGCATCACCGCCACAGACGCGACTGCGCTTACTATCAGTCGTAAAAGACTGACATCCTTGCCACCTGAAGTAGGTCACCTCACCAATCTTACGGAACTCGATCTTCACGTAAATCAATTTACCTCGCTGCCGCCAGAGATAGGTCAACTCGTCAAGTTAAAGTCGCTCAATGTCGCCGCCAATCACCTGACCTCGCTGCCGCCGGAGATTGTTCGCCTCATCCATCTGACGACACTCAATCTCTACGGCAACCGGTTAACTTCGCTGCCTCCTGAAATTATTCAACTTACTTACCTGACGAAACTCGACCTCGCAGTAAACCAGATGACCTCGCTCCCGTCTCAGATCGGCAGGCTCATTAACTTGATGGAACTATACTTGGGCTACAATGACACGGAAACAGACATCTCTGTCGGTGGCGGCGCTCTGTCTGAGCCTCTGCCTCCTGGGGGCGCAGGCCCAGAAGCCTGCGGCACACGGCAAAAAACCGACGGCGTCCGCCGCCCCACCGACGAAAGCACAGATCAATAGCGCGCTGATCACGGCGATTCTCCAGCGAAGTCCCGAACAGGTACGCGATCTCTTGAAACGCGGTGCAGATCCCAACACGATTTCTGATGGCAACCCTGCTCTCGGGCTCGCCGCCATGGCCGGCCCCAAAGAGCTTCTTGGCCCGCGCCTGAACGCCGGGCCTCCGGACATCGCGATGGTCGGTGCGTTGCTCGACGCCGGCGCAAAGGTCGATGCCGTCAACAAGCTCGGCAGAACCCCTCTGGCGAAGTCGATTACCGATAGCAGCGGCAAAATTTGCGAACTGCTTCTGGAACACCACGCTTCGGTCGATCTCGCGGATAAGCATGGGGTGACTCCGCTGATGCTGGCCGCAGCGGAAGGCCGCGGACATGTCATGGATATCCTGCTGGCGCATAACGCCCGCACCGAAGCCGGACAGAATCCCCTGGTAGTCCAGATCATCAATCAGAGCGAGGGCTTATCCGCTCCCGCAGAGTTTACCAGATTTATCGGTCCGCTGCGCGATGCCGCTTTCCTCAAACTGGTCGCTCAAGGGGCGGACATCAACGCCAAGACGGATGGGGGCGACAGCGTGTTGGCGATTGCCATCCTCCGCAACAACATGAACTACGTTCCTTTTCTGCTCGATAGAGGAGCGAACATCAACGAAAAAAATAAAGACAACATCACACCGCTGCTCTACGCCGCCCACAACGGAAAAGCTCTGATCGTGCGCTATCTGTTGGCGCATGGTGCAGATCCGAAAGTCGTCGGACCGGACGGCATCACCGCGCTGCATCTGGGCGTCGAGCAGGGAAACTTCGCGATTGTCGAAATGCTTCTCCAGAAAGGGGTCGATCTGTCCCCCAAAAACGCTGCAGGAAAGACGCCCTTAGCGCTCGCCTGCGAGAAGAAATTGACTGGCATCATCAACCAGTTGACAGCCGCAGGCGCGAAAGAGTAGCGGCGTCCTTACGAACACCAAAACGCCCTCACTGAACTTTGAATTCAGTGAGGGCATTTTGGATAGAGGATCAGGAGAATGCGCGTTACGGTTTGAACTGCGCTTTGAAGGCGGTGATGGCTTTCACGAGGGCGTCTTCGGCGTCCTTGTCGAGGTCTTTGGTGCGGGCGATCTTCTCCATAATGTCGGGGTAGTTCTCCGCCATGAAGGGATGGAACTCCTGCTCGAACTTTTTGACGGATGGGATCGGAACATCGTCCAAGAAGCCGTTGTTGCCGACATAGATGATCGTGACCATCTGCTCGACCGGCATAGGCGCGTACTGCGGCTGCTTCAGGATCTCGATCAGGCGCGCGCCGCGATCCAACTGGTCGCGGGTGGCCTTGTCGAGGTCGGAGGCGAACTGCGAGAACGCCTGGACTTCGCGATACTGTGCGAGGTCGAGCTTCATACGTCCGGCGACCTTGCTGCCCTTCATCGCGCTGACCTGCGCCGAACGTCCGACCCGGGAGACCGAGATGCCGACGTTGATAGCAGGGCGAACGCCCGAGAAGAACAGGTCGGGATCGAGGAAGATCTGTCCGTCCGTGATCGAGATGACGTTGGTCGGGATATAGGCCGAGACGTCGGAGGCCAGCGTCTCGATGATCGGCAGCGCCGTCAGGCTTCCACCGGTTTCGGGCAGTTTCCGGATCTCCAGGTTGGCCGCATCCGGCAGCTCCGCGATCTCTTTCTTGGCATGGTCGCGACCCTCGCCGCCCTCGTAGACCTTGCCGTTGACCCCGGTCGTCTGGCCGCCGTCGGCGGTCTTGGCCACGATCACGTAGTCTTCGCGCATCTTGGCGGCCCGTTCCAGCAGGCGGCTGTGCAGGTAGAACACGTCGCCAGGATAGGCTTCGCGGCCCGGTGGGCGGCGCAGCAGCAGCGACACCTGGCGGTAGGCGACGGCATGCTTGGAGAGGTCGTCGTAGATGACCAGCGCGTGCTGGCCCTTGTCGCGGAAGTACTCGCCGATGGTGCAGCCGGTATAGGGCGCGATATACTGAAGCGGTGCGGGATCGGCGGCGGTGGCGGCGACGATGATGGTGTAGTCCATCGCGCCGTTCGCTTCCAGAATACGCTGGACGTTGGCGACTGTCGAAGCCTTCTGTCCGATCGCGACGTAGATACAGACCACGTCGCCGCCGCGCTGATTGATGATCGTGTCGATGGCAATGGCGGTCTTACCGGTACCGCGGTCGCCGATGATCAGCTCGCGCTGACCGCGGCCGATGGGGACCAGGGCGTCGATCGCCTTGAGGCCGGTCTGAAGCGGCTCCTTGACGGGCTGGCGGTCCACGACGCCGGGAGCGCGGGTCTCGATCATGCCGGTCTTGTCCGTGATGATCGGGCCCTTGCCGTCCAGCGGGTCGCCAACGCCGTTGACGACGCGGCCGAGCAGCGCCTCGCCGACGGGGATCTCGATGATACGCCCGGTCCGCTTGACCGTGGTGCCTTCCCGAATCTGTTCGTCCGGCCCCAGGATAACGGCACCGACGTTGTCCTCTTCCAGGTTCAAGGCCAGCGCGCGGATCGTCGCTCCGTTCTGATCGACGATCGGATTGCCCTTCTCATCCTGGAACTCCAGCAGTTCGGAGACCATACACTCGCGCAGTCCATAGATGCGGGCGATACCGTCTCCGACTTGCAGAACGGTGCCGATGCCCTCCTCTTTGATCTCGCGCGTGTAGGACGCCAGTTCACGCTCGATCATTGCGCTTATCTCTTCGGGTCGAATAGCCATAAAATCTCCTCTGTTCACACAGGGTGCGAAAATGTTCGCGCGGGGCGCGAGAACGTTCCTTAAGCCTCTTGCAGCAACTGTTCGCGCAGGCGTTCGAGGGTTCCGCGCACGCTGCCGTCGAGAATATTATCGTTCATGCGGACGATCACGCCGCCGAGAATGGCGGGGTCGATCAGGACTTTCAGTTCCACGTGTTCGCCCGTGCGCTTTTCGAGACTGCCGACCAGGCTCTGCGTCTCAGCCGGGGTCGGCTGCACCGCGAAGGTCGCCTCCACGCGCAGGAGATGATTGGCGGCGTCCAGCAGGCGATGGAACTCATCGCGAACCGGCGCCAGGATCTCCTCACGCCGCTTGTCGATCAGAAGGCGCAGGAACGAAAGCGTCAGGGCCGAGATGGTCTCTCCCAGAATTTTCGAAACCAGATCGCGCTTGCGCCCACCGGGAACGACACGGCTATGCCAGAGCTGGTCCAGGGCCGGGGTTTGCTGCATCAGGTCGAGGACGACCGTGAGATCGGTCTCGGTCGCCGCCAGGGTGTTCTGCTTCTGCGCGGTCGCAAACAGGGCGGTGGCGTACCGCCGTGCGGCGCGAAGATCGTATTCTGCCACGCGGTTGCTCCTCTAGAGGGCGGCTGCCGAAGTTGCGGCGCTCGCAGGGCGGCCATCGCTGGCGGCGCGCGCGACGAAATCACCGATGAGTTGATGTTGCACGCTGTCGGTGCTGCTCGCTTTCACAGCCCGTTCGGCCGCGTCGAGGGTCGTCTGCACGATATCACGCCGAAGCTGGATCCGTTGCCGGGTGCGTTCGCGCGCGATCTCCTGTTCCGTGCGGAGGCGAACGGCGGTCGCCAACTGCTGGGCGTCGGCGATGATTTCGGTACGGGAGGTCTCCGCCTCTTTCACCGCCGCTTCGATCCGCTGTCGCTGCTCCACTTCGATGTCCCGCAGGCGGCTCGCGTAGTTGTCGCGCAGGGTGCGCGCCTCCGCCAGAGCCTGCTGCACCTGATTGTGGTTGGTTTCGATGCGATTCGTGCGTTCGATCAGCAGGTCCCGCCAGTAGGGATAACTGATGTAGATGATGTTGAACTTATAGAGTACGTACAGGATCAACACCAGGCCGATGATCAGCGAGAGAGTCGCGCCGGGATGCTCGATCGCAAAGGGAATATATTCGTTGATGGACACGCCTCTCTCCCTTTTAGTTGCGCGCCGGGTCGCCGGCGATGCTGGATTCGATGCTGTTGCGCAGGACGGTCGCATCTGCGGCAGAGCCGAGCGTCTTCTGCAGCGCGGTCAGGGCCATCGTGACCATGCGCTCGCGCAGGGAGACCAGCGCCTCGACCTTCTCCCGCTCCATATCGGCGACGCCCTGGTGCAGCGTCTGTTCCGACTGCGCGCGGGCCTCGGCGAGGATGCGCTCTCGCTCTCCCTGCGCCTCTTTGATGGCGGTCTGAATGCGCCCGCGCGCCTCGGCCTCCACATCGGCGATGCGCGTGAGATAGTCGGCACGCAGCGTCTCCATCTCGTGCTGCATCTGCTGCACGGTCTGGTAGGTGTCGGCGATATCTTTATCACGCTGCTTCAATCGTCCCAGGATCGGCTTGAAGAACAGATTCCCCAGAAAAAACCAGAGCGCCAGAAACAGAACGATCTGCGCGAAAAAGATATTTACATTGAAACTAAGACTTTTGACGATGTCGGCCATAGGACCTACTCATCCTTTGTAAGAGGTGCGCGAGTCAACCTCACGACGATAGAGAGCCCCCGGATCCCGGATCCTCGCCCCTCTCTTGCAGAACAAGATAAGCTTTCAGAACGAGGGGACGAGGCTCCGGGTAATCGGTTGCCGGGCGAACTATTTGCCGGCAGTGGCGGCGGCGGTGACGGCGTCGGTCATCTTCTGGGTGTCCGGCAGTTTGGTGTTCAGCAGGAAGAAGACCAGCAGGGAGAAGATAACGAGCGATTCGATGAAGGCGAGGGCCAGGATCATCGCGGTCTGGATGCGACCGGTCTGCTCGGGCTGGCGGGCCATGCCCTCCATAGCAGCCGCAGCCGCTCTCCCCTGACCGAGACCGGCGCCGAGAACCGCGATGGGAACACCTAAGCCGAGAGAGAAGGCGAGAGCCATAAAGTACAACATATTGGAAATGTTTCCTTTCTTGTCGTGTGCGACAAAGAAGCGATGACAGTGGTCGCGTTCGGCGCAGTAGTCGTACACTACAGCCTTGTCCGTCCGCAGAGCGGGAGGCTGCCTGAAGCGCCTCCCCGACGGGTCACGGACGACCCGTCAAATCTAGTGAGCGTGGGCGGCGTCGATCGCCCCTTCTTCTCCGTTCGGGCCCTCATGCTCATGATGCACCACCAGGGAGAGATAGATACAGGTCAGCATGGAGAAGACCAGCGCCTGCACCGCGGCCGTGATCACGGAGAGAAACAGCACCGGGAAGTGCAGCGGCAGGCCTTGAACATGGAGCAGTTGCAACCCCAACCCTGCCAGCACCATGATGATCACGTCCTCGCCGAAGATGTTGCCGAAAAGGCGAACCGCGAGCGTAAACGGTTTGACGATCTCCGAGATCAACTCGACAGGAAGCATCAGAGGGATCAGGGCAGGCATCGGCCCCATGAAGTGTTTCGCATGGTTGACCGGCCCGTTGGTGCGTATGCCTTCGTACTGCACATAGATAAACACGATCACTCCGAGCGCGAGCGTCACGGAGATATTCGCGGTCGGCGAGTGCAGACCGGGAATGATCCCGATCAGGTTGGAGAGCAGAATGTAGAGGAACACCGTGCCGACGAGCGGCGTATAACGCTCCCCACCCGGCCCGATAATTCCGACCGTAAAGTAGTTGAGCGACTCGACGACCTGTTCGGCGAAATTCTGCAGCCCGCGCGGGACGATCTCTTTCTTACTGCGGGCGATCAGCGCGAAGATCACCAGGATCGCCGCGACGACCAGAGCGTTCCCGAAGAGACGCGGGGCTTCCGGAATTTTGCCGGGATCCTCTTCCTTCTCGCCCTTTTCCGTGGTCGTCGCCTCTCCGGCGACGCGCCCCGACTCCTGCCCGCCTCGTGCAAGGAGAATGGGCTTTTCCGGACGCGAGTCGGGATGGTATTGGAAATCTTGCGGTGACTGCGGCATAAACTAAGCCCCTTCTCGAACGGTATAGACAGTCTGCGGCAGGCGCGACTGTGGGCGCGGAACAGGCTGCGGTTCGACCTCCGGCAGCGACGGTACGACGATCGGTGGGATAACGACGGCGTGCGGCGTCGGTGCGGCGTTTTTGCGCTGCTCCCGCGCCTCTTCCCACAGCAGCGCGGCGGCGGTGCGGAACGTCAGGATCAGCGGGACAAGCGAGATGCCCAGACCAGCTGCCATCGGCTCGACGCCGTGACGTGGGCTCGCCAGGCTGAGCGCGACGCCGTAGAAGGGCAGCTTCAGAAACAGCGTCATCAGCAGCAGCCCTTTGACATGCGGCGAAGCATGCGGGCGAAAAAGGATCGGAACGATCACGATCAGGCTGACCAGACTGAACAGGGAGACCAGCGATCCGATCAGAAAGCCCCAGGCCCACATCTTCTGGCCACTACAAAAAAACAGGAGATTCAAGGCAGCGGCAAACCAGGCCGCGCTCTTCAGAGAACGTACAACGGTCTTATCTTCTTGCATGAAACGGCTCAGGCTCTTTCTTACTTCTGCCAGTGAACCTACCTCATGGAAAGCCTCTCTATAGGATTGAAGGCGGAGTCGGTTCACAGGTTTCTCCTCGCACGGAAGCGGCACGCAGCCTGGTTGCGCGTCGTTGCGTCTTTCGGTCGTACGTACATATTGTGTCACAGAAGGACGTCTTTTCGATACATCCGTCAAAACTCATGCGACAGGAAGAGAAATGGTCTCTACTCCAGGCGCTTGACAACCTTCAACAGGGCGCTGACCCCGACCACGAGGCCGAGCAGCACTCCGGCCATGGCGAACCATGCGGTCAGATGGTGCAGCTTCTGATCCAGCCACCATCCGCCGAGCGAGAGAAGGATGATCGGCATAATGAACGAACTCGCCGCCGTCGTCGCCAGCGCCAGTTTGTTGTAGCCACCCGGCTCGACCATGCCCTGTCGCGGCTTCGCGGGATGCGGTGGCAGCGGCTGCGTCATCCGGGGCGGCTCCGGAACCTGCGGCGAAGGCGGCACGTTCGGAAACCGCGTGTGCAGATCGTCCTGCTCTTTGGGTTCGTCTTCCGCCATCGATCTGCTCCTTCATGTAGGCCGTGCTGCGAGGGCTTTACTTCTCGAAAAGCCGCGCGTGCAGCAGGCGCACCGCGCGCTGCGCGTCCCCTTCCGAAAGGAGAAACGAGACCGACATCTCCGAATCGGCAATCTGATGCACGGCAATCTTGGCGTTCAGCAGCGTCTCATAGATCAGCGCCATAATGCCCGGCACCCGGCGATGCCCGGAGGCGATCACGGACACCATCGTACAGTTTTCGATCACCGAGGCCGGAACGTCCACGATCCGCACATGTTTCTCGACAGCGGCCAGCAGCGGGCGCTGCACACTGTAGGCCAGATCGAGCCCCTGCGAAAACTTGAAAATGTAGTAGGCGGACAGTTTCCCCTTGCTGTCAGGCTCGTCCAGTGCGATAGGAACCACCATGCCGTCCAGCAGATCTCGCGCGATCGGATAGAGTTTGCGCGGCACCGTGAACGACAGCGCGTTCGGGCTAAAGGTCACCAGAAAGATATTGACGCCAGCGCGGGCCATCATCCGATAGACTTCGCGCTCCACGTGCGGCTTATGTTCGGCATTGTCTATTTCCAGACGGATATAGACCAGTTTACCGGTGTGGGTGATCCCCGTCAGGCGTTGCCGCACCGCGTCCGGGGCCTCATTGCTCGTGATCCGCGTGCCCGGCGCGTCTGAGAAGGTCGATTTCACCCAGAGCGGGATATTGTGATCCATGGCGATCTCGGCGGCGCGCGGATGCACGACCTTAGCCCCCTGATGCGCGATCTCCGCGACCTCTTCGTAGGTACAGACATCCAGCGTCTTCGCCGCTCCGACCATGTCGGGGTCCGCAGTCTTCACGCCATCGACATCGGTGTAGATCTCGACCGCCGAGGCATGGAGGGCCACGCCGAGGGCGGAGGCCGTCGTATCGCTGCCGCCGCGGCCGAGCGTGGTGATCGCGCCGTGCTCGTATTCGTCGTTCGGCTGGGTAATGCCCTGAAAGCCGCAGACGACCGGAATATAGCCCTGCTCGATCAGGCGATGCAGATAGTGCGGACGTATCTCCAGAATGCGGGCGTTGCCGAACTCCGGATCGGTGATGATACCCGCCTGCCCGCCGGAGAGCGCGATCGCCTTACAGCCGAACGTCTGCAGCGTATGCGCGAAGACCGCCGTGGAGATGATCTCGCCGCAGGCCATCATCATATCGAGTTCGCGGGGCGCGGGAGGCACCTGAGGATCGATATCCTTCAGGACGCTTACCAGCGTGTCGGTGGCGTAGGGCGCGCCCTTGCGTCCGATCGCCGAGACGACCACGACGGGCGACAGACCGCTTTCGACCGCCTTGATGACTTTGGCGGCGGCGAGGGCGCGATTCTCGGGACGATCTACGGAGGTGCCGCCGAACTTCTGCACGACGATCTTCATCCCGACACCTCCGTACCGAGGTGGTGTACCTGCACTGTGCCAGCATCCAGGTGGAAGGTTTTGCGCAGGTGGCGCACCGCCGCATCGGTGTGCGCGTCCTCGATCAGGCAGACGACGGAGTTATGCGAATCGCCCGTCTCGAACAGCCGCGCGCCGGCCGCATACAGGGCGTCCGCAATCGAGACCATGACGCCGGACAGGTCGCGCATCGAGGCCGCACGGACGGCGATCAGCGCGAGATCCCGCCGGGCCGAGGTCTGCACGCCTACGGTCTTCAACGCGGTTTCGACACGGGGCAGGTCGGCCCCTACAAACGCGAACGTTATCGCGGCCCGGTGCAGTTTGGTCAGGAAAATGGGCACACCGCTGTTCGCCAGGACACGGAACACCTGCAGAATGCGGACCGAACGCAGCGAATCGTCTTCCAGGGCCACTTCGGCATGGGCGACATCACGGGTGATCTGAATGGCGTAGACGCCGCGTTCGCGTTCGAACGAAACGTTGGGAGCCTGAGTTTCCGACGCTGGAACGGACATGGCTGACCTTGCACATTGGCGGTGAATTCGGTTCCGGAGCGGACTCGATCGTGCCGAAAACTCGGCTTTCTTCGCCCCGACGACTTTGTGACTTATTTCGCAATCATTATACCGTATACGAAAAAGGCGAGTCAACGGCAAACCGCGCCCGGTTCCCCTATTATGAAACTTTACCCGGCTTATTTTACTCTTCCCTTGGAACAGAGGTACAATAACTCCCGAAGTGAAGCGGTGACCGGAGGAGGGAGCGTAAGGGATGTTCTGCCCGAAGTGCGGCCAGTGGAATGCGGGAAGTGCGGCGCAGTGTACGGCCTGTGGCACGTCGCTGCTGCCGTCGGGGCTCGACAATGCCTCTGCTGCCGCCGCCACGCCGCAGCCCGCCCCGACCGTGCCTGCCGTTCCGGCCCAGCCGACTCTGCCGCCGATGCCGATGTCGGCTCCGCAGGCGCAAACGCAGACGCCCTCCTATAGTAATAGTAACAGTGCGCCGCCCGTCTACCCTGGCGCTGTGCCGGCACAGACGGTCTATCCCCCCTATATGCCGCCGTCCGCGCCGAACTACCAGCCTGCACCGCCGGTCTATCCCAACGCTCCGCAGCCGCCCTCTTATCCGGCCTATCCGCAGCAGCCGTATCCCAACGCTCCCCGCGCGCCCGGCAGCGCGCCGTCCGCATTTCCCAGCTATTCGCCGCTGCCGCCCGGTTCCACGTACGGCGCGCCAGCCCCATACGCTTTCAATACCGGCTATCCCACGCAGGTGCAGCAGGCGCTCAACCAGTGCAAGGTCTGCGGCAACATGGTCGCCTATGGCATGCTCTCCTGTGGGATCTGCACGGTGCCGGTCGGCATGATCGCCAACCCGCACGACCCGACGGTGACCACCTATCTCGATGCCCGCGCCCTCAATCTGCCGGGCACCAGCCCTGTCTATGCCGCGCCCGGCGCCTATGCAGGCCGACCGACCAATCCCTGGAGCGCCGTGCCGGACGAGGCCAAACGGGGCTGGAACTGGGCGGCCGCCCTCAACTCCATGCTCTGGGCCTTTACGCACCGCTCTGCCGGCTGGGGTCTGGTCTGCGCAACCGGCCTGTTCCTCTGGGTCATGATGATTCTCGGGATATCTACGATGACCACGGCGGACAGACACGGCAACGGCAACGACTCGGCGGACGCCACTATGGGCGCCATCATCGTCGCAGGAGTCGTGCTGTTCTGGGTTATCAAGACGCTCTATCTTGGTAGCAAGGGCAATGCGATCGCCTGGCGCAGCGGCCGCTATGCCAACATCTCCCAGATGAAGAATGTGCAGCGCCAATGGACACCCTGGAGCATTGTGGTGTTCTTTGTCGCGACTGCTGTGTTGATCACGGCCACCGTCATCGCCGGAAGCCACTGAAAGCCTGACGGGACAGGCTCCGGAGCACATGGAAGCGTTGTGCCATCGGTGAGAGAGAGACCAAGCCTGCGGACACGCTGCTGTAGTCCGCCCTGATGCCGGGAGACGACCCGCACTCGATGCGGGAGCCACGTCCCGACACGATGAGAAAGGAACCTTCAATCATGAACATCTCGGAACGAGCGCGCAATGCCGCCCCCTCACCCACCATGGCGATCACGGCGAAAGCCAAAGCGCTGCAGGCGCAGGGCGTCGATGTGATTGGCTTCGGGGCAGGCGAACCCGACTTCGACACCCCAGCGCACATCAAGGACGCGGCGATCGCCGCGATCCATGCCGGCTACACCAAATACACGCCCAGCAGCGGCTCCGATGAACTGCGGGATGCCATCGCCGCCAAGCTTTTGCGCGACAACAATCTGCACTATGAGCGCAAGAACGTCATCGTCTCGGTGGGAGCCAAGCACACCCTCTACAACATTTTCCAGGCCCTGCTCGATCCCGGCGACGAGGTGATCATCCCGGTTCCCTACTGGGTTTCGTATCCGGAACAGGTGAAGCTCGCTGGCGGCGTTCCCGTCTTCGTTCCCACGCTGCCGGAAAACGACTTCATGCCGACCCGCGACGCCGTCCGCGCGGCCATCACGCCGCGTACCAAGGCGCTGATCCTCAACTCGCCTTCCAACCCGACCGGCGGAGTCGCCTCGCGCCGACTGGTCAAGGATCTGGCCTCGGTCGTGATTCAGCGCAACCTGACGCTGGTCAGCGACGAGATCTACGAGAAGCTGCTCTACGACGGCCGCGAGCATCTAAGCCCGGCCTCCCTGGGCAGTGAGATCTTCGAGCGCACCCTGACCGTGAACGGCTGCTCGAAAGCCTACTCGATGACCGGCTGGCGCATCGGCTATGTGGCGAGCGCCAATACTGAACTGGTCGCCGCCATGGGCCGCCTACAGGACCAGTCTACGTCGAACCCGGTCTCTATCTCGCAGAAAGCGGCGGTCGCCGCCCTGAACGGCCCGAACGAGCCGGTCGAGGAGATGCGCAAAGCCTTCGAGGAGCGTCGGAACCTGATCGTCAAAGGGCTGAACGCCATACCGGGCCTCACCTGCCGCCTGCCCGGCGGCGCTTTCTACGCCTTCCCGGACATCTCCGCGCTGTTCGGCAAACGCGCTGGAGAGATCGAGATCACCGGCTCCGAATCGTTCTCAACCTACCTGCTGGAGAAGGCCAATGTCGCTGTGATCCCCGGCTCCGGCTTCGGCGCAGATCACTATATCCGACTCTCCTACGCGACCTCGACCGCCAACATCGTGAAGGGCCTGGAGCGCATCGACGCTGCCGTTCGCCGCCTGGAATAGATCCGAGACATACGGCTCTTTATGAATGAAACCGCGCTAACACAACTGCAGGAGCGACTGGGCGTCTCTTTTCGGGACGTCTCCCGACTGGAACGTGCGCTGACGCACCGTTCCGCCGCCACCGTGAGCCATTTCGACAGCAACGAACGCCTGGAGTTTCTGGGCGATTCGGTGCTGGGCCTGGTCGTCAGCGAGAATCTGTTCCGGCTCTACCCGCAGCACAGCGAGGGCGACCTGGCCAAATCGAAAGCCTACATCGTGAGTGAGACAGCTCTGGCGGACGCCGCCATGCGGATCGGGCTGGAGGAGTTCGTGGTGATGAGCGTGAGCGAGGCGGCGACGGGCGGCCGCCGCCGCCGCTCTATTCTCGCCGATGCGTTCGAGGCGATCATCGCGGCGGTCTATCTCGACCGGGGCATCGTGGCGGCGCGGCGCGTCGTCCTGAATGCGCTGCTGGAGACTCTGCACGCCGCCGCGACGGATCAGCATCGCCACGACTTCAAATCCTCGCTTCAGGAGCGCACGCAGGCCGTCGCCCGTAAAGCGCCCCTCTACCGCATCGCCAACGAGGTAGGGCAGGAGCACGACAAGACCTTCCTGGCCGAAGCCTTCCTGGACGAGGTGCGGATCGGGAGCGGGACTGGCAAAAGCAAGAAGGAGGCCGAGCAGGCCGCCGCACTCGACGCCCTCAACAATGTCGCCCTCTTCCTCCCCGTGGCAGCCGCGACCCCACTACCCGAATCCCAGTGAACCCATAAGGAGAGCCTTTCGAAATGAGTCCTACGCAGCAGCCTGCCGCCGACATCGGCGTTTTTGGAGGGAGCGGATTCTATTCGCTGCTGGAGAACGTGCAGGAGATCACGGTCGAGACGCCTTATGGCCCTCCCAGCGACAGCCTGTTTCTGGCGGAGTATGCGGGCAAGCGGGTGGCGTTTCTGCCCCGACACGGCCGGCATCACACGATCCCGCCGCATAAGATCAACTACCGCGCCAATGTCTGGGCCATGAAGAGCCTCGGGGTCCGGTTCCTGCTGGCTCCCTGTGCGGTCGGAAGCTTGCAGAGTGCGCTGGCGCCGGAGCATTTCGTCGTCTGCGACCAGTATGTGGATCGCACCAACAGCCGCAGGGACACCTTTTTCGACGGCCCCGAGGTGCATCATGTCAGCAGCGCCGATCCCTACTGCCCGCATCTGCGGCGGCTGGCGGTCGAGGTCATCCGCGAGCAGGAGATTCCGGTCCATGCGTCGGGAACCCTGGTGGTCATTCAGGGGCCGCGCTTCTCCACGAAAGCCGAAAGCCGCTGGTTCACGCAGATGGGCTGGTCGGTGGTCGGCATGACGGGTTATCCGGAGGCGTATCTGGCGCTGGAGCAGGAGATCGCCGTCGTGAATATCTCGCTGGTGACGGATTTCGATTCGGGCCATGTCGGCGGCGACGATGTCGCGCCGGTCACCTCCGAGGCGGTCTACGCGGTCTTTCGGAAGAACGCCGAGCGTATCAAGACGGTCGTGCTGGAGCTGATCACGCGCATCCCGCTCGATCTCGACAGCCCCTGCCACCACGCCCTCGCCCACGCCAAAGTAGGATGACGGTCCTCCTTCGCCTCGCCGGACAGGGGTTCATTGCGTCATGAGGTTTATGAGACAGGATTTACAGGATTGACAGGATTGACAGGATTTTCTTCCTCTTCCTCAGCGCGGGCAGTGCGGATCGGTATCGACGTCGGCGGCACTTTTACCGACGCTGTGGCGCTGGACGACGTGACGGGCGAGCTGCTCGGGCAGGTGAAGACGCCGACGACCCATGCGGCGGCGGAGGGCGTCGCGCTGGGGATCGTGCAGGCGCTGCAGCAGTTGATGCAGACGGTGGGGATCGCGCCGGAGCAGGTGCGGTTCATCGCGCACGGCACGACGCAGGCGACCAACGCCCTGCTGGAGGGCGACGTCACACCGGTGGGGATCGTGGCGGCAGGGAGAGGGCTGGAGGGGGCGCGGGTGCGTTCCGAAACGCAGGTCGGCAGCCTGGAGCTCGCGCCCGGAAAGAGGCTGGAGACGTTCCATAGTTTTGTCGATACGGAGGAGTTTGGCGACGCTGTGCGGCTGCTGAAGGAGCGCGGGGCCGGTGTGATCGTCGCCGCGGCGGCGTTTTCGGTGGATGATCCTGCCCTGGAGCAGAAGATCATGGCCGCGGCGACAGACGCGGGACTGGCGGCGACCGGAACGCATGAGATCTCCAGTCTCTACGGCCTGCGTGTTCGCACACGGACGGCGGTGATCAACGCCTCGATCCTGCCGCGCATGGTCGAAACCGCCAATATGACCGAAGCCTCGGTGCAGCAGACCGGCATCCCGGCTCCCCTGATGATCATGCGTTGCGATGGGGGCGTGATGACGGTGGGAGAGGTGCGCCGCCGTCCCATCCTGACCCTGCTCTCCGGCCCGGCGGCGGGCGTGGCGGGTGCTCTGATGTACGAAAAGGTGTCGCAGGGGCTCTTCCTGGAGGTCGGCGGCACGAGCGTGGACATCAGCGCGGTGCGGGACGGGCGGGTCATGGTAGAGTACGCCGAGGTGGGCGGGCACAAGACCTATGTGCGCTCGCTCGATGTACGCACGGTAGGGGTGGCGGGCGGCTCCCTTCTGCGGCTTGGCAGCAACGGGCGCATCGCCGATGTCGGCCCGCGCAGCGCCCATATCGCGGGGCTGGAGTACGCGGTCTATGCCGATCCTGCGGAGATCGTCGCGCCGGTGCTGGAGTGTTTTGCGCCGCGCCCCGGCGACCCGACCGACTACGTACGAATCCGCTGCGCGAACGGTCTTTGTTTCGCCCTCACGACCGCCTGCGCCGCCAATCTGCTCGGCCTCGTCCTGCCCGAACACTATGCCTACGGCAGCGCGGAAGCGGCGCGACGGGCGTTTGCGCCTCTGGCCGAACGGCTCGGCGGCACGGTCGAGGAGGCGGCGCAAGAGGTTCTGCGCGTGGCGACTGCGAAGGTCACGCCAATCGTGGAAGCCCTGCTGCAGCACTATAAGCTGGACAAGCGGGGCACGACGCTTATCGGAGGTGGAGGAGGCGCGGCAGCCCTGGTTCCGGCCCTCGGTACCGCGCTCGGGATGGAGTGGCGGCTGGCGCGCAACCATCAGGTGATCTCCCCTATCGGTGTGGCGCTGGCGCTGGTTCGCGAAACCGTCGAGCGCACCCTCGTCGCTCCCACACAACAGGACATTCTGCGTGTGCGGCGTGAGGCGGAAGAGGCCGCTCTGCGCTCCGGCGCAGCGGAAGGGACGGTAGAAGTCCATGTCGAAGTCGATCCCGTCCGCAACCTCGTCCGCGCCACCGCGACCGGCGCAACCGAGCTCCGCGCCCGCGACGCCCGAATTGAGACACGCACCGAAGCAGAACTTCAAGCCATTGCCGCTGCCTCTATCGGCAGTCCCACCGTCAAAACAGCAGCCCATGTCGGTGGCTGGTGGATCTTCGAAGGCATTCTGACCGAAAAGGCGCTGTTCGGCCTCCTGCGCAAAGAGCGGCATCTCTTCCGCGTCCTGGACAGCGAAGGCATCGTCCGCCTGGCGAAAGAGGGATTGACGGTGCAGATCAGCCTCGCTGGAAAGTGGCAGGCCGCCCTCGACCAGGCCCTTCAAGCTGCCACCACCTACGGCGACTCCGGCGCCGTGCTCCCCGACCTCTTTCTGCTCTGCGGCAGTCGCCTGATCGACCTCTCCGGCCTCCAGACCCGCGACCAGATCGCCACCCTCGCCACGACCGAGCTCGCAGGCTACCCTCCCGCCGAACCCCTCGCCCTACTCTCCATCCGCCGCGCCTGATCTCCAACCCATGACATCCAAGATAACCAGGGCCAGCGCATCTAATTTTTCTTCTCTCACGAGATCAAATCGG
>JBBQPO010000026.1:0-33070 GCA_038217285.1 Chthonomonadales bacterium
CCGTCCGTACAGCCATAATATATCACCCGCGTAGCTTCGCTCCAGACCGTTCAGATTGAAACGGAATCAGTGTTCATTTTGAACGCGATTCAGTGTTCATTTTGAAACGGAATCAGTGTTCAAATTCGCCGGAATGTACACACGAACATGTCAGAACATGGTTTCTCAAGACTGAGTTGGCATAGCCACATCGAGGCAGAGGCACTTCATCCGTGGCGCTTGTCTCGGACGCATCTCACAGAGAACTTGCAGCCGATTCTCGCCGCTAACGCCTTGCTTGCTCCAGAGGGTCCATTGCGCCGTGAGACATTATGGTGCATGGCATTGCAGGCAATCAGCGCTGGCAACGTAAGAACAGACCCAATTCCCTTGAGCCAACTGGAAGATATCTTGGGAAAGTTGCCGAGCGGGGTTCCCATCCAATTCGGAAGTACAAACCATACATACACACCGACGCTAATTGACGCTCTGCGGCTTGAGATCCAGAAACTACGGCAAGATGGAGAATCCTCAATGCCGTTTCCCCACCTTGCCCCCGACGTTACACCGCCCTTTGTCGAGTTCAGATACAGCAGTTGGGAGTCGTATTCAGACGAACAAATGATCGAGTTAATTCGCCAAGTGTATGCAGACGCCCTCGAAGGCTATGCGCAACTTGTAGACACTTACTTTCCGAAGTTTGCAATCGCGTTGCCTACCTATACACTTCTGCCGGTCAAACTCACAGGGTTTTTCTGCGCTCCGAAGCGAGATCAACCCCGATGGAGTGATAGTGGCCCATGGCTGGGACGTTTCATGGACGTGTTGGCACCAGGCAGCAAAAATGGTGTTGAAATCATCAATGGTGATTTTCAAATGCTCGAAGATGCCCAAGATAAATCTTATAACCGCCGTCAATTGTTACGTCCGACTCGCATTGAGAATCAGAGGATGAGTATGATTATGGGAGGGCCGCCAGTGTTCGGACCCGACCCAGCAACACGACTGGCATACTCGTGGCTAAGGAGCGATTTAAACGATGTTGGATGGTTGTCCAGATCACACGATTCAGGTTTTGCCTAAACGTCGGTTAGGTATTCGATTCAACGCCCAAGCAAAATAAATGCCTATGGAGTGTGAACGAGCGAGCCGTCCGATAGAGTAGAATGATTCTGGTTAGCTCCCTCTCTTGGTTTCGGTAACCGAAAGAATACCTCATGACCGCCCGCTTTCTCTTAGCGATCTGATCTAATTCTCCAGAAAGACGTGTACACTACCTGCAAATTTGCCGAAGTAGTCCGGTGATCACAGAACATTGAATATTACATGGATCGACCAGCCCCCAGACACAGAAGTTAGGACGGATATCTGTAAAAACTAAACCCATCTTATGGCTGGACGGGGTAGGATGCAGACCTGTTGAAGACGCTTATTTGGCGGGGATGAGACGATTTGCCGAGACGGGTTTTTGCGGTAATTGACCGTTGGTGAACATACCGGTCATATCGGTTTCCTCTACGCCCGGTGTTCGGTAGGCAAGAAATGCCAGTGCTTCTTCCGGCGTCATCTGCCGTATCGTCTCAACTATGGCAGCGATCACTTTCGGATCGCCTGGATTTCCTCTTTTGAGTTTCATAGATACCTCCGATCTCTCCTTTTTTGAGAAAAGAAAAACGTCCGCTTTCAGGGAAATTGTACCAGAGATGCCCGCAAGATGCAAGCAGTATCGCGCACGGCAATCTGAGTATGCGCCTTCTGCAGGATCTTGGATCCGGGATAGATTGGAGCGCCTTCGGCAAAGCTGCCCCGTACCGTTTGCAGTGGGGTGGCGACGTCCTGAGCGAAGACGCGGCAGTAAGCATCGATAATCTCACGATCCAGGAAGTGCGCTCCCCGCTCGGTGTTTCGTGGCATCCGCTCGGCTCCAGCCATCTCCGCAAACGATTTGTACGTCTCACTCAAATCAGGAATATGCTTGATGTCCAAGAGGTTCAGGCAACGTCCCAGTTTGATGGTCGCCCGTATGACGGTAGGGTTTCCGCCTTCCTGATTGCACTTCTGTTCTGCCCAATCGAAGGCGCGGTAGGGTGCGTATTCCCAGAAGTAGAAGCCTTCGCCAAGCCAGTCATAGGCGCGTGTGGAGGGGAGAAACCGCTGTTCCGCAAAGATATGGTCAGCAGTTTCCTGTGAGCAGCCATGATAGCCGATGATGGTGCGTGGCGCGGTTTGAAGTGCAAGTATCGAGCCAGTAAATTCTGTCAAACCAACTTGTCCTCCAGACATAGACAGGTAGGCAGGTTCAAAGCATAGAACCTGCCCGCTCGGAAGCATGTTCGCGCCAAAGTACGCCTTCTCCTGCTTTTGTGCCAGGTCTCAGCGACGGAAGCTCCAGGCATGTCGGCCAACGATATTCGGGCAGGCGCTGAATCGAGGGGCAGTAGCACTGTTTTCCCGTTCGGCCGAAAGAACTTCGATCACCCTCACGAGAATGGTTGCGGATCGCGAATGCCCTGGGCCTCCACATGGACAAATATTGCGTCAACTGTTGCAATGATCGAAATCATCGAAACAGGAGAGTCGAGTGAACACCATTCGCCAACCAAAGGTTATTAATATAAACCAAAATAGAAGATGTATAGGACAGGTTTGTCAAAACAGTTCGGGCTATGGTATCTTCATTGTAGAAACATTCAATCAAGGAGTAAGCTATGCTGGCACACGTTCACAAGTGGGGCAATAGCCTGGCGATACGTATTCCCAAGTCTTTCGCGACGGAAGCGCACTTAGAGCAAAATACTCCTATCAAGGTGTCCCTGCGCGACGGTGAACTGATTATCGCGCCGATCAAGCCTGGTTATACGTTGGAGGCTTTGCTGGCGCAAGTCACCGAACAGAATATGCATCAGGAGCAGGAAATCGGATCAGCAGTCGGACGCGAGGAGTGGTAAGAGATGGCCTACACTCCCAAACGGGGCGATGTCGTCTGGATACAGATGACGCCACAGGCCGGTCATGAACAGGCAGGTCGCCGTCCCTCGCTGGTTCTCTCTCCGCAAACCTATAACGCTACGGTCGGTTTGGCTCTCTTCTGCCCGATCACGAACCAAATAAAGGGCTATCCTTTTGAAGTCCAGATACCTTCTGGTTCGGGTGTCTCTGGGGTGATCCTGGCGGATTAGGTGCGCAGTCTGGACTGGCGGGCGCGGCAGGCGGAGTTTATCTGTCAAGCTTCGGAAACCGTTCTATTGGAAGTAATGCAGAAGATCGACACCTTGTTACGCTGAAGACCCTGATCCTGGCCCGGACCCGTGTGCTGAACGCTGAAACGGCGAGAAAAGAACCAGGCAGGCTCTCACCGCAGTGAAAGAGCCTGAGCCAGGTCGTGGATCCTGGGGTCGATCTCCCCCGGCACAACGATCCGGGACGCGGAGCCGTAGTTCATAAACTTTCTCAGCGAACGCTCCAGTTCGGTGAAGAACCTCGGGCCTGGGTCTCCAGGCTCGAAGTGCCACCGCCGCAGTTCGAGTACACCCTCCCGACACCAGAACTCGGCGCGGGCCACCAGGGCATCGCCGAACAAGACAGGCAGAACATAGTATCCCCACCGCCGCTTGGCCTCCGGCACATAGACTTCCCACACGTAGTCGAAGCCAAAGAGGTGCGCGATCATTTTGCGGTCCCACATAAACTGATCGAGAGGCGCAAGGAACACCACTCCAGGCTCCAACGGCGGTTGATCGAGGAGGGAAAGAAAATCGGGCGTCGCGTGCGCTTTGACGCCTTCCACCTCCACCGGTACGATCTCGCCTCTTTGAACCAACTCCGCCAGCGCCTCCCTTTTATCGTAGGCCAACACCTGCATCGACCACACTTCGGGCGGAGCGTTCGGCCTGACGAGGCCCATCGCGCGATGGCGCTCCAGAACGAGTTCGCGAACGGCGTCCTTTGCTTCCAAAAGTGGCTGGTTGAGCAGGCGGCTCGGAACCACGCGCTCGGTCAGATCATAAATATGCTGCCCGTTCTTGCGTCCGGCGGTCATGATCAAGCCGGAGTGCCATAGGGCGCGCAGCACCTGTTTGGTGACGCTTGGGCCGAACCAGGACTGCTTCCACTCCTCCCTCCGCTGTTGAAACTCGCACTCCTTCGGCATGAGGGGACCGCGATCGGCGATCTCTTGCAGGATCAGTTTTACGGCCTCTTTGTGATCCTCGAAGATCTTCTGCTCAAACCAGCGACGGTGGACCGTATAGATATGCCGCCGCAAGGGCCATCCTTCGAACGGCACCAACGAGGCCATCTTGTCCCAGCCGTCGTAGACCTGGCGATCCTCATAGGCGATCTTGCGCCAGTCCCCCACTTTATAGCCGGGTACCCGCGCCTGAAGCACCAGGTCGTGATTGCACCCAACGGGCGCGAGCGGATCGAACTGCACACTGCGCAGTCGCTCGAACGCCGCTGCCTGTCCTGCGCAAGGCGCAAAATGATGCCGCACCAACGCTCGGCGGACATCGGGTTTGGTCAATTTTAGCGTACCGGTCATAGTCTGTAAAACCTTCTATGGCTCGATTGCATGCGAACTGTTTGTACCACCAGATTGGCGTCCAGGCGATAGAGCAAGCCATCTCTAGTGGCCCCATGTTCCTCACCCGGATCGGCAACTCCTGCGGCTGGCATGGCGGCGACGGGTTAAAATCATTCGCGTGACAACACGCTACGGGTTTGTCCTACTTTTCTCGCCGACGTGTTACCCGCGAAGGCAATCGAATGCGTCCTTATAATAAGGGGCGGCGAGGCCGTATAATTCAGGACGGAAATATGTCGGATACAGAACGGTTTGTCAGAGAAGCGCTTTCCGCACAGAGTTCGGACGCCGAGAAGCATCTCGCGTTCGGCGAGCTGGTGGCTCGGTTCCAGGACATGGCATTCGGTTATGCCTATTCCCTCGCCGGCGACATCACGATCGCCGAGGAGGCGGCGCAAGAGGCCTTCGTCAGCGCCTGGCAGCGCCTTCACCAGTTGCGGGAACCGGCCGCGTTCCCGGCATGGTTCAAGCGGATCGTCTTCACACAGTGCTGCAGTTTGATCCGGCGAAAGCCGATAGCGACCGTGTCTTTAGAGGAGTACGCGTCCACGGACCGTCAGAATGTGTTGCAGGCGAATGCGAATAACCTGTGGGAAGAGGCCGAGAGGCGCGCAGAGGTGCAAATGGCCGTCAGTCAGCTTCCGGAAGGCGAGCGCGTTGTCACCGTACTCTTCTACATCAATGAGTACTCCAGGGCCGAGATCGCCGGATTTCTGGGCGTCACCGAGGAAGCGGTCAAGAAGCGCCTTGCCTCCGCACGAAGGCGAATGAAGAAAGGAATGATTTCCATGGTTCAAGAAGATTTGCATGCGCGTCGCCCCTCTCAGGATCCGGTGTTCCAACAGAAGGTGATCGCGTTCTGCCTGCAGTTCGGGGAGTTGCTGCGCGGTGGCACTCCGATACTCAAGACGCTCGAAATGTGTGCTGCGGCGCACGCCGACGATGCGCGGTTCCAGCAGGCGGTCGTCGAGATGCGTCAAACGGTGATGCGTGGTGAACCTCTCTCCGCGGTCCTGTCTCGTTATGAGGATCTTTTCCCGGCTCCGGTAGCTCGCGCAATCGACATCGGCGAGGAGAAAGGCACCCTCGACATCGTGCTGGATCGCCTTGCCCGAGGAGCGAGTTTTGCCGAAGTATCCACGCTTGAGGCGCTGATAGTCGAGATGCAAGCGGTCGCCGATGCGCGACAGCATCTGCCCAACGTGATGGCGCACTTTCCCCATCTGTTTCGCGAAGAAGATCTGATGGTGGTTCGAATGGGAGCGGATATTGGAGAGAAGAACGGATTTATCGATCTGGCCGTTCAGCGATTGGCCTGCGGTGAACGCTTTGATACCGAAGCAAAACAACAGGCCTTTCGAGAAAGATTGCTGGCTCTTCGAGAACGTATAAAATCCGTGGAGGCCGCAAACTGAAACGGAGCGATGCTACATAGCTCCTCCACAGTCACCTTCGCATCGCTCATAAGAAATCCAAACGGCAATAATTTTGCACTAAATATATGGCGCAGGCGCTTGACGTAGACTGTCCGCTTGTGTATAATGGTCTTGTTTCTTCCGGTTCAGGCGGAGCCAACTGCCAACCTGCCTGCTAACCGCGCCAGAGAGAGATGATGTTGGAAATGCTTCGCCCTGGCCTGCAACCGTCGGTCGCTGCCCCCTCCTTTCATGCCCATCGTTTTCGGGAAGCGAACTCCTGGAAGAGGACGCCATGAGTCAAAACGCATTATCGGTTATTACCCCCATCAATCCTGCCGATCGGAAGGCCCTTGAGGATCTCCTGGACGTCATTGGAAACGATATCAAGGGGAAAGGCGACAACCACTATATCCAGTTCACCGATCTCACCACCATCCATTTCGCCTGTTGGGTCGTTCTGAGAAGCGCTCCCGACACCGAGGCTCCCGCGCGGAGCTACCCCGACACCCTGGTGCTGGAAACCAACTTCGACGGCGATCTCGATTCCCATCTGGACGAGCTGATCGCACGGGGTGGGACAGCTCTCAACGCCATCTACAGCGCCTGCGTAGGGTGGCCTGCGGGAGGGACCGCCGACCCTGCGGCGGCGAAACAGTATCTCAAAAGCCACGCCGTGCCCACGCCCGCTTTCTACATCGGCTGTCCCGGCCATACGCTCGGCAATATCCGCAATGCGATTGCGGTCCGCGAAGAGCTGGAGGCCTTTCTCGATTCCGAGCAGGAGAAGCAGCCGTTGACCGGCCTGTCGCCCGGACAGGTCCGACAGAAACTGCTGACCTACCTGCAGCAGCAGGCACAGGCCAAACCGGAGATCTCGTCGGAGACACTGGAGGCCCAGACCAAACGTTCCGGGCGCAACGTTATACTGGCCCTCCTGATCGCCGTGCCTATCCTGATCCTGACCCTGCCCCTGCTGGTGATCTGGTATATCGTCCTGCGGTGGCACGAAGTCAAAGATGCAGGCAAGCCGCTTCCGCCGCCGCGTCCGATCGACCCGCGTCTGTTCGGCAAAGAGGACTACTGCGTTCAGAACCACCTGACGACCCTCGTCGAGGTCAAGCCGGGCGCGTTTCGCCTCTACACGCTCAAAGGGATCCTCGCGGTTATCAATCTGCTGGCGAAAACCATCTTCATCACCGGCCAACTGGGCGGCATTCCGACGATCCACTTCGCCCGCTGGCTCCTGATGGACAACGACCGGCGTCTGCTCTTCTTCAGCAACTACGATGGAAGCTGGGCCAGCTACCTCGGCGATTTCGTGGACAAAGCGAACTATGGCCTGACCGCCGTCTGGAGCAATACGGACCGTTTTCCTCCGGCCAACAACCTGGCCCGGGGTGGGGCGCAGCATATCGAAGCCTTCAAACAGTGGAGTCGAGAGCACAATATCTATGCGGCGGTCTGGTACAGCGCCTATCCCGATGAGACGCTGCGCAACCTCAAAAACGATATTCGGATTCGCGATCAGATTGCCGCCCTCAACCTTTCGGAAGCGGACGTCACGGCGCTCCTCCAGCTTCTGTAGACCGTCCGCGACACTGTCACCCAGAGGGAGACGCCATCCTCCGGAGACGCTGTTTCACAAGTTTGCCGCTCTCTGTTGCTTCGACGGTGAGGTGCGGTGAAAGGAGATCCTGTGGCAATCTATCCGCTGGCTTTCAAAATCTTCAGTCTGCTGGTCGTTCCCTTCTGGCTGGCGATGATCTTTCTGCCGCGCTGGGACGTGACCCGCAAGGTCATGGGATCGCTCTGGACCGTCTTCTTCTTCGCGCTGCCCTATACGCTGCTGCAGATACCGTTCTATCTGTCGTCGCTGCCTCTGTTAGCGCGCCCGGAGATCGATAAGATTCAGCAGTTGCTCGGGTCGCAGCCTATGACGACCCAGGCGTGGCTGCACTTTATCGCGGTCGATCTCTTCGCAGGCCGCTGGATCTATCTGGACAGTCGGGCACGCGATGTCTCCCCCTGGATCGTGGGGCCTCTGTTGTTTATGACGACGATATTCGGCCCGACTGGCCTGGCGTTGTACCTGCTGTTCCGCCTGCTGCAACGCCCTGTGGAGACCTCCGCGTCCGCCGATCCGACCGGCGGAGGATCAACCGGTTGATTTTTTATCGCCTCCTTGCGGCGCAGCCGCCGGGGTGAATCGCAGCGGCGCAGCCGCCAGAGAGAATTGCAAGGAGAGGCGGAGACGTCTGGAAGGAGGAGAAAGATGCTGGACCTGCCGGATATTCAAGGGATCGTCTTCACAGGCTACGGGCATATGCCCCACTCTCGGTTTCTGTTTCTGGACATCACCGATCGGAAGGCGGCGCAGGCCTGGCTGACGCTCGTGCTGCCCTGTATCGTGACCGGGGAACGCCGGGAGAAAAACTCTCCCAAACCGCATACCAGCGCGCACATCGCCCTGAGCTCGCCAGGACTGCAGCAACTCGGCCTGACCCAGGACGCGCTCGATACCTTCCCGCGCGAATTTACCGAGGGCATGGCGTACGGCCAACGCCCGCGTGTGCTGGGGGACACCGGGGCGAGCGATCCGCAAAACTGGCAGTTCGGCGGACCCACCCAGCCGGAGATCCACCTGCTGCTGGCCCTCTATGCGACCAGTGAGACCCACCTGGAGGCGCTCAAGCAGGAGGCCTGGTATCCGGACGGCGCCAATCATGGCCTCGGGCTGATCCTCCAACAGGACTCCTTCCGGAAATGCGATAACGAACCGTTCGGCTTTCGAGACGGGATCGGCCAGCCTACTCTGGAAGGCAACCCTGTTCCGGCCGCTCCCGGTCAGGCCATCCTGAACCCCGGTGAGTTCCTGTTGGGCTACACGAACGGCTATGACAATCTCTCCCCGGTCCCGACCGTCTCCGCCGCGCTGGATACCGGTCGTCTGCTTCCTGCCGACAGCATTCTGCCTGATCGCAGGGCGTTCGGTCTGAACGGCAGTTTCCTGGTCTTTCGCAAACTCAAACAGGATGTCGCGGGCTTCTGGAAGTACTTCGAGCAGAAGACGCTGAATCCGGATGGCACTCCGAACCTGGAGCAGAAGGTCTTGCTGGCCTCGAAGTGCGTCGGCCGCTGGCCCAGCGGCGCGGCGCTCACGCTCACTCCCGAGAGAGACGATCTGTCGCTTGCCGGGGACAACCCCCATATCGACGATTTCAAGTTTGCCGCCACGGACCTGTCCGGGTTCGCCTGTCCTATCGGATCGCATATCCGCCGCACCAATCCCCGCGATGCCCTGGAGCCGAATGCGTCGGAGAAGGCGCTGATCATTTCCAACCGTCACCGGATCATGCGGCGTGGCAGGCCGTACGAAACGCCGCTGCTGCCCGAGGCCAACTCTCCTCCCACCGCGCCCGGGGCTCCGCCTGCCTCGATAGACCGAGCGGCCGCAGCGGAGGCCCATGCGGAAGGAAATGGCGAGCCGAAGCCGACGGAACAGGGGATCTACTTCCTCTGCATCAACGCCGATATCCAGCGCCAGTTCGAGTTCATCCAGCAGACCTGGGCTAACAACGCCAAGTTCAACGGCCTCTACGACAACAAAGATCCGATCATCGGAGACAACGACGGCACCGGTGTCATGGTGCTGCAGAATAGTCCGGTGCGTACCACGATACACGACCTGCCCCGCTTTGTCGAGATGCGGGGAGGCGGCTACTTCTTTCTGCCGGGCCTGCGCGCCCTGCGCTTTCTCGCCGGACTACCGTGACACGTCGGGTGGCAAAGGCTTGATTCCGAACCTCTCCGGAGTGTACAGAGAGGTTTTCCATTTTACGGAGGCGGCGCCTGTCCCGGTCGTTCCGGAAGCGCCGCAAGGAGCGTGAGACATGTCGATTTTACAAAATCTCTGGGCGTCCGTTCTGACGGAAGGACACAAGCTGGAGGCCGACCTTCGGAATCTGCGCGAGATGCTCGATAAGGATTTTGAGAACCTGATGGCGCGGCCGCACCTTGTTCGCCCGCTGTTCATCACGCTGCGCAATCACAAACCGATCCTGGTCCTGCCCCGCATCGCGGTCGTTTCGCTCTACGCGGACGTGGTGGAGGTGCTGAACAACGAAGCCGCCTTCAGCGTCGTGCCGATCTACGCCCCGAAGATGGAGGCGACGACCGGTAACTTCGTCCTCGGAATGGACGACACCTCGCAGTATGAGCGGGAGATCGGCCTGATGCGCCAGGCCGTCCATCCCGAAGATCTGGAGCGGATTCGGGCCTTCGCCAATGAACAGGCGGCAGAGATGGTGGCAGCAGCGGGGGGACGGCTGGATGTGGTCGCAGGGCTGACGCGCGTCGTGCCGACGCGCCTGCTGGGAAGCTACTTCGGCACACCAGGGCCGGACGAGGCGACGACGATGGTCTGGATGCGCGCGATCTTCCGCCATATCTTCCTGAATCTGGGCAACGATCCCAATATGGCGCAGAAGGCGCAGGACGCCGCGAAAGCGCTGAACGCCTCTCTCGACAGCCGGATCGCACAGCGCAAAGCGGAGATGGCCTCCGGGCAGGAGATTCCGGACGATTTCCTCTGCCGCCTCCTACAACTGCAGAAGACCGATCCCTTTGCAGACGAAGTGGTCCGCCGCATTCTAGGCGGCACCATCGTGGGCACGGTCGATACTAACTCCAAAGCCATCGCACAGGCATTGGACCAGTTACTCGACCGTCCTCTGACCCTCGCAGAGGCGCAAGAGGCCGCGCGCGCGGACAACGACGAGCTCGTCGCGAAGTATGTCTTCGAGGCGCTGCGCTTCTGTCCGCAGAACCCGATCCTGCTTCGCCGCTGCGAACAGTCCGTCACGATCGCGGCGGGAACAGACCGCGCCACCCTCATTCCGCAGGGCAGCCTGGTCGTCGTCGGAACCGAAGCGGCGATGTTCGATCCGGCCCGCTTCCCGGAGCCGGAAGCGTTCCGTATCGACCGCCCGCAGGAGGACTACATCCACTTCGGCTCCGGAATGCACACCTGTTTCGGCAGGCATATCGCCACGGTCCTGATCCCCACCGTCGCGAAGCAACTCCTCAAGCGCCAGGGCCTGCGCCGCGCCGAAGGAGCGGAGGGCACGCTGCGCTACGACGGCGCCTTCCCCAACCATATGCTCGTCTCCTATGACTAAGGAAGCGGAGCCTGGTGACATGGCAAGCAACGACGGCGGGCTTTGAGAGGCGCTATCGGGTGGCGGAAACGCGTCTCTTGCGGAGAAGGCCAACGCCCGTCAGCAGGGCGGCAGCAAATCCGGCCACGCTGCCGGGCTCGGGAACATCTGCAGACACCGCCAGAGCATTATAAATTCTCTGTGATGAAGGTCGTTATCAGGGTGAAGACGTGGAGGGAGACGCCTTCGATGCCGTGGTGCTTGCCGGGATAGAACATGGTCTGGAAGGGCTTGTTGTGCCTCTGGAAGGCGGCGGCGAGACGGGCGGCGTTCTGGAAGTGGACGTTGTCATCGGCGGTGCCGTGCATGAGCAGGAATTTTCCCTTTAGTTTATCGGCCAGCGTCAGAGGAGAGCTGTTCGCGTAGCCCTCGGGATTGTCGATGGGGCGGCGCATATAGCGTTCGGTGTAGATGCTGTCGTAGAGGGTCCAGTGCGTGACGGGCGCGACGGCGACGGCAGCGCGAAAGACGTCCGCCCCGCGCAGGATGCAGAGGCTCGCCATATAACCGCCATAACACCAGCCCCAGATGCCGATACGAGCCTCGTCCACGAACGGCAGTCCCGCCAGCCATTTTGCCCCTTCGATCTGATCGTTGACCTCGTACTGACCCAGATTCAGGTAGGTGACTTTCTTGAAGTCCCGCCCGCGCATCCCCGAGCCGCGCCCATCCACGACCGCCAGGAGATAGCCCTGCTGCGCCAGCCACTGCTCCAACCCTCCGCCGCCGCCATAGGTGTCCTGCGCGACCTGCGAACCCGGCCCGCCGTAAGTAAACATCAGGACGGGATATTTGCGGGCAGGGTCGAAGTCGGCTGGATAGAGGAGCGCGGCGTTGAGCGTGACGCCATCGGAGGTGGCGAAGGTGGCAAAACTCCATTCGCCGATCTTATGGCCTTGGCGCTTCGGCAGCGGATTGGTTAGGATGGTCGCGACACTCTCTCCGGTTTTCCGGCGCAGAGTGACCTGCGGTGGGGAGTTGCGGTCGGAGGAAGTATCGAGGTAATGTTCCGTGTCGGGAGCGAAGAGCGGAGCGTGTTGGCCCCGACCGGTCGAAACCTGCACGATGTCGCCGCCGTCCAGCGAGGTACGAAACTGGTGGCGCTCCAGGGCCGTCGGGCGAGCGGCCGTGAAATAGGCGAGGCGGCGCGTGGAGTCGATGGCCGCGAGACTCTCCACATCCCACGCCCCCTCCGTAACCGCAGCATGCAGTTTCCCGGTCAGATCGTAAAGATAGAGATGCCGCCATCCGGAGCGGTCGGAGAGCCATAAAAACTGGTCCGTCTCTTTGACGAAGGTCACTTCCCCTGGCGTATCGACCCAGGCGGGATCCTCTTCGGTCAGTACCAGGGTGGTCGCACCGGTCTGAGGATCGGCCAGCAGGAGATCGAGGCGGTTTTGCAGGCGGGGAATACGCTGTAGGAGCAGACTGCCGTCGGGGGTCCACTGCATCCGCGCGATGTAGATATCGGTATCCGCGCCCAGGTCGATCCAGAGAGTCTGCGGCACGGAGACATTTTCGCCGAGAGAAGGCAGTTCCAGGACGCCGATCCTGACCAGGGGGTTCGGGTCTCCGGCCTTCGGGTAGCGCGTCTGCCGGGGCGTGAGGTGCAGATCGTCGTAGTTCGGGAGATCTATCTGCGGGACGTGCGTTTCGTCCTGCTGAAAATAGGCGATCCGGCGGCCGTCCGAGGACCATGCCCAGCCGTCGGCGAGCTCGATCTCTTCCTCGTAGACCCAGCCGAGGCGGCCGTTGTAGACCTGTGCCCGCGCCGTATCCGTCAGGCGGGTCTCGACGCCCGTCTCCAGATCGAGCCGATAGAGGTCGTCGTCCCGCACATAGCCCAGGGAACGGCTATCCGGCGACCATTTGACGTTGCGATACTCGTGCCGTTCCGGTGTCACGCGCCGGAGTGTCTGTTCGGCGAGGTCGTAGATGAACAGCGCGACATCCCCCTGCGAGGCCCGCCGCTGCGGCAAGTTGGCGATCAGAACACGCCTCTCGTCCGGCGACCACTGATACCCGGAGATAGGCAGGATACTCCGCTTACGATCCTGCTCCGCGTCCCCGGTTTCCGCTGCTTCCGGCTCGACTTCCCCCGGCAGAGCAAACGGCTTGATGCGATCTTCCGGAGCCCACTGTAGAATCGGTTCCGGAATAATGACGGAGCGCGCGCCTGTCGCGACTTCGTAGAGCCAGAGCGTATTCGTCTCGCTGTCCGGGGCACGATCGACATAACTGAAACGGCGACTATCCTGCATCCAGTGCGGCTGCTGCAGGCGGGTCGCCTCGAAAATCTTGTCAGTGTAGATCGCTTCGAGCGTAAGAGCCAACGGAACCCTCGGATCCGCTGAATCACTATCGGGAGTTGTGTTTTCCATGCTGTCCCGATTCGCGCTCGCTCCCCCGACTTCCTGCTCTTGAACCGGGCGTCTAATGTTAAAATCCGGCTAGGAGGCGGTCTGTGTGCAGGGAACGGAGGGCGGGATGGGGAAGAGTCGGGGTGGAGGAAATACCCTAATGCCAACCGTTCATTCGTTCCATGTCGTGCCTTCTCTGCCCGAATCGTTACGCGGGCTGCGTGATATCGCTTACAATCTGCGCTGGGCGTGGGATCCAGAGACTATCGCCCTGTTCTACAACCTCGATCCCGATCTTTGGGAACAGACCGGCCACAATCCCGTCCGTATGCTAGGCAGCATCGCCCAGGAGCGGCTGCAGGACGCAGCGCAGAATGAGGCTTTCCTGGCGCAGCTCGACCGCATCGTGCGGGGCCTCGACTCCTATCTGCAGTCGCGCAACACCTGGTACCAACGTCATCACCCGGATGAAACCGACGTGCGTATCGCCTATTTCAGCATGGAGTTCGGCCTCACGGAGTGCCTGCCGATCTACTCCGGCGGCCTCGGAGTTCTCTCCGGCGATCACCTCAAATCCTCCAGCGACCTTGGCCTACCGCTCGTCGCGGTCGGACTGCTCTACCAGCAGGGCTACTTTCGGCAGTCGCTCAACACGGATGGCTGGCAGCAGGAGCGCTATCCCGACAACGATTTCTACAATATGCCGCTACAGCCGGAGCTCAACGCGCACGGCGAGCCGCTCTGCGTCGCGCTCGACTTTCCGGGGCGTGTGGTCTGGGCACAGGTATGGCGGGTCCAGGTCGGGCGCATCCCGCTCTATCTGCTCGACACCAATGTCCCGGCCAATAACCCGCAGGATCAGAACATCACCGATCAACTCTACGGGGGAGATGTCGAGATGCGGCTGATGCAGGAGATCGTGCTGGGAATTGGCGGCGTCCGCGCTCTCGCCGCGCTCGGTATCACTCCGACGGCGTGCCATATGAACGAAGGCCACTCGGCGTTTATGGCGCTGGAGCGCGCGCGTATGCAGATGGTCGCGCACAATGTCGGTTATGCCGAGGCCCGCGAGGCGGCTGCGGCCGGAAACCTCTTTACCACGCATACGCCGGTTCCCGCCGGATTCGACTACTTCACCCCCGACCTGCTCAGCCGCTACCTCGGTGCCTATGTCGAACAGATGGGACTGCCTTTCGCGGAGTTCATGGAGTTGGGACGCCAGAATCGCAGCGATCAGGGCGAGAAGTTCAACATGGCGGTCTTTGCGCTGCGGCACGCGCACCATGTCAACGGCGTGAGCAAGCTGCACGGCCAGGTGTCGCGCCGTATGGTCCAGGCGGGCTATCCGGGCTTCCCGGAGGCGGAGGTGCCTGTTGGCCATGTCACGAACGGCATCCATATCCGGTCGTTCATCTCCCGCGAGATGTCCGACCTGCTCGACCGGTATCTGGGCGCGCGCTGGCAGTGGGATATGAGCGATCCGGCGATCTGGGCGAAGGTGGACAATATTCCGGACGAGGAGTTGTGGCGCGTCTGCGAGCGCCGACGCGCCGCGCTCGTCGAGTTCGCTCGCGCCCGTCTCAAGGTGCAGTTCGAGCATCGCAATCGCAGCGAATACGAGATCCGCCAGACCCGCGAAGTCCTCTCCCCCAATGCGCTGACCATCGGCTTTGCCCGCCGATTCGCAACCTACAAGCGCGCCACGCTGCTGCTCTCGGACGCTGAGCGGCTGTTCCGTCTGCTGAACGACCCCCACCGCCCCATGCAGATCGTGATGGCGGGCAAGGCGCATCCGAAAGACGACGGCGGAAAGGAGCTGATCCGGCAGGTCGTGCAGTTCGCGAACCGCCCCGAGGCCCGCCTTCGCTTGGTCTTTCTGGAAGACTACGACCTGACGGTCGCGCGCGAACTGGTGCAGGGCGTCGACATCTGGCTCAACACGCCGCGCCGCCCAATGGAGGCGAGCGGCACGAGCGGCATGAAGGTGCTGGCGAACGGCGGCCTCAACGTCTCCATCCCAGACGGCTGGTGGGCCGAGGGCTACGAGCCCGGCGCGGGCTGGTCCATCGGACGCGGGGAAGAGTACAGCGACGAGGCGGAACAGGACCGTCTCGAAGCCAATGCCCTCTACGAGATCCTGGAAAAAGAGGTTGTGCCGATCTTCTACGACCGCAACACGGAGGGCATTCCCCGCGCCTGGCTCAGCCGCGTCCGCCACTCGATGCGTCAGCTCTGCCCGCGCTTCAACACACATCGCATGGTCGCGGAGTATGCCGACCGCTTCTATCTGCCCTCCTCCCGCCGCAGCACCATGCTGCTCGCCGACGATATGGCGCGGGCGAAGACGCTGGTCGCCTGGAAGCAGCGAATGCGGGAGCAGTGGAGCGGAGTGAAGGTCGAAAAAGTGGAGATGGTGGCCCGGCCGAACGTCAAGGACGGCTGGCCCACGGAGAGCGAAGGCGGCGCGGTCAGTTACCATGTCGGTGACACGCTGCACTTCAGCGCGCTCGTCCGCCTCGGCAATCTGACTCCCAACGACGTGACGGTTCAGGCGGTGCACGGGGTTCTGGATACCAATCGCCAGGTCGTCCACGGCACTCCGACGCCGCTGACATGGAAAGGAGAGACGGACGGTCTGCACCACTACGAGGGCGACATTCCGTGCGAACATAGCGGCCAGCAGGGTTTCTCCGTCCGCGTCCTGCCCACGCATCCCGACGCTGAACTGCCTATCGAACTGTCACTAATCACCTGGGAGTAGCGGCTCAGACACAGAGCAGAGAGGTTAATGGCGGCTATGGAATCCAAGCACGACAGCCCGATTCAGTTTCCCAGTCCCTCTCTGCTTGCTGCGGAGATGCTGACGCAGATCACCCGACTCCAGACGGGGAACGACTGGGAGATTCGTGTCGCGACAGCGAAGGCGTTGGGACAGCGAGGGGATCTGCGAGCAGTCGAGCCCCTCTGCAGCGTCCTGACGGATAAGAACTGGCACGTACGTATCGCAGCGGTGGGAGCGCTTGGGCGCTTAAAGGATCTGCGGTCGGTTGGGGCGCTCTGTCAGAGGCTCGAGGACGAGGACTGGTATATTCGGATCGCAACGACAGTAGCATTGAGGCAGATAGGGGATACGCGGGCGGTCCCATCCCTGTGCCTGGCACTCTTAGATACGGACGCGCCGGTTCGATCCGCCGCCGCCGAGGCGCTTGGACAACTCGGGGATGTCTGGGCCATCGAGGCGCTCTGCATCGCGCTCAAGGATAAGGATTCGGACGTTTGCCTCTCTGCCAGCCGAGCCCTGGATACGATGGGAACCGCCGACACGCTGCCTCTTCGGGTTCTCTCTGCAATGACCCTCACACCTGCAAGACTGTTGAGTACACTGCAAACCCTCGCCGACGCTTCGCCTCGTATCATGAACAGCGGCCCCGTTCCCCGCACCCGTAGACGACCGACTAGCTATAGAATTGGTAATGTGCAGACCTTCTGCGAAGATTTGAGCCGTCGAAGTGATGTCGAGGAGAGCATCAGACGCAACGCGGAAGCGGTGCTGGCGGAACTGCAAAATAGAGTGGACGCAAAAATATTGTTACGTCCCGGCATGCGCGAAGAGACGCGGGAGCAGGCTGAACTTCTGCGCGGTGCCTCCGGTACATCCGAGAGCACCCCTCCCGACCAACTGCTGCGTGCGGCGGAGAGCGCCGTCGAACCGCCTATTCCCGAGAGATCGGGCCTCCTGGCACGGATTTTCAGGAAGAAGTAGAGGCCCCTGTCGCCGCTCCACTAGCCCTACTAAAAGGCCGTTAGAGGGGCCGTAGGGACCATTCGACAACGAGCAGTCGTCTGCCGCTTGGAAAATAGACGCAGGAGCGAGAGGCTCCTGCGTCTACAATATTTTTGATCGATGCACATGTTGAAGTTGGCAGGCGAGGTGTTACATCTCTGGAATTCTGTGGATCGAGAGATACAGATGGCCTTGGTGTATAGGGTGATCAGAGAAGTCGAAGCTATAGTAGAGTTTAAGTCCCTGTTTGCTAGATATCAACTCCACTCCTGCAATTGCGACAAGCTTTGACGTTTTAAGCGCAATGTCAAGGGCTTCTGACAGTAAAACATTCCCCTAGTCTTCGCCAGGCCTAGCCTGATGCCGCGCCAAAGCATGGATCTCCAGCGTGGGGATAAAGTAGGGGAGGCCAGGACACTGGAAACCAGTAACGCGGACAGCAAAATAGCCTATTACAGCATTTTGCTTATCCGCGTTTTCGTCGATGCACACGTATGTGCGAGTATGGTTGCTCTGCTGTTCTTTCAGAGCCTTGTTTTTGAGATAGTCTGTCAGTACCTGCAGTTCACATTCGAAGTTTGACACATCATGGTGTGTTGACAGGGCCTCAAAATGGTGAGGCGTGACAGTGGAATGAGCCATCTATCTGTGGTAACGGCTATTGGCTTGATTTAGCTTTCGCTGGGCGAATGCGGCAACGATGGCAGGGCTCGGCCCCTTATGACGCTCAACTTCGTTGTAGCAGTCAAAAGCTACGGCTTTTTCGGTGGTGACGGAAGTCACGCGATTTGGCCGTATGGTATAGTTTTCGGGCTCGTTATTTGACGTGTTTGTTGTTGGCTTGTCAGTGGAGATCATGATCTTATCCCCCTATGTTTCAGATTGGCGCACTCAACAGTAGATCGGATGCGCCCGTTTTTTGTTCGCTCAAATTCAGAGGGCATAGCAAAGCTGCCCATATGAACAGAAGCTGTCCAATTATATTGTAACACATCTGTTGCAACATGTCCATAGCTGCGGGGAAATAGGTGCCGAATCAGCAAGAAGGATTTTTCCCTCTGTTGTGCCTTCGCCGTGCGGAAGGTCATAAAGGCTGAAGAGATCGCGAAGGAGGAGGGAAAGGCCGCGCGGCAGGTCTAGCTCGTTCAGCACAGAGATGTGCTGTAACACCAGAAGAGCGACGGGGCAGATACACACGATCAAGATTGTTGCGCGTTAAGAGCCGCTTGCTTAAGATCTAGCGCTAAGCGGCCGTTTGACGGGACGGTAACTTTTTCGGAGTAGACCAGCCGGAACCGGGTTCCTACATTATCATGGAGATTCTGCGCGTCACGAATCTCGAACACCTTCTCATCATGCAGTGCGTTCGAATGCAACCTGTGATCACGGCCAGCAGCGCTTTCACGACGTAACGACAGGCCGACGCAGATTGGGAAGCAGACCGAGGCTGTACAAGAGCGCCGCTACGAGGAGGCCGGGGAACATCGGCTGCCAGCCGAGGGGGAAATGCGGGTCGGCAATGCCACCGTGCCGCCAGCCCCAAAGCAGCCAGAATAGTGCGGTAGAAGCGCCGCCCAGCATGGAGAGGAAGGCGAAGTGCGGCGTGGCTTTCCAGCGGGGGGAGGGAGCATACGCGCCGAGCAGGGGAATCAGCATGCCAGGCACATAGACGTTGCCGAACGCGTACCACTGCTGCACCACCGAGGGAACAGTCAGCGCCACGCCCAGAGCGAACAGGGAGGCGGCGATGAGGCCGTAACGCGTGTAGTGAGGCACCTTCGATTCGTCGGGGTCGCTGCGGAGACGCCAGATGAGGTCGCGGCCGACCGTGGCGGCGGCGATGAAGGTGTAGGAGACGAGGCTCGCCATAATGGGTGCCAGCATTCCGACATAGAACAGCCCCTTCAGGCCCGCCGGGAGCACCCGCTCGGCGAGCGCTGGGAAGGCCATCGTCGTGTCGGCGAGACCGGGCACAAGCGCGCGGGCGAAGAGGCCGGTCGTGGTAGTCAGGCTGTCGAAGAGCATCCAGCAGAGCACCGCAATCAAGATGCCGACCGCAGCGGTACGCGGCGTTTTAGCCGCATAACAGCGCTGGTGAAAGCCGGGGTCGCTCAGGGTCTGGAGCGCAATGAAGAACCAGACAGCGGCCCAGGCCCTATCGTGCGTTCCCAGGAGCTTGAGATGCGTGGGCGGCAGGCTCGCCGTGTGCAGGAGGTAGGCGAATCCGCCGAACTTCGCCAGACAGATCCCCGTCACCATGAGAAATCCCGTAAACATCAGCACGAACTGCAGGGTGTTAACCCGCACATCCGACAGGAACCCTCCCCGAAACACATAGGCCACTGAGAAGAGAATCCCGACGATCATGGCGAAGAGGCGAGGCCAGCCGAAAAGCAGTTGCAGCAGCGTGCCGGTCATCAGGACGTAGGCGGCGGGCGCGGCGTAGAAGAAGGCGAAACAGGCGGCAAGCACGGCGGTCTTGCGGTCGTAGGCCTGCGCGAACTTGTCGGGGATGGTGTAGAGATGGGCGGCTCCGCCCCGCACCCGCCGTGCCAGAAAGAGCGCGAACAGCACCGCGAAGACGTAGTAGGGCAGCCCGTTGGACACCCACGCCGCCACCCCATCGGTATAGACAAACTCCCCCGCCCCGAGGATGCCTCCGTACCAGGTCGCCACCAGCGTCGCCACGAACACCGGAATCGTCAGGCTGCGGTTGGCGATCATATAGCCTTCCGTGTCCTCTTTGCGCGGCCAGAACCCGACCACCAGCAGAAAGAGAACATAGAGGCTGAGCGGCAGCCAGTCTAGCGGTTGAAAGACAGCGTGCATTTCAGATATCCCGGCGTTTGAGATGACAGACGAGAATGGCTCCGCCCTCGACGCGCACGCGCACCTGATCGGCCGCAGCGCGGTTGCTGACCCCGCGCGACGCGAACTGGAGGGTTTCGTTGTAAAGCGGCCAGCGCACCCCGGTGAGGGTGATGGAGGCCAGCCCATCGAAGGAGAGCAGGGAGATCGTATCGTCGGGTTCGGTAGACAGGAGGCACTCTCCCGGCGCATCTGCCGTTCCCGAAAGCGCCAGGACGGTCGTGTCGGCGGTTCGTAGCGTGATCGGCAGCGCAAGATGGTGCCGCAGGAGGATGGCGAACGCTGCCAGCGTATGGTCGAGGCGGCTGCCGGTCGCGCCGATAATCGTCACGGCGGTCGCGCCCTGTTCCTTCGCCACGGTCAGCGCTTTTTCGAGATCGGCCTGCTCCTGATCGGGGGTCGGCAGGAAGCGGGCGTTCGGAAGCGCTGTCTGCGCGACCTCCATGCGGATCGAATCGAAGTCGCCGCAGACGATGTCGGGCGTGAGGCCCAGGTCGGCGGCCTCATGGGCCGCGCCGTCCGTTGCGATGAGGAGGTCGTGTTCGGCGGTGATCCGCTGCGCCCACGCTGCGGCGGGCGGCTCTCCATTGGCAAGTATCAGTACGCGCATAGCCTACAGGATACCCTATTGGGCTATTCGCGCAGCAGTTTGCCGCCGGGAAGCAGCCGGAAACGTTCGCCGCGCCAGACGATTCGGCTGCCGCAGTAGCTGCCCATGTAGAGCGCAAAGCCGAGCAGATCGCTGAGAGGGAGGAGCGGCAGGAAGCGGGCGATGTTGGGATCGCGGGTGTAGCGATGCGCGACGAAGAGGGCCACGCCGAGGCGCAGCAGCAGCACCGCGCCGAAGGTCAGCCAGCCGTAGAGGGCGAAATGGGAGGCGAGAAGAAACAGCAGGGCCAGCGCGATGCCGTGCGTGATGACGGCGCCCGCGTAGCCTGCAGGCCGACACGAGCGTACTGTGCGCGCCCAGCGCAGACGGCGCGACCACATCGGGCCGAACCGCTCCGCGCCCAGCACATCGTCCACGATTACATCGGAGAGTACGACGGTATAGCCCGCCTGCGCCGCACCGTTGCCGAGACGAAAATCGTCCGCCAGCTCGTCGAACAGCGCTTCGAACCCGCCAAGCTCCGCGAGCACCGATTTCGGCAGGGCGATGGTCGATCCGAAGGCGAACGAGACGCCCTCCAGCGCCCGACTCACAAGCGCGCTCGGAATGAAGTCGGAGCCGATGCCCAGCGCCTCCAGGGCGGCGGGCAGGCTCTCCGGGGCGCAGCCGCGATAGGGACACGTCACCAGCCCGACACCGCGTCCCGTCGTCGCTTCCTCCGGTCGAAACGGCGTGACCAGACGGCGCAGGTAGTCCGGTTCCACGCGCATATCGCTGTCGCACAGCACCAGCAGATCGTGTTTCGCCGTCGGCAGCATGGCAGCCAGGTTGCAGACCTTGCGGTTGGGCCCGCGCATGGCTTCGGGGCCGGGGCGCACGATTTCGATGTCGCGCTCCGGAAACTCCGCCTGCAACCGCTCGGCCAGTGCCAGTGCCGGATCGTCTGCGTCGAGGGCGCTGAACAGCAGTTGCACCCGGTCGGCAGGATAGTCCAGGCGGCAGAACGAGACGAAGTTCGCGTAGGCATGGGCATCGACGCCGCGCACCGGTTTCAAAATGGTGACGGGCGGCAGAAACTCTGGCGTCAGGGCCGTGCGAGAACGCGCCCACTTGCGCGCCGCCCAGATCGTCAGCCCGGAGTAGAAAACGAACGCCGCCAACATCAGATTTAACACGAAGTGCACGATCAGCATCATGAGGGCCATATCAATGTGTCCCGCCACTGCCGCCGCGCTCGCCCCATCCTACGACGATCACGCCGAACGTGATGATCAGCACCCCGGCCCAGCGTGTCGGGGAGACGTGTTCGCCGAGATAGTACTTCGCCAGCAGCGCGCCGAGCAGATAGGAGACCGCTGTCAGCGGCAGCACGAAGCTGAGGTCGGCCCAGCGCAGCGCCAGCATATAGAGGCCGAAATAGGCGGTCATCAGGATCGTCCCGCAGATCACATAGCGGTTCAGCACGGCCCGCGCCTGCATCAGGCCCGAGGCTGTCGGCACATTGGTCAGCTTCATCCCCTTCGAGAGCAGCGCCTCCCCGAGCGATACCGCCAGCGTCGCCAGCAGCATTACCACGACTACCTTCCACTTCTCTGCCGTCAACAAATCCCTCCCCCAGGCACACAGGCCGCCATTTCTCCCTATTCTACCTCACGGCACAGAGTCCCATCGCAGCCTGCCTCCTTCAAAAGACAACTATCGGTCCTTTCCCGTCGTGGGCTTGTCGCCGATAGTCTTCAGAGGCGTGTAGCGGGTCAGTTCGTCGAGGAAGTCTTCGATCACCTCGTCCTCGGTTTCGGTCCAGTCGGTCTGAAGAAACGTGCGGCTGCCGATCTTGCTGACAGGATGCAGCACTTCGGTCGTCTCGTGCAGCACTTCCTTACCGTCGGGCAGGATCAGCCAGAAGCCCATCTTACCGCGCACTTTCGGACTGTCGTAGCTCAAACCGGCCAGGGGGTCGAAAAGGTAGTTGCCGCCACTGCGACGCGGCTCGTCCAGAGTGCAGAGCAGCACGGCATCGGCATGCAGACGTAGGGCGAGTGCGCGGACGGCAACGCTCTCCGGCGCTGCAAAGCCCTTGCCCTTCATCTTCCCTCCGTTTTGAAAGAGCATCTGCGGCGTCAGCTTCAGATCTTTCAGCGCAGCCGCGAACTCTTCCAGCGAAACGACCTCGAAGTTCGTGCGCGCCTTGATGCGCTGCGTCAGCCACTCCCGCGCGTGGGTTTCCAGAGTGCGAAGCTGGCCCGCATACTCGGCTAACTTCGCATCCGGTCTGTCTTTTTCCGGATGCGCCTTCTGTTCGTCCAGCTTGCTCAGGGTCTCCGTCCCAAAAAACGGTGGCACGACGACGACACGCTGCACCTTCGCCAGTTGAGCGCGGCGTCTCTCCCCTGTCGCATCCGCTCGTGCGCACAGAGACAGGAACAGACAGGAGCCGGAAAGCAGGAGAACTGCCATCATCCGAACAAAGAGAACAGGAAAGCGTTGCATAGGGTTTTCCTTTCTCGCCATCCTTGAAGCGATCTAACCTATAGTCGCGCTTCTCGAAATAGTACCTATGCCCTTATACGCAAACGCCGACGCATTGTGCCACCATACTCCGAGAAGAGAACGTACCGATAGAGCCGACGGTCGATGAACTCGCTCCGATACTGAGGATGCCGTACTCTCAAGCAATTTTTCTCTCTCCGCTACGTCGTTTTGCATAGCCGTTATCGAGAACCGCTATGTTAGGAAGCCATTATGAAACAGATATGTTCTCTGTTGTATCTCACTTCAATGTGTCTTATCGGAGGGGCGCACGCCTCTCAACCAGGATCTGTCAACGCGGCCAACGCGCGAACAGGCAATAAGGCGGTTGTTCTTGCGTCGCCTGACAGAAACATCCAGGTCGAGTTCGACGTATCTGCTCCCCCTGGAAGCGCCTCCCTTGCGCGTTACAGCGTCTCCTACAAACATAGATATTTGATCCGACAGGCGGCGTTGGGCCTCGACCTTGCGCCTGCCGGGTCATTGAACAACCTCCGCGTTCTTCGGGTGGCATTCCAACACCGGGACAAGGTCTATAGGGTTTTTCCCGGCAAGACCAGTCAAGTACGGGATCACTATGAGGAAGCCACCGTTTCGCTGGAAGAACAGTCCGAACCCCACCGCCGCATGGAACTGGTCTTTCGGGCGTATGATGATGGCGTTGCTTTCCGCTACAGGTTTCCTCAACAGTCCGCTTTATCGAACCTGACGATTACGCAAGAGCATTCGACCTTCGCTTTCGTCGGGAATCCCAGGGCGTACACGCTGCCTCTCCCTTCGTTTACGACACCGTATGAGGCTTACTATCAGCCGGTTCCGTTGCAAACGGTCTCCTCCAAGTCGCTGCTCGCCCTTCCGCTCCTGCTGGAGTATCCAGACAATATCTGGGTCGGCATCACGGAAGCCGATCTGACCGATTACGCAGGTATGTATCTGATCGGCAGATCCGACGCACCCGGCACACTTGAGAGTCGCCTCTCCCCCCATCCTGACAATCGGCAGATCGCGGTGCAGGCTGCTTTGCCGCACGTCTCTCCGTGGCGCGTGCTCATGATTGCCGACCAACCCGGTAAGCTGATCGAGTCGAACTTGATTACCAACCTCAATCCGCCCTGCGCCCTCAAAGACACCTCCTGGATCAAGCCCGGCAAGACGACCTTCCCCTGGTGGAACGGCTATGCGGTCGGCGATGCCGCCGGCTTTGCAGGGGGATTGAACACCCAGACGATGAAGCACTACATCGACTTCTGCGCGGAGCAGGGCATTGCCTATCACTCTCTGGACGGCATGGACAACGTCGCCTGGTACGGGGGTCCCATCGTTCCCTATCAGGGCGCGGACATCACGCATAGCCTGCCGGCCATCGATCTGCCCGGCGTCATCGCTTACGCCCACCAAAAGGGAGTTCGCTTGCGATTATGGATGAATGTGGGAGCCCCGCGGGCGCATATGCAGACCGCCTTTCCCCTCTATGAGAAGTGGGGAATCGAAGGCGTCATGGTGGATTTCGTGGAACGCGACGATCAGGAGATGATCAACTTCATCCATGACCTTGTCGCCCTTGCCGCAAAACATCACCTTACCGTCACCCTCCACAACATCTCCAAGCCTACCGGCCTCAGCCGTACGTACCCGAATTTGCTGACCTTGGAGTCCGTTTATAATTTGGAGTACGACAAGTGGGATCCGGTAGGCAGCACTCCGGAACACGAGTTGATCGTGCCGTTTACCCGTATGCTGGCAGGGCCTCTGGACTACCATTCCGGTTCGTTCCGCAATGTCACGCAACAGCAGTTCAAACCTCAGAATGTCGCGCCCGTCACGATCGGCTCGCGGGCACGACAAATCGCGCGGTATGTCGTGTATGAGGACTATCTGCCGATGGTCGCCGATTATCCCGCCGCGTATCGCGGCCAGCCTGGATTGGAATTTATGACCCAGATACCAACGGTTTGGGACGAGACGAAGGTACTCAACGGAGAAGTGGGAAAATACATTACGATAGCGCGCCGCTACGGCAAGCAGTGGTACGTTGGCGCCATGACCGACAGCAGCGCGAGAAACCTGGCCATTCCCCTGCGTTTTCTAGGCTCCGGCCACTATACGGCGGAGATCTATGCAGACGATACCGTTCACGCCGATCAGCCAACGCATCTGCTCCTTCGACGCCAAAACGTGACTGCGGCAGATACCGTTGCCGCCGCTTTGAATCCGGCAGGCGGTTATGTCCTGCGCTTAACGCCGACGCCGTAAGTCTACTGAAGGAAGTCGTATCGCGATAGCCGCCAGCGCTCGTCCTTGTGTCTGAAGCAGCGTCGCGCCAGAACGCTAGCGCATGTGCAAGAGGACGCCGGTCAGCCAGACCCAGTGCATGGTGCTGAACATGGCGAAGTTCAGGCCGAGTGCGAAGAGGGTCAGGGCGTTGTTGGGATAGAGGCGGTTGCGGAAGAGAACGGTCAGGTCGAACAAAATCCAGAGGGTTCCCAGCGCCATTGCGAGGCTGAAATAGGGGTTTTTGAACGCCCAGGTGACGAGAGCCGTCTCCCCTGCCAGCATCGCGACCAGCAGGATCTTCGCGGGCACGATCCCGAGGCAGATCGCGGTCGTGCGTCGGCCCGCCTCCTTGTCGGGAACGATGTCCATGATCTGCCCGAACAGGTGCGAGTGCATGGCGAACGTGGCGCTGAACAAGAACGTGGCCCAGGGCAGTTGCGGCACACCGTTCAGCCAACTGCTGAGCGGAAATACCAGCAGGTAGCCCGCCTGGTTCAGCATATCGAGCGGCGCATGGCTTTTGAAGGGAAACTGCGGACGATTGTAGAGCCAGTTCACCAGCAGGACGGCGGCGAACCAGACCAGCGTTTTCCAGCCGAGCAGGAGCAGAAAGGCGAGGAGAAAAGGCGCCTGCACCAGCGCGATAAGGTGCGGCAGGCGCGCCAGTTGGGCGTCGGTTCCTCTCGCGCCAAAGATCAGACTGTCTTTGCGCGGATTGAGGCGATCCGTCACCCGGTCGGCGAGATCGTTCCAGCCGTAGAGCAGCAGTCCGAGCGGAAAGGTGCAGTAGACCAGGCCCAGCCAGAACGCGGGAGTGCCGAACATATTCCGTTGCCCCACAGGCAGCAGATAGAACCAGACCGCCGTTGACCAGAAACCAGGACGGGCCGCTTTGAGAATAAAGAGCAGTTCCGAGCGGAGAGAGGAAGCCGAGGTTGGGGACGACGCAAGCGACAAAGCGGCCTCGTTTCAGCGCGGAGAGGGGGCTTCCGTCACGAGATCGCCAATGCTCCGAAAGTGGCGAACATTGAACGTGCAGAGCGTCAGAATGTCCGAGTCGAGAAGACGCTTCATGCTTCGCGTCGCCGCGTCTCTGCCTGACGCCGCAGACGGCGGGCGTAGTCGGCGCTGTCCTCTATATCCTTACGATCTGCCCATGCGCCAAACACTCCATCGCGCTCCAGCATCGCAACAACTTCTGCTCCCATTTTGGGCTTCTCCTCCGGCATTCTGGGCAGCAGAGCTTCCCATTCTTCCGGCGTTCCATCCCGCAGGATATGGTCAATGCTGGGCTGCATAGCGGATCGCAACGCCTCTTCCACTTCCGGTGGCAAGGGCTTTACGGATCGCGCGACCAGGAAGATGATCAAAATCCAACCGAAGAGTTCCGAGGGCGATAACGACGGTTCGCGCACCGCTTCCACGAGTCTGCGACCGGCATCTTCAGGAGACAGACCCGCTCTTCTTGCGCGCTCGTCCAGGCGCTCCTCAACGTCGAGCGGAAGATTCAATATCAAATCCATAGTTTTGCCTTTCGATCTTCAAACGCAACGCGGATGCTGGAACTTCATCGCGGAATAACGACTTCCTGATATGCCCCTGGAACTATCGCATCAACTGCATCTTGGATAGCGTCCAGATGCAATTGGATACGGGGCCATGAGGTGGACAGCAGAACCAGAGTCGCAAGTTGACGGCCTGCAAAATTTTGTTGATAACGGAGGTTCTGGTCTGTCGTAATGAGCAGGTCGTAATCATCTTGTTCTGCAACAGCAATTAGATTTCCATTGGACAGTGCCGCCCATCCACGCTCATAGGCCGTATCAACCACGTGACCTGACAGGTGGCGGCGCAGTGGTACCGGCGTTCCCTGATCAAACAAAATCTTCATGTCAATTTGATGTTCGTCAGGGACGTGAGTTCAAAGTCGAGCAATGCCTCGACCTGGGCGCGGGTCACTCCGGGAAACCACTCCAAAAACTGGTCAATGGAAGCCCCATCTTTCAGATTCTCGAATAAGGCTGCTACAGGGACACGCGTTCCACGAAAAATCCATGCGCCACTCATCTTAGCGGGATCGCGCTCCATTATGGTAAGAAGTTGTGTGTTGTCCATAAAATGCTCCACCCTGATCCTACCCTCTCAGCGAGGCTGTTCCAGTATAACGAACACCAGGCGCAAGTCGCGTAGCGCTTCCTTCTATTATACACATGAGTCCAACGAGGCTGCAAACCAGCTTACGATAAGGCGGCCTCGTTTCAGCCAATGGTACGAATGTAGGTGTTACCGGGCAGGCGGCGCACCAGACCTTCCAGTTCCAGAAAGATCAGCTCGATACCGGCTTCGGTCGCGGGGATGCTGGCGCGTTGGGCGAGTTGGTCGAGATGCTGCGGCGTCTGGGTGAGGTTTTCCATCAACTGTCGTCTCAGCGGGGGCAGAGAGCGGAGTAAGGCGCTGATGTCGGATGCGGGAGCGGTAGCGACCACCGCTCGATTCGGAGCCTCTTCCATTCGGTCTGTTTTGAGGGCAGGGCGGCGTTCGCGCAGGTCGAGAACGCCCTGCGAGGCGGAAGGGGCGGCGAGGGGCAGCAGATTCACGGAGCGGAGGATATCGACCATCTCCGTCACCATTGTCGCGCCGTCTTTGATGAGGTCGTTGCAGCCTTCGCTGGAGAGTCGGTCGATGTTCCCTGGCACCGCCAGCACCGGTCTGCCCTGATCGGCGGCAAAACTCGCCGTGATCAGCGCGCCGCTCTTGCGGGGCGCCTCGATGACCAGCACCGCCAGCGACATCGCGCTGATGAGGCGATTGCGGGCCGGGAACCGCCAGGCTTCCGGCTGCGCTCCAAGCGGGTTTTCGGAGATCATCGCGCCCTGCTGGATAATCTGCTCGAAGAGGTGACGATTCTCGCGAGGATAGTCCACATCCAGCCCGCAGCCGAGAAAGGCCAGAGTCCGACCGCCCCCCGACAGAGCGCCGCGATGCGCCGACGCGTCTATCCCGACCGCGCCCCCGCTGACAGTGGCGATATTCTGCTCAGCCAGTTCACGGCTCATGCGCTCTGCGGTCGCTCGCCCGTAAGGCGTGGCATGGCGGGAGCCGACGATGCCGATGCTGTGGCTGTCGTCCGGCTGCAGCGTGCCGCGCACGAAGAGAATAGGCGGCGCATCCGGCAGGATCTCCAGAGGCTCCGGATATTCCGGGCGACCGCGCAACGCCAGCCAGACACCCTGTTTCTCGATCCAGGCGACCTGTCTCTCCGTCGGCAGAGTCAGGGGATCCCGCAGACGCACCAGATGTCGCGCCTGAAACCCCGGCACCGGATCGAGTTCAGCGTCCGTGGCGGCAAAGATACGCAGGGGATCGTTGTCGAAATGGGCCAACAGTGTTGCCAGCAGACGAGGGGACAGGGAGACATTGGCGAGATGCAGCCAGGCGCGCAACGTGTCCCCATCCAGAGGTTGGGATGGGGACATCGCGCCGGCAGAAGGGGAGGCCGGAGAAACCATCGATAGGTTGGTATCGAGAGCAGCCATCGACAGGGCTACTCGCCGCCGCCGGGACCACTGGAACCGCCGCCGCCGGGACCGCTGCTGCCACCGCCCGATTTGCCGAGGCCGCCCGATTTGCCGCCTGCGCCGCCCGGTGTCGTACTGCGCTTGATGGCGCGGCGTGGAATCGTATCGTCCACCACGAATGTCCAGGTCTTGGATGCGGAGTTGCCCATCCAGTCTTTTACCGAGATGGTGACGCTGTGATGCCCGTCGGTCAGGTTGGAACCTCTACCGGCATCACTGTCCTGCGTGAAGTAGTCCACCGTACCGTCGTTGGAGTCCCAGACAAATCCATCTTTCTCGCTGGATTCCGTTCCCACCGGACGGCGCGGAAGATCTTTGCCATCGAGTTGTACGCGCAGGCTGCTCACGTTGACGCCGGAACCCTCATCACTCACTTTGGCGCTGATGTGGAACGGCGGACGTCCGTTGAGATAGTCGCCCTGTACAGGGACGAGGCGCGTGATCGTCGGCGCCTGCGAATCGGGGGCGTCGTGCCGGAAGGCCGTCAGCGTCCCGTCGTCGGAAAGGACAAACAGGGTTCCGTCTGCCACGATCGGAGTCGAAGCGATATTGGTCACGAGGGGCAGATAGTTCGCATTGGTGCCGCCCGGCGTCAGGATATAGCTCCACTTGAGCTCGCCCGTGGCGAGATCGAAGGCATTGACTCCGCCGCGCGCGGTCGTGACGATCAGCAGGTTGTCGGCGACCTGCGGCGAGGCCAGAACCTCTTCGTCGACCCGCACCGCTTTTTTCCAGAGGCTGCGGCCAAGCGGGCTGACGGCGTAGATGTAGCGGTCCACGGTGGCGACATAGGCGTTGCCGGCGGCGTCGGTCGTGGGCGGAGCCGCCGCATCACTGTAGAGGCGCAGGGGCCAGACGCGGATACCGTTGGTACGGTACTTCGACAGGGTGCTTCCGGTGGTCATATAGAATGTTTCGCCGGTGACGACGGGAAGCGCTGTACGGATATCGCCATCGATGCGGTTGGCGTAGCGCTGAGCTCCGCTGGTAAGATCGATGGCATGCAGCACATTGTTGCCGGTGACATAGTAGAGGAAGCCGTTCGATACGCTCACACCGGAGGTGACGTCGCCGCCCAGGTCCACGCCCGTTTTGCCCTTCATGCTCCAAATCCCGGGCAGAAAATCCCCGGTCTTTGTGTCGGCGGCATAGAGTCGATTGTTCTGACCGACCGCGTAGACCGTATTGTTAAAGACGGTGGGCGAGTAGGCGACGCCGCTCGGGATATTGACAAACCATTTCTTCACGCCGTCGGCGGTTCCAAAAGCGTACAGACCATCGAGCGCGCTCACGAAGACCGTGTCTCCGGCCACGGTCGGAGCCGTGATCACGGTAGCGGCGAGGGTGGAAGCGGAGTCGGAGGGAAATCGCCATTTCAGGGATCCCTGCTTCGCATCTACCGCATAGATCACCTTGCCGGAAGCGTAGTAGATCGTTCCATCGGCATAGACCGGGGCGGCGGGGTTGTTGCCATACCCGAGACTGGTATGCTTCCAAAGCACAGCCATTGGCGCATCGACGGTGGTGCTTGCGGCCTGTGCGTCGGCGGAACGTGTCGGCAGCGCCGCACCCGCCGAGAGAAGCACAGCCAGAACGGCCACCGCGCCTCCGGCGCGACGCCGGACGGGCAGCACATTGTGGCGCGATTGCGCCCACGGAAGACGGACACGCAGAAGCGTCATCATCGGAACAAACCCCCTGTCTGGTGGTTAAAAAGATCGGTGAGGCGGGCGGAGGAGCGGCGCATGAATCAATCACTGCTATAGACGCGTCGTCGAAGGCGAACGTTACGGCAATGAGCTCCCCCTCTATTATAAGAAATCCGGGGAATACTGTCAAGTGTTTGGCAGGAAATGACGGCGACGGAACGAAACTAACAGATAATTCAGGTTCCTAAAGGCCGGTATCGGCGGAACCCTGGGTCCGGACGCGTCGGCAGAGCCGCTTTCAAGGGGGAGAAACCAACCATGTTGAGTGCAGAACAGATTCGCAGTTTTCGAGAACAGGGATTTCTGAACGCGCAGCGTATAGGGAGTGATACCGACGCGGACCGGCTGCGCGAACGTATGTTCGCTGTCATCGAAGGGCAGTCGGCAGGCAAAGCCGAGGCGGTACGAAACATGGGCGGCGAGCAGAATGTCGTGATCCAGATCGTGAACATCTGGGAGGCCGACGACCTTTTTCGCCGCCACCTCTACCAGCCGGAGATCACGGCGATGATCGCACAGCTCATGGAGACCGATACCGTGCGGGTCTGGCACGATCAGGTGCAGTACAAGCCGCCGTACATCGGCGGGCCGACCAACTGGCATCAGGACCATCCCTACTGGCCCATCATCCAGCCCGCCGATCTGGTCAGCGCCTGGATGGCGCTGGAAGACGCTACGATAGAGAACGGCTGTATGTGGATGGTTCCGGGCAGCCATAAGTGGGGGGCGCACAAAGGCGGAACCATCGGCACGGACCCGACGGATTTCCGTCCCCTGCCCGATCTGGCCCAACTGCCGCCGAACGTCTCTGTCGAACCCGTCCCGTGCGAAGTGAAGAAAGGCGATGTGATGTTTCACCACTGCCTGACCTGGCACGGCTCGCCGCCCAACCGATCCGCGCACGGCCGTCCCGCCATCGCGGTACACTACATGCCCGGTTACACGCGCTACGAAAAAGACCCGGCCAAAACCCATCTGGTCGAACACAATGTCGAGGTCGCGCCTGGGGAGGTGCTGAAAGGCGCCCACTTCCCCACCGTCCGCGAGAACGGCGAACCCGTCGCTCCGTAGACAACTATCGGATCGGAAAGGAACGTAGTATGCGACTGCTGATTCTGGGGGGAACGATCTTTCTGGGCAGGTCTCTGGTCGAAACGGCGCTGGAGCGAGGGCATACCGTCACGCTCTTCAACCGCGGCAAGCACAGTCCGGAGCTGTTTCCCGAGGTCGAGAAGCTGATCGGGGATCGCAACGGCGATCTGGCTGCCTTACAAGGCCGCACATGGGACGCGGTGATCGATACCTGCGGCTATGTGCCCCGTGTCGTCGCCTCCTCCGCGCAGCGGCTCGCCGATGCGGTGGGACACTACACCTTTATCTCCTCCATCTCCGCCTATGCGAACTTCCGTCAGCCGAACATGAACGAGAGCGGCCCCATCGCCACGATGGAAGACGAGACGGTGGAGGAGGTGACTGGCGAGAGTTACGGGCCTCTAAAGGTGCTGTGCGAACAGGCGGCGGAGCGCGCCCTGCCCGGCCGCACGCTCAACATTCGCCCCGGCCTGATCGTCGGGCCCCACGACCCCTCCGATCGCTTCACCTACTGGCCCGTGCGTGTCGCCCGCGGCGGCCAACTGCTCTGCCCGCCCGGCGCGGACGCGACGCAGATCATCGACGTCCGCGATCTGGCCGAATGGAATATCCGCATGGTCGAGGCAGGCAAAGTCGGCCTCTATAACGCGACCGGGCCGGACTATCGTCTGACCATGCAGGAGGTTCTGGAGACCAGCAAATCGGTCAGCCGCAGCGACGCCTCCTTTACCTGGGTCGATAAGGAGTTCTTGCAGGAGCAGGAGATTCGCGGCTGGGTGGAGCTGCCGTGCTGGCTGCCGGAAGAGGGCGACGAGGCCGGTTTCAACAGCGTCAACTGCGCCCGCGCCATCGCCGACGGCCTGACTTTCCGCCCTTTTGCCGAGATCGCGCGCGATACACTGACCTGGGCCGCGGCCCGGCCCGCCGACTATGTACTCCGGGCCGGTCTCAAACCGGAACGCGAACAGGAAGCGCTCGCCGCATGGCATCAGCGAACACCGTAGAGGTATTCTGCCCTTTTGCCGGGAACGTACCAGAGCGCAGGAACGTCGTCCGCAGTTGGGTTTAGTC
>JBBQPO010000027.1:0-32786 GCA_038217285.1 Chthonomonadales bacterium
CCTTTGCGCAGGAGTTCGGAACGGCTGCGTTTGTCGATGCCGCCGCGATGATGCGTGAGACGAAACTCGACTTTGTGGATATCGTGACTCAGCCAGAGTCGCATCGCTCGCTGGTCGAACTTGCCGCCGCGCATCGACTGCCCATTATCTGCCAGAAGCCGCTGGCGCGTGAGCCGGAAGACGCCCAGGCGATGGTCCGCGCCTGCGCCGCAGCGGGCGTGCCGTTCATGGTACATGAGAACTTCCGGTGGCAGAAGCCGATGCGCGCGCTTAAGGCCGAAGCCGCCGGTCTTGGCGAACTGTTCTTCGGGCGCATCAGTTTCCGCAGCGCCTACGATGTATTCCGTAACCAGCCCTATCTTGCCGAAGATCCCCGTTTCATCATCGCCGATCTCGGCGTGCATCTGCTCGATCTCGCACGATTCTTCTTCGGAGAGGTGGCTGCGCTGACCTGCTCTACGCAGCGCATCCATCCGGCCATCAAAGGCGAGGATGTCGCGACCATCCTCCTTAAGATGCGGAGCGGAGCCACCTGCCTGGTAGACCTGAGTTATGCCACCCAACTGGAAATGGATCTCTTCCCGCAGACGCTGGTCACGCTCGAAGGTCGCGCCGGATGTGTCACTCTCGGCCCGCACTATGCCGTGACAACAGTTCGCGGTAGGGAAACTACCCACCGTACATTGACACCGCCGCTCTATTCCTGGAGCCAGCCCGTTTTTGAATTCGTGCAGGACAGCGTGGTGACCGCGCAGCAGCACTGGATCGACTGCTTGCACACCGGCCGGGAGACGGAGACCTCGGGTGCGGATAACCTGAAAACCTTGGATCTGGTCTTTGGATCCTATCGTTCCGCCGAGACCGGGGAGATCTACCATCCATGAGAATTCTAGCCACCTATCTTCTGGAGACGCCTCACCCGGTGGAGAGGGTAGCGGAGGTCATCGCAGGCGAGCAGTCCTCCGGAACCTTTGTACCGGTTCCGGGCGAAACTCCGGAACTCAAGGAGCGCTCCGGGGCGCGCGTAGAACGCATTACGCTGCTGGACTCCACAGACACGCCGAGTCTGCCGGGGTGTCGCGCACCGAAAGGCGCTTCCCGGCCGCTTCGTTATCAGCGTGCCGAAATGGCGATATCGTTTCCGTACGACAACATCGGCGCAAACCTTCCGACTCTCGTGGCGACGGTCTGCGGCAATCTTTATGAGTTGAGTGACCATTCCGGCCTGAAACTGCTGGATCTGGAGCTTCCCGACGTCTATGCACAGCACTATCCTGGTCCCCAGTTCGGTATCGACGGCACCCGACGGCTTTCCGGCGTGTACGACCGCCCCCTGATCGGCACCATTGTCAAGCCCAGCGTTGGGCTTACCCCGCGCCAGACGGCGGAACTGGTGCGCGAACTGGTGGAAGCCGGCCTGGACTTTATCAAAGATGACGAGCTGATGGCCAACTCTCCTCACTCGCCTCTCGAGGAGCGGGTACACGCTGTGATGGACGTCATCAACTCCCATGCAGAGCGTACCGGCAGGAAGGTCATGTTCGCATTCAACATTACCGACGACCTGGACAACATGCTTCGGCATCACGATACCGTACTGGCCGCAGGCGGCACCTGTGTCATGATCAGCCTGAACAGCGTGGGATACGCCGGCGCCTGCCATCTGCGCCGTCACTGCGCGCTGCCGATCCACGGCCACCGCAACGGTTGGGGTCTGTACACGCGCTTTCCCTACCTCGGCATAGCGTTTGCGGCCTATCAGAAACTGTGGCGACTGGCGGGTGTGGATCACCTCCACGTCAACGGACTGCAGAACAAATTCTGGGAGCCGGACGACTCGGTCGTCGCCTCGTTTCATGCCTGCCTGACCCCCCTGTTCCCCGGTGTAGACAGATCCTATAACTGTATGCCCGTGGTCGCTTCCGGGCAGTGGGCAGGCCAGGTGCCGGAGTCCTATCTTCGGTTTGGAACCACCGATCTCATGCATGTTGCAGGCGGCGGTATTATGGCCCATCCTGGCGGACCTGGAGCGGGAGTCGCCTCCATGCGGCAGGCCTGGGAGGCTGCCATGCAGGGGATCGCTCTGGAGACCTATGCCCGGTCGCACCGCGAACTCCAGGAAGCGATTGCGAAGTTCAGCAGATTGAACTAGACGCGCCCCCTACCGGAAGGACAAAGAGTTGACACTGCCCGAAGGCTTGCTGCTGAGTTTCTACGGAGACGACTTCACCGGATCGACGGATACGATGGAGGTGCTTGCGAACGTCGGACTGCGGACAGCGCTGTTTCTCAGTCCGCCAACTCCGGAAGAGCTTGGCCGGTTTGAGGGACTACGGGCCGTTGGCGTCGCGGGGGTCAGTCGCAGCCTGACTCCTGCTGAAATGGATCGGGAGATCCCGGAGATCTTCGCGCGACTGCACGCATTGAAAGCGCCGCTCTTCCACGTGAAGGTCTGTTCCACCTTCGACTCTGCACCGCACATCGGCAGCATCGGGCACACCATCGAAATCGGGCAGCGGCTGTTTCCGTCCGACTTCGTGCCGCTGGTGGTGGGCGCGCCGTCGCTCAGCCGGTTCTGCGTGTTTGGAAACCTGTTCGCCCGCTCCGGGCCGGAGAGCGACGTGTTTCGTCTTGATCGGCATCCGACGATGTCGCGCCATCCGGTCACGCCGGCGGAGGAGGGTGATCTACGGCTTCATCTTGCACGGCAGACGACGCATAGCATCGGGCTGGTAGACGTTCTGCAGTTGGATTCAACTGCAGAGCATGTCGCGGCATCACTGCAAAGGCAGGTTCAGGCGGGCAAGAAAATCGTTCTGTTCGACACGCTTACAAAGGCGCATCTGGCGTCCATCGGGCGACTGTTATGGCAGCGAGCGCGTTCCGCGCCTCCCCTCTTCATCGTCGGCTCCTCCGGCGTGGAGTATGCCCTGACCGCATTCTGGAAGGAAGAGGGCCTGCTGGCACCCCTGCCTCGTTTTGCTGTCGGCCCCGTGAAACAGATCGCCGTCGTGTCCGGAAGCTGCTCTCCCGTCACCGCGCAGCAGATAGACTGGGCGACAAAGAACGACTTCGCGGAGGTCGCGCTCGATCCGGTACGCCTGCTCCGTGCGGACGGCGACGGCGCAGCCTTGGAAGCGTACTGCGCGACGGCTCTTGCCGCGATGCAGCAGGGGCGCAGTGTCATCCTACACACCTGCCGGGGTCCGGAAGACCGCCGGTTGGTGGAAGTAGATCAGGCTTTTCCACACTCTTCCTCCGAGAGGGCGGGACGCCGCCTTGGCATGATCCTCGGGCGCATTCTGCGAACGCTTGTGGAGCGAACCGGCATCCGGCGCGCCGTCGTGACAGGCGGCGACACCTGCGGCTACGCCGCACGCGAAATGGGAATCACGGCTCTTGAGATGGCGGCTCCGATCGCGCCCGGCTCTCCGCTCTGCCGCATCTATGCAGAGAACGCCTCGCTGGACGGAATGGAGATTCTCTTCAAAGGCGGGCAGGTAGGGCCTATCGACCTTTTCGGCAACATTCTCAATGGATCTCAATAGAAGGGAATCAGCACAATGACGACGATCGTGTTATTGGGCGCGGGCGGCAAGATGGGCTGCCGTCTCACGGACAACCTGAAGAATCACCCGGAATACGAGATGCTCTACGTCGAGGTGAGCGAGGCGGGGCTCGCCCGGATGGCGGAGAAGCAGGTATCGCCGACTCAGATGGACACAGCGCTGGCCCGCGCCGACGTGGTTATCCTGGCCGTGCCGGACGCCTTGATCGGCAGGATCAGCGCGGAGATCGTGCCCGATCTGCAGGCCGGCACGCTTGTCCTGGGACTGGATCCTGCCGCGGGGTATGCGGGCGTGTTTCCGGAACGTGGAGACATCTCGTATTTCGCGGCCCATCCCTGTCATCCGCCGCTCTTCATGGAAGAGACGACCCGCGAGGCGCAGACAGACTGGTTCGGAGGTTATCATGCGCGCCAGAGCGTGGTGTGCGCCCTGATCCAGGGCCCCGAATTCCACTATGTACTGGGCGCAAAGATCGCCGCCGATATGTACGCGCCGATACTGCGCATGCATCGCATCACCGTTGAGCAGATGGCGATCCTGGAGCCTGGGGTCGTTGAGACGACCTGCGCCTCGCTCGTTACCGCCATGAGGGAGTCCCTCGACGAAGCGATCCGGATGGGCGTTCCGGAAGAGGCTGCCTGGGACTTTGTCATGGGCCACATTCGCATCGAACTCGCGATCGTTTTCGGCTTTGCCGGTTTTCCGTTCTCCGACGGTGCGAAGCTTGCGATTCAAAACGCACAATCGCAGATCTTTCAGCGTGACTGGAAGCAGAATGTGCTTTCTCTGGAAGCGATCCAGCAACAGGTACGCGACATCACGCATAAGAATTAGGAAAGCGAGATACTCGATATGACGAAAATGAGCCGATGCCGTCTCCTGGTACCCCGTGTATTTTATCTGGCCGCCATCTGCGTCTTCCTCGTGCAGAGGATGGCGCCGGCATCCGCACAGATGGTCACGGGGAAGGACATGACGGATTTCGCGAAGGTGTTCAAGCTTGGCAACAGTCCGCAGAGCGATTCGGTGAGCGCGGATCTGCTCTCCAGCACGATCCCCGGCAATATCCTCTGGCCGAACGAGAAAATCACACTCACGCTCCGCATCACAAATCGCCTCACAACCCCGTTGGACGCGACCGGCAACCTGGACACTATCCCCTACGGGACAAAGGGGAAACCAGGAGATGTCTGGGTTCCGACCGTAATCAATATTGGCGAACCCCGTTCGATGCCTGTGAGTATCAAGCTGGGCGCCGGCGCGACGTCCATGCTCACGATAACGCCCGACATTCCGGCTCGGTTGGGAGCCTACGGCCTCGTTCTGGATCTCGGGCCGCCGTACGGCAGACGCTTCCTGGTCTCCTGCGTGCGCACATTCAAGCCGGATTCGGCTCGGGTCCAGTATCCGACGCTCAGCCTGGACGATCTTGGCCCGAAGGTTCTTCAGCGACTGGGAGTCCACGCCATCCGCTGGGGGGTCGGCTATAAACCAACGACGGACGCCGATTTTGAGCGTTGGTACCAGGCGCAGGGACAGCAGTTGAAAGAGCTTCAGGATTCCGGCGTCACCGTGTTGGCGATGGTAGGCGGAGGAGAGTTCTTCGGACCAACACAGCCGCTCGGACGCCCGCGCCCGTGGCTCGACGCGAGCGGCACGATGCTCGATACAAAGTTCGACCTCGCCTGGTCTCCTGCCTATGACGAGGATTTCCGGAAGTTCGTACACCGTTTCTGTGCGGATTACGGCTGGCCCAGGGGACCGATCACCGCCTGCTCTCTGTGGAACGAACCCTGGGAAGGGATCTCGATCTCGGGATGGGGCGCAGATATGCTCCGCTACCGGGATATGTATGCCAAGATGGCGGCAGGTGTCGCGGAGGCCCGGCGCGATGCCAGGGTGGATGTGCTTGTCGGCGGCTGCGACTCCTCCTCGAACGCGCTGGACAAGCTGTTTCCGGATGGAACCGACCGCTTCCTGAACGATTTCGACTTCCTGAGCGTGCACTATCAGGGGATGGCATCATTTGCAAACTACAAACCCTGGTTGAACCGCAAAGGCCCACGGGGCAGGGTACGGATCTGGGACACGGAGAGTTGGGTGGCCAACACCGACGATCGGGTCGCCGCCGTTATCGCAGCCAACCGCTCTGCCGGATACGACCGAGCCATGGGTATCTACGGCGGCAATATCCACGAGGGACAAAACGCCTGGTCGGCTGCGGCCGCTGTCGGCGCAGCACAACATTTCCTGGGTGACCGGAGTTTCAAGGAAATGGTCTTCAAAAACGGCCTTCCCTGGGCGATGGCGTTCGAGGGTCTGAACGGGAATGCGGAGGATGGCACGGTCGTTGTCGTCGGTGACCTGGGGGAGGAGTTCGGCGCAGACAATCTGCTCTTCCGAACGGCGCGAGGGGTGACGGAGGTTGCGCACAAAGAAGCGATGTACAAACAGCTTGACGCGCTCACCTTCACGGAAGCCGCCTCCCCTGCCCCCGGCGCCGGAGAGCATACTGGGCGGCAACGGTCGCTTACGCGGCGAGAGGCGCTGCTCAAGGAGATTCAAAAATCCGAGACGCTGTCTCATGCACAGATGCGCGTGGCCGACAGAAATCAGATCGTTCGCGCCTATGACTTTTACGGCAACCCGGTCCCGACCAGCGGAGGCTCCCTCGTCATCCCGCTCGACGGGCGCGGTTTCTTCCTGCGTGGCAACGGACAACGGGGCTCCTTCGCCGCTCTACTGTCCGCCCTCCGAACGTCCCGTGTGGAAGGTATCGAACCGATTGCAACAACGGTTCACGACCTGACAGCGCCTGTCGGGGAGCGTCCAACGCTGCGCCTCACCCTCACCAATGTGTTGAACCGCGCCGTGCGCGGTACGCTCACGGTCAAGGCAGGCAGCCTGGTTTTGGAACGTAACGTGCAGCCCCTCGCTTTCGCCGGGAACGAAACAAAGCAGATATCGCTGCGCGTCTCGGGCGGAAAATCGGCTGCTGGCAACACGTATCCGCTGGTGCTGCGGTACGATGCCGGCAAGGACGGCCTTGCGGTCCATCGAGAAGAGATTCATGCGAACGTCATCGCGAAACGCACGATAACCATAGACGGCAAACTTGACGACTGGATGGGCGTGCTGCCGCAAACTATCGTCAGCGATGGCGGGTCGCCGACGCTGACAGAAGCGGCGTGGTTCCCGTTCAAAAGCTTCGACGCAAACATGGGACAAGGAGTAGCCACGGGCTACCTCGCTGCCGACGACACCTACTTCTACTTTGCCGCCAAAATCGCCGACTCCACGCCGGATGGCGGTACACTGCGCTTCGAAACTCGGGACGACGACGCCTTCTTCTACCCGGCCGTCTCGTATGTTAAACGCCTTAACCATCCCGGAACTGCCCCTGTCAAGGAGTCCGACACCTCCACTCCACAGCCACTGATATGGCCGGAAGGGATGCGGCGATACTCCTACCGGATGGACCCGATCGTTCCGTCCGGAAACTTCCCTAACTTCGACAACGTGCAGATCGCGTTCAATGTGCTGCCCCGCGAGCAGAAACGCTTCACGGCCAACCCACCCGGCACCATGCCGGACTATACGATATCCCCGGACACGGACTACGAGTATGCGCTCAATAAGGTGGCGGAGAAGTACGGAGGCGGCACCGAGATATGGCGACTGAACGCGCCGGGAATGCCGCTCAAGCATTTCTACCCGCGTCAGCCGAAGTCTCCACTGGACGGTCCCGTCCAGAACGGGAAGCTTGTGGTCGTTCACGACGGAAATACGCGAATCGTCGAAGCGGCTATTCCCTGGTCGGAGATTCCTGAAGTCAGAGCGTGCAAAGAGGCGGGGAAGCCGATCAAGTTCTCTTTCCGCATCAACGACAATGCCGGGGTCGGCTGCATGGAGCTTGCACGGGGACGGAGCGTCTCCAAGCACGGCGGCTCATTCCATGTGGACTGGGTGGAACACTGGGAGAACCAGGTCGAGTTTGGCTGGGGCAAATAGCCCGGCCACACAGTGGACCGGAGAAGGAACAGAACCCAATGAAGAAGATCTTGATCATCGGCGGTACCGGACTGATCAGCACCCCGATGACCCGCCTTCTGCAGGCACGCGGTGATCAGGTAATGGTCTACAATCGCGCGAAGCGGTCCCAGGACTTGCCGGACAGTGTAGGGCAGATGATCGGTGACCGCAACGATTACCCTGCTTTCGAGGCTGCGATGCGGGAAGCCGAGCCGTTCGACGTCGTTATCGATATGATCTGCTATAAGCCGGGCGATGCCGAGAGTCTCTCCCGCGCGTTTGCCGGACGCGTGGGACAGATGATCGTCTGCAGCACCATCGATGTCTACGCGAAACCGGCGGGCCGCTACCCCATCACCGAAAGGGAGCCGCACCGACCGCCACCCTGGGAATACGCTCAGAACAAGGCAGCCTGCGAGGCGATCCTGCAGCGTGCGCACGAGCGCGGTGACTTCCCCGTGACCATCCTCCGCCCTGCCCACACCTACCATGACGGCGGCACCCTTCTGCACAGCTTTGGCGGTGGCACCACGTATCTCGACCGGCTTCGCAAGGGCAAACCGATCGTAGTGCATGGCGATGGAAGTTCGCTCTGGGCCTCCTGCCATGCAGACGACGTGGCCCGCGCGTTTGTCGAAGCGGCGGGCAGTGCCCGTACATTCGGAAAGTCGTACCATACGGCGGGCGAAGAGTGGATGACCTGGAACCGAATGCATGAGATCGTGGCCGAGGCGCTGAACGGGCCACCTCCCACGTTCGTCCATATTCCCACCGATGTTCTTGCGAGCATGGCCGGGCGCGCCTTCATCTGCCGCGTCAACTTCCAGTACAACAACATTTTCGACAACGCGGAAGCGCGCCGTGACCTGGAATTTCGCTGTACGATGCCGTTTGCGGAGGGCGCACGGCGTGTCGTCGCCTGCCTGCAGGCGACCGGCCGAATAGCGAACAGCGACGACGATCCCTACGACGACCGCATCATCGATACATGGCAGCGTCATCAGGAACAGTTAAGGGACCTGGACATTGTCACGACAGAATAGAACTGCGAAAGTAGAACGGAGACGAAACATGCGTTTGCAAATCAGTGACAACCGGCGCTTCCTGGTGTTCGAGGATGGCGCGCCCTTCTTTTACCTGGGCGATACTGCCTGGGAACTGTTCCACCGCCTGAACCGCGAAGAGGCCGATCTCTATCTGCAGGCGCGCGCCGCGCAGGGCTTCACGGTCATTCAGGCCGTCGTGCTTGCCGAGCATGAGTTTGCAGCGCCGAACCCTTATGGCGACCATCCCTTGCTCGGCAGCGACCCGGCGCAGCCGAACGAAGCCTATTTCCGGCACGTGGACTTTATCGTTGATCGGGCTGCGGAACTCGGGATGTTCGTCGGAATGCTGCCTACGTGGGGCGATAAGTGGAACAAAAAGTGGGGCAGCGGGCCGGAGATCTTCACCCCGGAAAATGCGCGTGCCCTTGGGACATGGCTGGGGCGGCGGTATCGGGATCGGCCCATAATCTGGATACTTGGCGGCGACCGCCCCGTCGATACAGATCTGCACCGTGAAATCATTCGTGCGATGGCGGCAGGACTGACGGAGGGCGACGGAGGGCGGCATTTGAAGACCTTCCACCCCATGGGCGGGCAAACCTCGTCTCCGTATTTCCACACTGAAGACTGGCTGGACTTCAATATGTACCAGACGGGCCATGCTCGTAACACCGCTTGCTACAACCTTCTCGGGGCCGACTACGCGCTGACACCTATCAAGCCCTGTATGGACTCGGAACCGGGATATGAGGACCATCCGAACGGCTTCAAGGTCGAAAACGGCTATCTGGACGACTATGATGTGCGCAAGGCGGCCTACTGGGACCTGTTCGCGGGGGCGCATGGCCACACCTACGGCTGCCACGATATCTGGCAATTTCTCGACACAAGCCGGTTTCCAGCGGTCACCGCTGCTCGCACGCCGTGGCAACAGGCGCTCCACCTACCGGGTGCGGAACAGATGCGGTATGTGCGCAGACTGCTCGGCTCACGTCCATATCTAGGTCGAATCCCGGATCAGGCTCTCCTGCTTTCCGATCCACGCGAGGGTGGCGACCATGTGCAGGCGACCCGTGCCCAAGATGGCGGCTACGCATTTGTCTATATCCCAACCGGCAAGCCGGTTACGGTAGACCTGAAATTGCTCTCCGGAAAACTGGTTACGGCCCACTGGTTCGATCCGCGCACGGGCACGACAGATCGGATCGGCGAGTTCTCAACCCAAGAAGCCACCGAGTTTGTGCCGCCTGCCGATGGTCCGGACTGGGTGCTCTGCCTCGACGACAGCGCGCGCGGATTCAGCGCTCCCGGTAAGGAGAAGGAGAAGCGGAAAATTGCCTGAACTTGGATGGTATACTGAAAACGCGTTAGCCTCTACAAAAAAGTGTCGGTTAGTGGATCCCTATGCGTCTATAATAGTTGAAGGCTCAAAGATCGCCTGCAAGGCGACGCCATGAGCCTATCCGGACCGAATACGAGTAGAGAATCATGGAGGTACTATCTATGCGACGTGATAAATTTCAGAATTCTCTTCGGAGGTTGCGGACGCCCGCTGTACTTGCCTTCTCAAAAGCGAGAACTCTTGAGAAGGTAATTGAAGGGGCATGTACAGTTTCTGCCTTTTTTATCGCTGCACGGATTACTGGAACCATGGGGTTGTTTAGGGGTTTCTTCAACCAACATGAGCCCGCAATTCTCCATACCCTGTTAGTGTCGATGGTTTTCTATCCCCTTCTATCGGTGATAGCGGACATGGCACTCGTTTTCTTTCGCGAACTGTTTGCGTCGAATTCAGCAGATCCGAAATTGCCTGACCATGTCAGATAATAACAGTGGGCTATCAAGTCCCTAACCGACATTTGGGTCGTTGCCCGGCAGGTTACCGCGTGGGGAGCAGGTCAGGGCGCTCTTGAACGGTGAGGCGCACTTCCCGGGGGTGAATTTCGCCAGGACGCAGGACACGCAGAACGGCCGTCTCTCCATTATGGTGGTCGGTGATAGCCTCGCGCACATCGCGCACGTCACCGATAGGCTTGCGATCCACGGAGAGGACGATGTCGCCTTCGCGGAGACCGGCAGAGGCGGCAGGCGTCGCCGGAACGATCCTGTTGACGACCGCGCCGGTATCGGGAGGCAGACCTAGCTCCTGCGCGCGTTCGAAGGGAACGGGATCGAGGCCGACGCCGATCCAGGCCTGACGCGGTTGGCGGAAGGTGGTCTTGCCGGTCGCGATCAGCTCCCGCGCAACGCGGCGCACCGTATTGGCCGGAAGCGCGAAGCCGAGGCCGATACTGCCGCCGTTCGGACCGGAACTGAGAATGGCCGTATTGAGACCGATCAACTGGCCGTTGATGTTGGCGAGCGCGCCGCCCGAGTTGCCACGATTGATGGGCGCATCCGTCTGGATGGCGCCGTCCAGATTCCGGCCTTCGTCCAGTTGCAGGTTGCTGCGGTTGAGGGCGCTGACGACGCCGACGGTGACCGTCGAGCCGAGGCCAAGCGGGTTGCCGACCGCGATCGACCACTCGCCGACCTGCACCTGATCGGAGTCGGCGAGGTGCGCGATGGGCAGGTTGTGGGCGTCTATCTTCACGACCGCCAGGTCGGTATGGGCGTCTCTACCGACGAGATGCGCATAGTACCAGGCCCCGTCCGGAAGCGTGACCCTGGTACGGTTCGCGCCCTCGATGACATGGTTGTTGGTAACGATGTAGCCGTCGGGAGTCAGAATCACGCCGGAACCCTTGCCACGCACCTCCATACCCGTGGTAAGCGGCCCGCTATTCGCCTCGTCCGGGCGTACCTTGCCCACCGTATCGATGTTGACGACCGCAGGTGCGATGCGTTTCACGGCCTCGACAATGCGGTTATCGCCGATACTGGTCACGAGCGGAGGCTGTTCGAGCAGATGCAGGGCGCGACGTTGCGCTTCGGTCGGGTTGTCCGCACGGGAGGCGTAGAGATGCAAGAGCGTCCCTCCCGCCCCGATACCCATCATAAAAATTACCAAGGAACCCAGAACACGTCGCCACGTCATCTCGCGCACTCCTCCCCTCTCTCTCCCATCGGACCAAGCCCCCGAAGTCCGGGCGGCTCCTGCAATCAGGAACGGATCTGGCGCAGTATCTGGGCCATCTCGACGGCGACGAGAGCGGCCTCCGCGCCCTTATTGCCGGCCTTGCTGCCCGCGCGCTCGATCGCCTGTTCGATACTCTCCACCGTGATGACGCCGAACGAGACGGGAATTCCGGTTTCCAGTGCGACACTACTTAGCCCGGAGGTGACCGCCGAGGCGATATGATCGTAGTGCGAGGTCGATCCGCGGATGACGCACCCGAGCGCGACCAGTCCGTCGAACTTCCCCGACTTCGCAAGAGCCTGTATCGCCACCGGGATCTCGAAGCTGCCGGGAACCCAGACGACGGTGACCGCATCCTCGGATCCGCCGTGCCGCCGCAGCGCGTCGAGCGCGCCTTCGAGCAGGGCTTTGGTGATGAACTCGTTCCACCGGCTGACCACGATGCCGACACGCAGCCCTTGCGCCGTGATATTGCCCTCAATCATTTGATGCGTCATTACTACTCCAGGGTTCAGTTAAAATGGGTTCGACTAGGCCTCTTGTTCGTGAAGCGGCGTCGGGAGTCCTTCTGCGGTCGGCGCCCCGACATCGATCCGATGGCCCATCTTCTCCTGCTTGGTCTTTAAGTACCGATAGTTGTAAGGGTTGGGCGCGATGGGAATCGGCACCCATTCGACGATCTCCAGACCATACCCTTCGAGACCCGCGACCTTTTTGGGGTTGTTAGTCATGAAGCGCACCTTTTTCAAACCGATGTCGGCCATGATCTGCGCCCCGATGCCGTAGTCGCGCAGGTCCGGTTTGAAGCCGAGCATCTCATTGGCCTGCACGGTGTCCGCGCCTTCGTCCTGCAGGGCATACGCCTTTAGCTTGTTGATGAGGCCGATCCCGCGTCCCTCCTGTTCGAGGTAGATGAGCGCGCCTTTACCCGCCTCGTCGATCTGCTGCAGCGCATGATGCAACTGACTGCCACAGTCGCAGCGCAGGGAGTCGAGCAGATCTCCCGTGACGCAGGAGGAGTGGACCCGCACGAGCGTCGGCTCGCCATCGGTGACATCTCCCCGCACGAACGCAACCGCCTGGTAGGGCGCGACGCTAGCCTCGTAGGCGTGTACGGTAAACTCTCCGAAGTGCGCGGTCGGCAGTCGGGTCGTGGCGACACGCTCGATCAGGCGCTCCTTTCGGCGGCGATACGCGATCAGGGCGGCGACCGTGATGATCTTCAGATCGAACTTCCGGGCCACGCCCTCAAGCTCGGCCATCCTCGCCATCGTCCCGTCGTCGCCGACGATCTCGCAGAGCACCCCCGCTGGCTGAAATCCGGCCAACCGCGCCAGATCGACGCAGGCTTCCGTATGTCCCGCCCTCCGAAGCACTCCCCCCTCTTCGGCACGCAGCGGGATCACATGGCCGGGTCGGGCTAGATCCTCTGGCTTCGCCTCCGGGTCCACGAAGACCTTCACCGTCAGCGCGCGGTCGTAGGCGGAGATTCCGGTGGTAGCGCCGCTCAGAGCGTCCACCATTTCGCCCATGGCGGTGCCATGGCGCGCGGTGTTGTTCTTCACCATCATCGGAATCTGCAGTTCCTTCAGGCGTTTGGCGGTCGTCGCCACACAGGGGATGCCCCGGCCATGTTTAATGATGAAGTTCATGGCTTCCGGCGTACAGGTCTGCGCCGCCATGATGAAGTCGCCCTCGTTTTCGCGATCTTCGTCGTCCGCGACGATGACGATTTTGCCCTGACGTATATCTTCGATCGCTGCCTCTATGCTGCTGAATCCCATCCCGTTCTCACCTTCTTCCGCCGCCCCTCTCCGCCGAAGAGGCCGACTGTCGTAACCGTTATTGTACCTTACGCACAGCGGCCAGGAAGGAACTGCCGTCGACTGATTCTGGCAGGAAGTCCATGCTTGTTCGTTGAACTTGCCGTGAGAGCTTCGTTCGGACGACAGAGCACGGCGTCGTACAGAAGAGTCAACCACAGGAGGCAGCGTGTTTCTCAGCTTTACACCGGCGGGCGTCGAATTCGCCTACCGGCGCGGTGTCTTTCCCATGCATAACCACTGGACCGCAGAGATCGAATGGTATCGTCCGGATCCGCGGACGATCCTTCCTTTGGAGTCGTTTCATATTTCGCGGTCGCTGGAGAAGACTTTGCGCCAGGGCATTTTCGAGGTCCGATTTAACACCGATTTCGAGGGGGTCATGCGGGGATGCGCGGATCGCGAGGAGGGAACCTGGATCTCCGAGGAGTTCATTAAGATCTACGGCGAACTCCACCGCATCGGCAAGGCGCACAGTGTCGAGGTTCTGCTGGACGACCGTCTGGTCGGAGGAACGTATGGCATCGCGCTGGGAAGCGCGTTTATGGCGGAGAGTATGTTCCACTATGAGACGGACGCATCGAAGGTAGCGCTGGCATCCCTGGTGGCCCGGTTGAAAGCTCAGAACTTTACTCTGCTCGACGTTCAGTACCTGACGCCGCATCTGGCAAGGTTCGGCGCAATCGAAATTCCCTTTCGTGACTACTATGATCGCCTGCGCCGAGCGCTGCGCCGAGACTGTCAATTCGGATAAGACTTAGAGTCAGGCACGTTCTGATGGAACCGAAACCCATCTCGCTCTGTCCTCTCCCTGAGAGAACGACTGCACGAGCGGCAATTTCAAGTTAGAGAACCCCCGGGGAGAAAATCATGATAGGCGAGACGGAGAGACCGGAGACAGCAGACGAATTAAAAGAAGACACGAATACAGGAGCCGAGTTAGGTGGAATTGGCGGGGCTGTAGCAGGCGCCGTTGCCGGATCGATGGCCGGTCCAATCGGCACCATTGCGGGCGCGGTGATAGGCGGCATCGTTGGCGCGGTCACCAGCAAAGCGGCCGTCGGCGTCATAAACAGAATCGAACAGGACCACTCCGTGAGCGGTGCCGAAGGTTCGACGGACGCCCGTCCGGAGGAGGAGCCACAAGAGCTCGTGAACCCTGTCCCATCGACTCGAGAGGATGCCTGATGCGGGTCTACCGGATTGAGGAGGGAATCTGGCAGATCTCTCTGGCGTGGAGTAACGTCTGGCTCTTATGGAATGGAGATGACGCTGCTCTCATCGATACGGGGCTTCAGGCGGATCGAAACGAACTGTTGGAGGCCCTGCGGCAGATAGGAGTAGCGGAGACGCAGGTACGCACGGTATTGCTGACCCACGCGCATTGCGATCACGGCGGAAACGCCGCCTATTTCGCGGCCCGATCCGCGACCACTCGTCTCCATAACGCCGAGTTACCGTTTCTCGGCACACCGCGTCGAACGTACATCCCTACCGGTACGGCGCTCCTGACGCGTCCCCATACCGCCCTGGCTTTCGCGATCGGTGAAGCGCGTTTTCCGGTCGAGCGTGTTGCGCGTGGGCTTAGCGGCCTCGCTGCGGACGATTACATCGACGTTCCGGGAGGCCCGCTGCGTGTCATCGCCAGTCCAGGTCATACGCCGGGCCACATCGCCTTTTTCCGAGAGCGAGACGGCGTGCTGTTCAGTGGCGACGCCGTGTTGAATGTCATCCCAATTCGGCGCGTCGTCGGGCTGAGCCTGCCCATCCAATTCCTCTCCTCGGACTGGGAGCAAGGCAAATCCAGCGCCCGCCGTCTGGCCGAACTCGCGCCGCGGCTCCTGCTCGCTGGGCACGGCCCGCCTCACCAGGAGAACACTGCCGAGCGACTGCAGGAGTGGGCCACAACTCTGTGAACTACCGAGCCAGCAAGGTGCGAGGTGCGCTCGGCTTCTGCATCAACCGGCAGAGGTTGCTGGAAAGGGCAGTTCCAGCGTATCGCCCGGCATCAGGTGGTTCCACTGTCCACAACATTCCTGAAGACGGGATCGAACGGCAGCCAGTTGCGCCGGACTGACCTCCGGTGCAGCGACATCGTGGGCGCTGCAACTGAGCCCCGCCAGCCCCACAAGCTCCTCCTGTTCTCGGCCGCTCGCATACTCGCCCTGAAGCAGGATGACCAGGCTTTCGGCGTGCATCGCTTCCTCCGGCATCGCCCGAAAGCTTCCGTCCGCCAGGCGCGTCGTGAAATCGTCGATGTTCCAACCCTGCGCTATCAAACCATAAAAGGCTCCTCGGAACCCTAACGTCGTCTCGACCGCATAGTGCGTCAGATCATGATGCGGCGTGATGCTCTTCAGCGTTGTCCAGGTTTCCGTTCCATCGTCCCGCAGGCAGCGCATCGTACTGGGTCCGTCGGTACCTTTTTGAAATCGAATTTGCATGGTTTTCTCCAACGGTCATGTTTGCATTCTCATCACCGGGCATAGGCTCCTCGTATCGCCAGGCTCCGTAGGGCTAATTTTGATCGACGCGATGATGAACCTGTTTCAGGATGCCTAAACGATGTCAGCAAACTCGTTGGTTCGTATCTAACGCCGCCTCTTCAGGAGGCGCATAAGCCACGGGGCACGAGACTCCGATCCGCCTTCCATGCCGTCGGAGGCCCGCGCCATCTCGTCCGGTCGACAGGCGATCTTCGTCTCGTCAGCGGCGCGCAACAGATCCGCTCCATCCGTGCTGGAGCCACTCGCGCGGAGAAGGATCGTTTTATCGAGACGGGCTGTGATCTCCGCGATGACCGTATGGATCGCCTCTCTCGTCTCCGGAGTTATCTCTTTCTCCAGCAGTTCCTGACAATATTGTGGCACGGAACGTGATCGGTAGTCCAGGCGAATATCATTGACGCGAAAGCGGATCTTAATGAGAGCTGTCATGGTATCCAGTTTCGTGGCAACAGACATTTGCGGGTCTGTCAGCAACGCAATAGCCAGCGCATCCTTGTCGCCAAATTTGAGAAGGGCTTTTCCCGCGTCTTCCCGTTCCAGTGAACTGACTGCTGTCAATGCACGCATAAGCAGGGGAATCGCCTGGGGCTCCCGCATCTCTGCCAGTGCGGTCATTGCGGAAAAACGATTAAGCACGTGTTCGTCGAGCATAGCCTCCAGAACAAAGGGTAGCGTCCGCGCTTCACGGTGTCGGCAGAAAGCCTGAATAACAACCCAACGCACAGGATCACTCGGATCGTTGTGGGCATCGATCAGGGCTGCTATCGCACGCTCGTCCCCCCAAAAGAGGCGACGGGCGAGCATCGTTATCACCACAAGACGAACCATTGCGTCGTCATCCTGGAACATCTCGATCAGCTCGGGGAGGATAGGGGTATGCTGAAACTGATCTAACGCCAACGCGGCGGCGTGCCGCACCAGTCGATTTTCATCACTGAGAGCTTTGGCCAATGGCCGAACGGCGCGTGTATCTCCCAGATCGCCCAATAGTTCGGCCGCGTACAGGCGCATCCTGTCATCGCCTGACTGAAGCGCTCCCAGTAGTGGCAGAACTGCCGTCTCTCCGAATGCGACAAGCTGTTGCTTCACTCTCTTCTCGTCATCGGCAGGTAACTCCGGAAGAACTCCCAGGATAGGAATGACCGCACGAGCGTCGCGACTTTGCACAAGGGAATCTATTGCCTGCATACGCATGTGTGCATCAGGATTCGACTTCAGCAGGTCGGCATCGTGCTCAACCGCATCCACCAAGGAGGAGGCTCCGACACCTTTTTGGGATGCCTTTGCGACACGCGCATTAAGCGTCATTTCTTACTCTCCTTATCCCTTGAAAGTCGGAGACGATACCTTCCCTTAGTACCCGTCCTCCGAAATAGCGGTGACGCCGCGAGGTATAATGATCCAGGAAGGAAATTACGATGCCTGTACAAACATTCGAAGCCCTGACAGATGAAAACGGAAACTTACGTTTCGCGGATACGGTGCACCTGCCTGCGCACACCAAGGTCTATATCGTCGTCCCCGAGCAAGCGACATCCTACGCCGAGATAGCGCCGGAAACGGGAGAGATCTCCCCTGCTTCCATGCGCTTTCCGCTGGTTCGCGTCACACAGGAGGGACTGGCGAAGCGGCTGATTAAGATCATTGTCGAGGATACGCATGCCGAACTATGATGCGAGTTTCGCCTCACCTCCGGCTCCCGTCACCAGGGTAGTGATAAGAAACCCGGCAGCGAACAAAAGTGTCACCGAAGTTCCGATACTGATAGACACCGGGGCCGACGCGACGCTGATCCCGCGCGCGCTACTCCCCTACTTGGATATTGTGGAGGAAGCGCTCGAACCCTCGGGATATATGCTTGTGGGATTCGATGGCACTCAATCTCCAGCGGTATTAGTTCCCGTCGAACTGGAGTTCTTAGGCAGACGACTGGCAGGAGATTTCCTTCTCACTGCGGCAAACTATGGCGTTCTCGGGCGTGATGTGCTCAATCTGTTCCGCCTTGTTTTTGATGGCCCCAATTTGGTATGGGACGAATTACCTTAGAGCGTGTTTAGCAAATCACGTTTGCTGTCTGCTCCCGTGTTACCTTCTTAGGGCTTCCAGCGGTAGAGGATCACTTTGGCATCCAGGTCTTCTTCGACGAAGACGAGATATTCGCCGTTGCTGCGTCGGAAGGCACGGACGGCGTAGGGGAAATCGAGCCAGCCGCTGTTGGAGCCAACGGTGGCGTCGGGTTGGAGTTTGCCGACGGGCACGCCCGTTTTCGCGTTGTAGACGAAGATGGCGCACGGTTCGCGCCCCTCGCCGGCGAACACATAGTCACCGGCCACCGCGAACGACTTGATGAACTTTTTCGCATCGCGAAGCCCATCGTAAGGGAGGACGATCCGTGTGGAAGCGGTGCGACTGCCTTGACTCCAGTTTTCGTAGCGCAGCACCTCCGTCCCGACGACCCCCCACTCGCCGCCCTTGTGCGGATGGTCTGTGGTGTAGCCGGCCAGGAACATCGTATCTGTCTCCGGCACATACTCCAGGCGACAGAGCTCGGTAAAGAGCGTGGGAGTCGGCACGGTCTGCATGGAGGCATAGGTGTAGATCGGGTTGCCGATCCTATCCAGACCCTGCACCGGGAACTTCCGGATGCCGTCGTGTTCGGTGGCCTGCCAGACACTCCCCTGACTGTCTACGCACCACCCCCAGAGCCCAGGCGCGTTCGTCGGTTTGCCATCGTATTCATCGGAATTGAGCGTACCGTTGCCGTTGTTGTCCCGCCAGATCCACTCACCTTTTTCCGGCTGCGTCGTCGGCCAGGGCTGCTTCGAGAGGGCCAGATCGGGCTTTACATGCTCCTTGGCGAAATAGCCGGACGGGATGGCGCACTCGCCGTCGCTGTCTGGCTTGAATCGGAATAGGCGCAGCCCGCCGGAGTACATATCGGTCACGAAGAGGAATGGCTTGCCCTGGATGCGGCGGAAGAAGACGCCACAGTCGCCGGATCGCAGGCGTGGATCGTCGGGATATTTGAAGCGGTTTGCGGTGTAACCTCGGTAGGTCGCCTCCTGCCCCGCCGACTTGCTGAAGTCCATAAAGAAGTGTTTGTCTTTGGTATAGACGTGTACGCCATCACTCGTCGGGTCCACATCGGCGGTGTCGATGAATGCCAGCCCTTGTAGTCGCCAGAGGCGTTTGTTGTCCTCGTCGTAACTCTCCAGCACCGTCCCGCCGCCAGCGACGGAGCCGCTGGAGCAGACATAGAGATTGCCGGTCCGATCAACGCCTACCCCAACTGGATCGTTAAAACGGAGCGGCCCGTCCCGACCGATCTCGCTCCCCTTCCCCGCGAAGATTCCGCCCCGAACTCCGATGGTTCCGGTAAGCGCAGGCGGCACATTGTGGGTATCGTAGACGCGGATCTGCTGCGCCACGCCCCGATCCGTCAACAGCAGTCGCCCCTGCGCGTCCAGGCAGATTCCGCCCGGTTTGACCTCCCTGGGCAGATCGAACCCGTCGGGCATCGGTCTGCCGTCCGCTGTAAGGTGGAGAAGCCGGGCATTTTGTGCCGCTATGCCGGTCGTCTGTACCACCCAGAGCTCGCCCTTGCCATTGACCGCGAGGGCTGCGGGTCGCTCGACGCGCCAGGAGTGGAGCAGCGCCATCGTCTCCGCATCGTAGACCTTGACCTGCGCACTATACGGATCGCTGACGAAGAGATGATTTTTGGTATCGGCGGCGAGGCCCGTGATCTCCGCGTTCACGCCTTCGGCCATATCGTTGATCGGCAGAAAGACGCCCTTCAGCGTATCGCCATCGCCGCCTTTGCCACTTTCGAACGGGGCCGGTGCGCCGTCGCGACGCCGACGTGACACTCCGTACCAGACACGGCCTTTGGAAGGCCAGGTTCCCATACCCTTCAGGCCGCCGCCTTCGTTGCCGACCGTTTGTGCGAAAAACAGGTAGTCTTTGCTCGCGGTGACCGCGCTGCCGCCGCTGTAACCCCAGCCATGCGTATGCCCGGCGCTGCCGACGACGTCGCCTTCCCGATAGATCCCGATCTCCGCGCCGTCTTCGTCCCATCCTGTCGCGGTATAGCAGGTGCCGTCCGAGGTCACGTACATCGCCCGCACATCCAGTTGCACATGCTTGCGGCTTCGCAGTCCCGCCACTTTCGTGCCTGCGAAGGAGTTACCGATCCAGGTGGTGGTGTAGTGCAGCAACGGTATGTCGGTCTGGGTTTGTGTCTGTCCAGTGGCGACACCGAGCAGCAACGCCGTCAGCAGAGAGGAAAGGACCAACCTTTGGGTCAAAGAGGGCATTGCATACTTCTCCAGAAAAGCGCGATTGATTTGAGGACCGATGTGATATCCCTGCCTCTGCGCGCCGGAACAGATCGAGCCGAGCCGTCTACTTCTCCACAGACGGCACGTCGTGGGTTTCCAGATTCAGGCGGCGCAGCTTCGGCGCAGCGACGGCCGTGATCGCCACGACGAGGAGGGTGACGACGCCGCCCAGCCAGACCGAGCGCACGGTTCCCAGCAGGCTCGCGGCGATGCCGCTTTCGAACGCGCCGATCTCGTTGGACGCGCCGATGAAGATCCAACTGACGGAGGCGATCCGCCCGCGCATATTCTCCGGCGAGAGCAAGCGCAATACGGAGCGGCGAACGACGACACTGACGCCATCGAATATACCGGCCAGGAACAGAGCGAAGAGCGAAAGCAGAAAATTACGCGACAGCGCAAACACGATGATCGCCACGCCAAAGCCGGCCACACTGATCAGCATATTGCGGCCCGCGTGACGGATCGGCGGATGGTGCGTAGACCAGAGCGCGATGAGAAGCGCTCCGACGGAGGGCGCTGCATTCAGAAATCCCAGCCCCTTCGCGCCGACTTTCAGAATGTCGGAGGCGAAAATGGGCAGCATCGCGATCGCTCCGCCGAACAACACGGCGAACAGATCGAGGGCCATCGAGCCGACGATGACCTGATTATGCAGCACGAACCGCACACCGACGGCGATACTCTCCCAGATCGATTCGCCTGCCTCCGGCACAGGAACAGGCTTCGGCGCGATCCGTGAGATGCAAAACAGCGAGAGCCCGTACAGACCGGCGATCAACAGATAGGTGTTCCGTACGCCGATCAGATCGTAGGCAAAACCCCCAAGAGCCGGGCCGACGATAGCACAGCCCTGCCACACGCTCGACGACCAACTGGACGCGTAGACGTAGACCTCGCGTGGAATCACCTGCGCCTCGAACGCGGTAGAGGCCGGGTCTGCGAAGCCGCGTGCGATCCCCGCCAGAAAGATGATCCCGTAGAGTCCATAGAGCGCGGCCGCATGGCCCTGCGTGGAAAGGAGGGCAAAGCCCAGGGCGCATAAAACGGAGACCGACTGCGTGATCAGAACGATCCGACGGCGGTCCATGCGGTCCGCCACATGTCCCCCGAGCAGCGCCAGGGAGAGCGCAGGCAGCGCCTCGAAAAATCCGAGCCAGCCGAGCGCAAGCGGACTTTTGGTCAAACGATAGACCTGATAACCGATAACGACGGCCAGCGCCCGACCGGCAAGCGTACCGAAGCCGTTAGCACACAGCAGATAACGAAACTCCGGTAACCGCAGGACAACCTTCGAGGCAGCCCTGGCTTCGCCTTGCAGCACAGTCCACTCCCATCACACGACGAGGCAGCCGTTCCCGCCTCCACGCAAGAATATCTCCTGTAGTTTACCCTGTCGAACAGCAAACAGTGCCGGGATTCAGGGAAGTTTCGGCCATGCCTGGCGCGTGACACTCACGGCGTAAACGCAAAAATCGTCGGGTTGAAGCCGACAGCCGTACCCAGCGGCGGCGCGAACAGCACCTCTCCCCTGGGATCGAGGCGCAGGCTTAGAGGAGGCGATGCCAGGCGGAATGTCAGATGAGTCGTTACGCCGTCGATCTCCTTTGTCGTCTGGACAGGCGCTCCCCCTGCAATTTCGAGCAGGACCGGGAGCTGAAGGCGGTAGGGCTGACCTTCCTGTTGGACGTCTGTTTCGACGACATAGCCGGTGTCGTCCTTGTGAAGGGTGGTGTGCGCCAGCGCGAGGGTCGGCAGACCTTTGCGCTCCAGCCATTCGCGAAAGAACCAGTGGTAGTCCGTACCGGTCTCGTTCTGAACCGCCCCTTCGAACTCCGGCCAGTCGGCAGCTTTGCCTCTGGGATGCTGTGCGAAAAAGCGCCGCATGCTGCGGAGCATAGTAGCCTGTCCGAGTTGCGTTTCCAGCATCTTCAAGACCTGCCGCCCTTTGTCGTACCCCACGGCAATGTGATGGTCGTTTTCGGTGTCGAAAGCCTGGGACAAAGGAATGGCCGCGTAGGAGGCTGCCTTCGTTCGCCGCTCCTCCAGAAGTTTGGCGGGAAGAGGATAATCCGAATGGGATTTCGGAGCGGACTCCTGGCGGGAGCGCGTGAAGAGGTCATCGGAATACTCTGCAAAGGCCTCATCCCACATCGAGTGCGTATAGGTGCAGGGCGTCGCGCCACCCCACCAGGTGTGCGCCAGTTCGTGCGGTATCAACTCCGGCAGGGTATGCGGTCCGAAGGTGGCGAAGGAGTAGGCTTCTAGCGCTCCGACAAACGCTCCCTGCGTCTCCACAATCGCATAGCGCGTGAACGGGAACGGCGCGAAGCTGCGCTCATAGAAATCCATCGCCGCTTCCAGAGTGTCCAGACACAACCGTGCCAACGCGGGATTCGGGGCGAGTTGATAGACGGAGAGAGTGCGATTATTGATCCGTCGGGTAGTGAGCGTGTAACGGCCAATATCCAGCGTATAGAAACAGTTCGGCATGTCGTTGCGATAGGTTACGGCGGTGGTGCCGTCCAGCGAATGTGTCTCTTTCGTGCGCTCGCCCTGCGCGATTCCTGTCCATTCAGGCGGTGTCGTGACGGTCACGGTCGTCGTCGCGGGCAGACGCGCAATGTGCGGATACCAGTAGGAGCAGAGCACCGCCTCATTGGGCCGGATGTAGTCGCTCTCCTTGTTGTCCAGGTGCCCGCTATAGTGTAGCGTCAGCGCGAACCGGCGCGCCTCTGGGGGCGTGAAAGCTATAATACCGCCCGCCTGGTGGAACGGCACAGCCGTCTTGCCGACCGATATAGACTGCACAAGGAAGTCATGGGAGATGCGCAGGAAGGCGAATTCAGGAACGCGATTTGCCGTCCGCTCGACCTGAATGGTATCCAATAACATGGCGGTTTTGAGGGGTACATCGAACGAAACATGCAGATCGTGGTCGCGAACACGGAAGCCAAGCGTCTCCGTTTCGGGTATCTCCGGACCGAGGCGCCAGCCCTGCGACGTCGGGACAAGGCGATGCACATGGTCCCCGTCGCTCTGACTGGAGTGCCACGCATGAAAGACCGCCAGGATTCCGGGTGGTGCGTCCGCGCCCGAAGGCTTGAACGGCTGCGGGATCTGTAACGCCGCGCCCTCCCACGTCTCGTGTGCGCTCTCGACCCAGGCGAACGTCCCGGTCGCTCCCTCCAGGAGGAGAGGCCTGAGTCCTGCCACCTGTCGCGAATTGACAGCTTTTGTCGCCTGGGCGATAAAACCTTCCAGGCTGTTGTTCGCACCCTGTTGCGCAGCGGCGACACCTGGGCCTGTCTTCGGCTGCTGCCCGGAAAAATCGAGACCAAGCAAAACGGTCAGCCCCGCGACGGACAGCAACCGCATCGAACCCTTCCAAACACGCTTAAACAAGATCTCTTCCCCTCCCTCTTCCTACCCTGAATACGTTGTACGCTCCGTCGGCAGCGTCCGTTCCGCCCCACAGGCTGTCTCAACAGACGACCGTCTGCCGCCGAAATTCGCCGTTGCTTCGCGGCTCGAATGCACAACGAGGCAGGAAATCCGGCGGGCGTGTGGAACAGTACCGTCAATGCAACGTCCTGAGGAGTAGCAAATCTTGGCCCGTAACCGTAGTGTGACCATCAAACTGAGCCTGGAGGAGTATGAGTGGCTGCGTCGCCACGCGCATTGGGAAGAGAAACCGATGGCCACCCTGCTGCGTGATCACCTGCACCACCGTATCGCGGAGGAGGGCTATCTCCGTCCCCCCGATGACGACCCGCAGGATTTCGGTTACGAGAAAGAGATGATGCAGTTCGTGGTCGGGATCCAACATCGCCGTGAGTAGCCATAACAGCGCCGGAAGAATTTTCCGGGCCTCTTGTGCGTAGAACTACACACACTCTCTCTCCCAACTCCGAAAGGAATCTGTCGTGGCCGGTTCACCTCTCCTTGAAGAAGCCGTCGAGTTTGCCGAAAATCCGGAACCGAGGTGCCCCTGCGTTCTGTTGCTGGACACTTCGGGTTCTATGAAGGGTGCCGCCCTGGACGCCCTCAATGCAGGCTTGCAAACCTACCGCAACGATCTGCTCAAGGACGGTCTCGCCGCCAAACGCGTGGAAGTCGCCATTGTCACCTTCAACAGTGAGGTTACGGTTGTGCAGGACTTTGTCACTGCGGACCAGTTCGATCCACCGCTCCTGGCGGCGCAGGGGCTGACCCACATGGGCGCAGGAATCCATAAGGCCCTCGATCTGATCCAGGCCCGCAAGGCGCAGTACCGCGCCAACGGCATCGCTTACTACCGCCCCTGGGTCTTCCTCATTACCGACGGCGCTCCGCAGGGCGAGGCCGATGGCGTGGTCGACCAGGCGGCGCAGCGTCTGCGCGAGGATGAAACGGCGCGCCGTGTGGCTTTTTTTGCGGTCGGTGTGAAGGACGCCGACATGGCGCGGCTGACCGACATCGTCGTCCGCACACCGATCAAACTGGAGGGTCTGAACTTCGTGGAGATGTTCGTCTGGCTCTCGGCCAGCATGCAGCGGATTTCACAGTCGAAGCCCGACGACCAGGTGGCGCTCCCCCCGCCCGGTTGGGGAGCGATCTGAACCGGCGCAGCCGACGCTCCAGATCGGCCTGACCAATGCGACTTCAGCGACAATCCAACGGCCTCCCGCTTGTCCTCACCCCAGAATCCGTACTCGGTGCGGGCGGGGAAGCCCGTATCTATGCCGTTCGTCCCGGTGAGGCGTATGTCGCCAAGATCTATCACCGCACCGAGGCGGAGCGGGCTCAGAAGCTGCGCGCCATGCTTGCCAATCCGCCGGAGGATCCCCTGGCCGCGCAGGGAAAGCTCTCCATCGCCTGGCCCCTCGACCTGCTTCATACCGCCGACGCCGAGGCCCGTTTCGCAGGCTATCTCATGCCGCGCGTCACCGGCGCCTTCCCTCTGTTCCACTGCTACAATCCCGGTTCGCGGCGCCGCTTCTATCCGACGTTCGACTCACTGGCGCTGCATCGGGTCGCGCGCAACCTGGCTGCGGCAGTCCACGCTCTTCATAGCCGCGGCTATGTCATCGGCGACATCAACGAATCCAACGTCCTTGTCTCCGATTCCGCCCTGATCACCCTCGTGGATACCGACTCGTTTCAGGTTCTGGATTCCCGCACAGGGTTGACGTTTCGCTGTCCGGTTGGAAAGCCGGAATATACGCCCCCGGAGCTGCAAAACCGCTCGTTCGCAACCACAGACCGCCGACCGGAACACGATCAGTTCGGCTTGGCGGTCCTGATCTTTCAACTGCTGATGGAGGGAACACATCCGTTCGCGGGGATCTATCAGGGCACCGACGACCCTCCGCCTTATGAGCAGCGCATTCTCGCCGGACACTATCCTTATGGCTCCCGGTCAACCCCTTATCGCCCTGTTCCGACCGCGCCTCCGCTCGACACGCTGCACCCCGGCGTGCGGCAGTTGTTCACCCGCTGTTTCGAGGACGGCCAGACGAATCCCGCCGCGCGCCCGGAGGCACGGACCTGGCAGCGTGTCCTGTTGGAAGCGGAAGGCGCCCTGCTCGCCTGTGACCTCAATCCGCGCCACCGTTACGACTCGCATCTGACCGAATGTCCCTGGTGTGAACGCACGCGCCTGCTCGGCGGGCGCGATCCTTTTCCCCGCGATCCTACGGCCCCCACGCCCCCGATTCGCCGCGTTGTCGTTCCTGCAGTGACGCCGATGATTCCGGCCCCCGCCTCTTTTCCGGGCAGGGCAGCACCCCAGTCGGTCGCGATTGTCGGGTCCGCCGCGCGGACGTTCCACAGTGCACCGTCGCCCGCGGCGACGGTGCATCTGCCCCGAAACCCGTGGGCCTGGATGACGATGGGCTGCGCCCTCCTGGCCCTCCTGGCGCCCACGCAGAATCTGCCCCTGCTGAATCTGCTCGCCGGATGTGGAGCGATTGCCGTGGGAATGTTGGCTTACCATCGGGCGCCGCGTTATGCCGGAACCGGACGGTGGCTGGCCTCCACGGCGGCGCTGATGGGAGGAGTGGCTGGCCTGAGTGTCGTACCCTCACTGGTTCGAGATGCGCACGGCGCGGCCGCCGTGCGGATACTGTCGGCCAACGGCGGCGGGCTGCGCGCCCTCTCCTTTTCGCCGGATGGAACCATGCTGGCCACCGCCGCCGACCGTGCCGAAGATGCGAGGCTTATCGGGGGGCAGATCACCCTCTGGAACGTTCGCACCGGACGTGTCGACCAGACGCTCGCCGAGGACAAGGGCAATTTTGTCGGGGTCGCCTATGCGCCGACAGGAAAGACCCTGGTGGCAGCCGTCGATTCGCCATTTGAGAACGGCGCTGTTTTCCTGCTGGATGCGTCCATCCGGGGAAGCCGGCACAACTTGCGGGGCCAGAAGGGCCACATCACGAGTGTGGTCTACGCGGCGGATGGGCATCTCATCGCCAGCGCCAGCGATGACCATAGAGTGCGGGTGTGGGATGCCCGGTCCGGTACGCTTCTGCAGGAGTTCTCTCTCTCCGGCCCGGTCTACGCGCTGGCCTGTTCCCCCGACAGCCGCACCCTTGCTGCGGGCAGTGTCGCGCCACGGCGCTCTATTCAACCCGGAACCGTCACGATCTGGGACTTGCAGACGTTGCGTCCCGTGTGGACGCATCCGGCCCATAGCGACGGGGTGCTTTCCCTCGCTTTCGCGCCCGACAGTCGCACCGTCGCCACTGGCGGGAAGGACGGTATGGTGCGGCTCTGGGACGTCGTGACAGGGAAGCTTCTTCGCGAGTGGGATACCGCAGGCTACGCCGTGACCGCGCTGGCCTTCGCGCCGCGCGGCGATCTTCTGTCGGCAGGCGTCGTCCGGCGCAGCGAAGAAGGCTCCTCTGAGCAGAAGTGTGAAATTGCCGTCTGGAGCCTCCCGTCAGACCCACGCATTCGGACCCTGCGCGGACACAAGGACCTTATTATGGCCCTGGCGTTCTCCCCAGACGGACACACTCTCGCCAGTGGCAGCCGTGACACCACACTGCGCCTCTGGCATTTCCCCTAAATTTTCCGAAAGAATCGCGGCAAAGCACCGACTTGGCACGGTTTGTGCAATACAGTATCATGTATGATATGTTGTCTCACGAAGGACCACGATCAGGTATTTATGGTGTATATAGATCCTTTTTCATGGGCACACTATCCGAAACACAATATTACGAAGGATTCAATCTATGAAAACGCATTTCAAAGTCGGGGTAGCTCTTTACGGGCTGTCGATAGGTGGGCTGATGGTCACGTCTTCGGCACAGGCACAGGGGTTCCTTGTCGGCGCGTATCTCTTTGCAGCGGATGGCAGTGGGAATACCACGAGCACCACCTATCAGTACGATACCAATTCCAGCAACAACACGTTTGCACTGCTGGTCAATGGGGGAGGCAAGAGTTTTAGCCAGGCGCTCACCTTGGGAAACAATGCTTTTACATTCGCCCCCGGTACGTCCCCGGTGACACTCAACAACACTGGCGTTCTGGGACTCTTCTTCAACACGACGAACACTCCCTACAATCCGAGCATTACGGCAAGAACTCCTGATCTGGTGATCGCAAGACCAGTGAACGGGGCAGGGTTTGCCTTCGTGCCGGCAGCGGGTACAAACCTTAACAACTATCGGTACTCTGGCACTTCGTCCGCCAACGGCCTGAGTACGTTTACACTCGGTGCGGACACCGTGTCAATTTCAAGCTTCACGGTCACATCGACGCCGAACGGCTCTTTTACTCTGAACCTTACAGGTCCGGCAGCACCCACTACGCCGGAACCTGGTACCGTTGGTCTTCTGGCCGGATTGATCACGTCCGGAGTCGTGTTCATGCGGCGACGCGCTGTCAAGAAATAGCCTCATGAGGCCTTATGACGACGGGAGCCGGGTAGAGTAAAATCTACCCGGCTCCCGTCGTTTATGGTGCTGATCCGGTATTGTCATGCTTTCGTGGTGCTGAACGTCCACGAGGTGAGCTATGCCTGACACGCCGAAAGAAGGCTTCCTGCACAATGCAGGAAGCCTTCTTTCGTATTGAGACAACTACCCGATTGCAAGAGAATATTCCAGCAACCTGACCACCCAGAGATCAAATCTTGCCATATACCGACACAACGTTGTGTGCCCTCTAGCATCGATTGAGCACAACGCACGAGGGTTGCTTTATTTGCGCAGACGTCGTCGTCTTAGCAGCGCAGAACCTGTTACGATCAGGCATCCGAAGATAGACAGAGCGCTCGGCTCCGGTGTGCTCGGAGAATAGCGAAATGTACCGGCATCTAGTTGTCCCGTAAACGTGTTTAGCGGGTACTTGTCTAAGCCCTTAAATTGAGGCAGTTGTTCATTGTAACGATATCTGGTCTTGTTGATCGAAATCAGGTTACCGGCCTCGTTATAAGTAGGGGGAGTGAAGTTGGCGAAGTTTGAGTTAGCATCTGGATCATTATTATTGACCGTCGTCCACGCTACGACGTAACTGCCAAGACCCAAGCTGATGCCATTCAGGCCGCCAACAGGCTTGAACAAGTATCCACCGCTAAGGGTTCCAGGGCTAGCGGAACTGAAAGATGCCGTCAACCCAGGCACTGGTAGTTGCGTGGAACTATCATAGATAGTGGTGATAATCGTGCCGTTGAGCGTGTGTGCTACGCCTGTAACCGGAGCCGCTGTATCGACAGAGCCTAATGCATTGATGACGATAGGCGTATTGACATTGAACTCCAACCCGAGGGTCGCACCATATTGTTCCTGGCCAACTACAGGAGCGGCCAGATCATAAGCTGTGAATGTCTGAGCCGACACAGACCCCCCGATGACGGTACACCCTAACAGCATGCCTATGAAGACAGAAACCTTTGACATTATATGTTCTCCGTTCCGAATGTTTTACAGCGATGTTTAAAGAATGGTAGCAGTTACCGAAAAAGATGTTGGCTCAGATGTTAGCGGCATCGAGTCATTGGAAATTTTCGACAGTGGATCTAAATCCATGATGCCGACGGCTATCTCTACCGAACGAGCAGGCACACTAGAAGTGTAGCCGAAAAGTCGGATTTCCGGTTAGTCCGTTAAATTTACAGGGTTATATTTTCCTCAGCCGTGTCGTTTGACGCTTCTGGGGCCACAACGTCTGGAGCGTTGGTGGCTGACTGTCTAAAATGACAGTAAACGTTTACATATTCTGATCGAGAAGCAGGCGGCGGAAAACTACTCCTAGTTCCATCTCTCTCCAGCACCTCTTGCTGACAACTGCCTATCTCGTCGAAAAAAGCGGACAGATCTCCAGGCCCACACTGCGCGGCCGTTAACATGGGTGGATTGAACTCGTAAAATATATCCGGCTTACGTTGGGAAAGCATCTTCTTTGCTCCACGTAGAACCGAAAGCTCAAATCCTTCGACGTCCACCTTGAGTAGACCGACCGTATCGAACGCAGGTTGTTTTTCCGACAAGAGCGTATCGAGGGTCATACACTTGACAGAAATGGCTGTCGCACCCTCTGCTTCAGCACCTACGGCAGACACGACATCGGAATGCCCAGGCGTACTATATATATTCAGTATACCATTTTCTGCGCCCAACGCGATAGGAAACAGGCTGACATTTTCAACGGTATTCAACGCGAATGTCGCACTGGCCCGAACCACCGTTTCCGGAAGGGGCTCGAAGGACCAGACTTCTCCGTCCCGGCCAAGCCATAACGACAGAGCGACCGACGTGATGCCAATATTACATCCGATGTCAAAGTAGAGGCCTTTGTGCCGGGATGTCTGCGATTCCAAAAATCGCATCATGTCATCGTCGTAAACATCGAACACTTCCCATGCCAGCGAGTATTCGTCGCGATAGTCCCCCATGAACTTGATTCCCGATTTGGTGGAACCGATAAAATAAGGCCGCGATGGATTACAGAAACGCTTCAGAATCTGATAGGTACGTGCTGGGAAATAACCCATTTTACGGGCCCTTGCCCGCAACAGCTTTATCATCCAGCGGTAATTACTTATAGATGGCTTGAGAGACTTAAGCGACTGCCTATAGTCATCAGGTGAAAGATTCATTTAGTCTCGACATTAACAGCGTTGAAAGCCCTCATGCGGGTATTCAACCGGAGTTCGACGGCAGGTTAAGTATGCTTGCCCTCTTAATGTAAGTCTAATGCACATTCCGTGCCAAACTGGTGATTCGTACTGTTCAAGCGATAAATTTTGAAAAAGCGTCGTCTTTCGATCCGTTCCTGCGCTCGCTGAGCCAGAAGCACACGGCCTTTACGCCCACTGTACCTAAATTGAGAAAGGCGTGATCCCACAAAAAAACACCTGGCAAGCATTGCATCTCCGTTTTTTTCGTGGTAGGATAGATTCAGTGTTGTCTGGAGACTCGTGACGGTTCCCTGACACCTCCCTATCCCCAGATGGATATATCCTATCCGAGGTCGCTTTAGAGAGGAATCAAGGTTTATGAATCCGTCACGTTTCCGACTATCCTTACGCCACCAATACAAAAATCTCTTTCATGGTATCCAGAATGTCTGTCTGACGGTGTCCCTAGTGTTAGGAATCACCGGCATCGCTCTGCATTCCAACTCTCAGACCCTGCGTCCGACTCCTGCCCCGAGCATCGAAGTTTCCGCCGTGGTGCCGAATGAGGTGCTGGTGGGTGTCCGCGCCGACCAGGACGATGCACAGGAAGCCTATCGATTAAACGCTGCGGTCGGCGTGGCCGTCGGCTGGCAGCCTGAGCTGCACACGTATCGCATTCAACTGCAGCCTGGGATGACGATCAGGGCCGCCATAGCCCGCCTCCGGCAGCGTGGAGACGTGGTCTTTGCCGAACCCAACCACATCTACCATGTGCAGTCTACGCCCAACAACCTTTCCTATGGCAATCAGTGGGGCCCTCCAAAGGTGCAGGCGAACCTGGCGTGGGACATCTGGAATCCATCCGCCACCATCGTTATCGCAATCGTCGATACGGGCATCGACAACACCCATCCTGCTCTGACCAACAAAATCTATCGCGACGCTCTCGGCATCGTCGGTTACAACGCGTTTACCGGCCTGCGCGACAACGCTTCCGACGACTACGGCCACGGCACCCACTGCGCCGGGATCGCCGCCGCTCAGATCAACAACGGTATCGGAGTGGCCGGGATCGCAGGCTGGACCGGGCAGGCAGGCGTGTCCGATACGACCTACACGAAACTGATGCCGGTCAAAGTGCTGGACGGCACAGGATCCGGGTCGGATTCGAGCGTGGCGAATGGGATCATCTGGGCCGCGAACAACGGAGCCAGAGTCATCAGCCTCAGCCTGGGAGGAACCGGCTCGTCGACCACGCTCGGCAATGCCGTGTCGTATGCCTGGACCAAAGGCTGCGTGGTCGTCGCCGCCGCTGGTAACAGCGGGGGTTCCACGCCTTCCTACCCGGGTGCCTATCCCAACGTTATCTCCGTCGCCGCCACCGACAGTAACGATCAACTGGCCAGTTTCTCCAACTACGGCTCCTGGGTAACCGTCGCCGCCCCCGGTGTCAACATCTACTCCACGGTGCCGACCTACGCTGCTGGCGGTAACTTCGGCCTCAACTACAACTATCTTTCGGGCACCTCCATGGCCACTCCGCATGTGGCCGGTGAGGCCGCTCTGATTCTGGCGCAGAATCCTGCGCTTACCAATAGTCAAGTGAGCTCCCTCATCACCTCCAATGTAGACCCCTATACGCCCTACAGTGGCAGTATCGCCCCTGGCGCCGGACGCATCAACGTCTATCGGGCTTTGAAGGCTGCTGGCGGCGGCGCTGCCAAAATTCCCACGGCCCCCACCAGTCTGGTCGCTACACCCGGTAATACACAGATCAACCTGGGCTGGAGCGGCAGCGCAGGAGCCGTGACCTATAACGTCAAGCGCTCTCTCGTAAACGGCGGTCCCTATCTGCTTCTCGCCTCAGGCGTCACCACGGCGACGTATACCGACATCGGACTGACCAATGGCACGACCTACTACTACGTGGTCAGCGCGGTCAATGCGACGGGGGAGAGTCCCAACTCAGCGCAGGCTTCCGCAACGCCGGCACCGCAAACAACCGTCTACAAAATCCAGAGCGGGCCGGGAGTCATCGGTACCTTCAACCCGGACGCTTACTTCAATGGCGGCAGTCTCTACTCCGTTTCACAGGCCATCGACACCTCCGCCGCCAACGCCGCTCCCATGGCGGTCTATCAGACCCAGCGCTTCGGCAACTTCGCCTACAACATGCCCGCCCTATCCGCAGGAGCCAGCTACACCGTGCGCCTGCACTTCGCGGAGTCCTACTTCACGATTGCCGGACAGCGCTACTTCAACGTCGCCATCAACGG
>JBBQPO010000028.1:0-32658 GCA_038217285.1 Chthonomonadales bacterium
TGCGCTCCACATGTCTCGCAGTACGCTGCCCTGGAAGCGCTGGACAACGCCGAGCCCGATGTCGAGGCGATGGTCAGTGAATACGACCGGCGACGGCGCCTCTTCGTGAACGGCCTCAACGAGATCGGCCTGGACTGCTACGAGCCGCGTGGCGCCTTCTACGCCTTTCCCTCGATTCGGCGCACCGGGCTGAGTTCGGAAGAGTTCGCAGAGCGTCTGCTCATGGAAGAACGCGTTGCGGTGGTGCCGGGACCGGCATTTGGACCGTCGGGGGAGGGCCACGTGCGCTGCTCTTATGCCACGGCCCTGCCGCTCCTGGAGCAAGCGTTGGAACGAATGGGGCGTTTCGTGCGTCGTATGACCCAGACAAGCACGGAAGCCGATGCAGTGGCCGGTACGCGCAGGTGAGAGTCGGCGCGGCTCAGCCGCTGGTTCTGCTGTTCTCGCTGCTCGGCGCAGGCGTTCTCGCAGGCCCCGGACGCGCGGATCGCGTGGTGCTCGCACCGTCTGCGGAGACGCTTCTCCCCAATACGGCCAGGATACAGTTTCTCCTGGGCGCGAAGCCGGAAGAGGCCAATCGGCTCTGGCTGAACTACGGGTCGCCGGGCGGTATCGAGTTGGAGATGGAACGTCTCGAACTTCATACCGAAGCGAAGAAACGGTATTCGTTCAACATCGAGTATCCGATCCTACCGGATTTTGGCGCGGCGCCGGCCATCGCGGTCGGGGTGCGCGACCTGACGGGGACGGGCATCGAACATGGAGCGTTCTATGCGACCGTCACCCACTCATTTCCGCTTTCGGAGCGGGTTTATAAGCTGATGCGATCTTTCAAAGCGAGCGGCGGGCTTGGGACGGGACGTATTGGCGGGCCGTTCGCGGGGTTCGAAGCGCGATTCGGAACCGACCTGGGCGTTCATGCCGAGATCTATCGACATCGACCGAATGTCGGGGTCTCTCTGCGGATGGCACGCCATCTGCAGGCCAATGCCTTCAGCCTCGACGGCTCCGTCTACTACGGATTGTCCTATTCGATCACGCACTAAGATCGGTTGCATCCGAAAAATCTAAAACATACGGAACGAACTATGTCCTCTTCCAACAGCGAAAATCGGCGTGTGGTGCTCATCAAGAGCCTGCACACGAACAACAGGTTCTACGCGCTCGTAGAACCGGATCGCGGTATACGCAATGCCGATGCGATTGAAAATATTCCGCCCGATCTTCTTCTCGGGATCGCCTATCCCTGTCTGGAAGACGGCCTGAACGATTTCGCTGTCATCCGCACCACATTCGAAACCCTCGACCTCTTTCCCGACGACGATCCCATTCGCGAAGAGATGATGGAGATCGTCAACGATGCCCGTGGCAATCTGCTGCGTCGCCTGCACGAGCTTCACGACAAGATCGCGTCGAGCCGCGCTCATTTTCTCGGCACCGACTACGATGAGTTCAAATCCTATGCGATGAACCTTGTTCACCGCGGCTATCCGCGTCGTAACCTCGACAACATGATGAAGCTGAACGTGTTCAGTTCCGTCGCCGACGCGGAGGGGCACGACGCCAACAGCGACCTGAACTATTTTTTCGAGTTTCAATACACCGATGGCGAGGCCCTTGCGGCGATTCCGGCCCGACAGTTCATCGTCGGGCTTTTCGCCGAAGTGATCCGCAGCGTCCAGGACGACACGAACTATACGGGCAAATACCCGTTCGATAAGAATGTGTTCCAGAAGTTCATCGCGGTCATGTTTGTCAACTACGCGACCACCAACCCGATGTTCTATGGGATCAACAAGGGCGATTACGGTGTCTCCAGCGACAAGAATATGGACGAGACCCCGCTCTACAAGGCGATCCGCAAAGAGCTGCTGGAGATCGAAGCGCTTCTCCAGGAAGAGGCCAACCCCTTTTCCGGCGCTCCGGTCGTCGCCACGCCCGACCAGACGATGGGAATGCCCGACTTTGCCAGTGCGACGCCCTTGCCGATCGGTGAGGTGCCCGATCCCCTGGCCGAGAGTACGACCTTGCATGGCCGCGTGTCGTTCGAGCAGGCCGGAGCAATGCTCCCCCACGAGCTGATCAACGAAGAGGTGCTGCTGGGCCCGATCACGTCGCTCTGCTCCGCCGCCCAACTGCTGATGCGCAAAAACGACCCGGAGACCCAGCGCTTCGCCCGCGTTATTCTGGCCGACGCCTCGAAACTGGTGGATGAGCTGAAACGGCTTGGAATCGTGTCGCCTCTGGCGAATGATCCCGGATCTTGTTGATCTCGAAAATACGCAGGATGCGCACAGAGGGAAAAGTCACGTACTTTTCCCTTTTTCATGTGGCGACCAGGGAAAGAGGCGCGGCAGGGCTTTGATGCAACGCTTGACAAAGCTTGCAGACAGAAGCTAAAATAATCCATCTTCTCTCTGGCAATTGAGGCGATGGTGAGCCGCGCCACGACGCGTACAGGGCACTCATTCGATACGGCAGGACGCTGAAAGACGCGCTGCAGCAGACAATGGGATGTGCCGGTGCAGAGTGTGGCTCGTTTTTTACGTGGCGGATGCCGCCGCCTCGCCTACGCTGACCTGCCTGTCGATCCATGCTCCGGATCTCTGCCCGGCCGGTATCTACCATCAGACAGGCTCTCTCGGCATGACTGCACAAAATAGTTTTTCTCTGTGCAGCGGCGCATTGTTGTGTTTCCGGAACCAATCCCTGAACAACCAGGTTCGTGATAGTATGGAAAATCAGGACGGAGTTCGGAGACTCAACGGCCCGAAAACCCTTCGGACGGTGAATCGTTGAAGACGCGCGTAGAACTTACACAACCAACTATCATAGATCAGGCTGTCATCACCGCTCCGCAGGTGACTCTGCGGAGTTCCCGCTATGGGGGTTCTCTCAGCTCCGTGCGTACCGCGATCCGTTCGGCCCAGCGCTATCTGCTGGATCGGCAGGAGCCGGACGGCTACTGGGTGGGGGAGCTGGAGGGGGACACCATTCTGGAGAGCGAGTATATCTTGCTGCTCCAGTTTCTGGGCAGACGCGATCTGGTCAAATTCCGCAAGCTAGCCGTCTACATTCGGCGTGGACAGCATCCGGATGGCTACTGGTCGATCTATCCCGGCGGGCCCTCCGACGTCAGCGCCTCGGTGAAAGCTTACTTCGCCTGTAAGCTGGCCGGCTATTCGGGGAACGAACCGTTCATGCGCAGGGCGCGGCGCGCCATTCTGGAGCAGGGCGGCGTCACCCACTGCAACACCTTCACCAAACTCTACCTCTCCATGTTCGGGCAGTACGACTGGCAGGGTGTGCCCACCATCCCTCCGGAAGCCGTGCTAATGCCGAAATGGTTCTACTTCAACATCTACAATATGTCGTCCTGGTCGCGCGCCATCCTGGTGCCGCTGGCCGTGATGAACGCCACCCGACCGCAGCGCCCCATCCCCGATAACGCGCACATCGATGAGCTATTCGTGGACGGGCGCGACCGCAAGCGCATGCGCCTGATGTGGGACAAGAAGCCGATCACCTGGCGCAATGTCTTTCTGGTGATCGACAAGCTGCTCAAGCTCTACGATGCCAGCCCCGTCAAGCCGTTCCGTAAACTGGCCCTGGAGCGCTCCCTGCGCTGGCTGCTGGAGCGTGAAGAGAACAGCGGCGGCCTGGGCGCCATCTTCCCCGCGATGACCCACGCCATCATGGCCTACAAATGTATGGGCCTGCCCGACAATCATCCCGCGATCTGCCGGGAGTTGGCAGAGCTGGCCGCCTTTGAGATCGAAGAGGGCGACACCATCCGAATGCAGCCCTGCGTCTCACCCATCTGGGACACCGCTCTCGTCATCAACTCGCTGATAGACAGCGGCTGGCCCGCCGACAGCGACGCGGTTCGCCAGGCGGCGGAGTGGCTGCTCTCCAAGCAGACCACGAAAAAGGGCGACTGGGCGGTGAAAGTGCCGAATGTGGAGCCTGGCGGATGGTACTTCGAGATGGAGAACGAGTACTACCCCGATGTGGACGACACGATCATGGTGCTGATGGGCCTCTATAAAGCCTACTGCCCCGGCGGGGAGCACTGGACGGAGGCGCCTGAGCATGTCCGCACGTCGATGCGGAAGGGCTTGGACTGGGTGTTCGCCATGCAAAACAAAGACGGCGGCTGGGGCAGCTTCGATAAGGATAACAATAAGACGCTGTTCCAGTATGTGCCCTATGCCGACCACAACGCCATGCTCGACCCCTCCTCCGCCGACATCACGGCGCGTACCCTGGAGATGTGCTCTTATTTCAGCATCGGCAAGAGCGACCCTCGTGTGCGTCGAGCCATCGCCTACCTCTATCGGGAGCAGGAAGAGGACGGCTCCTGGTTCGGACGGTGGGGCGTCAACTATCTGTACGGAACCTGGCAGGTGCTGCGCGGTCTGGCCTGCATCGGCGAGGATATGAAGTGTCCGCGCATTCAGCGCGCCGCGCGCTGGCTGCACTCTGTGCAGAACGAGGACGGCGGCTGGGGAGAGACGTGCGCCTCCTATGTACCGGACCATCCGAAAGCCGACGGTCCCTCTACGCCCTCACAGACGGCCTGGGCCCTGATGGGGCTGTTCAACGCAGGCGACCTCGACAGCCCCTTTGTGAAGCGGGGAGTCGACTACCTGATCAACGGTCAGGACGCGAACGGGACCTGGGAAGAGGAGTGGTTCACCGGTACGGGCTTTCCGCGCGTCTTCTACCTGCGTTACCACTACTATAAACACTACTTCCCACTCTGGGCGCTGGCGCAGTATCACACCTTCACGACCGGCGAGCCGCCCGACACGAAGACGGAAGAACTCGCTGCCAGCGGACGCTTCGCCAACCTGGAAGTCTAAGGCGGCCCTGTAGTCGGGTATACTCTTCGCGTTGATGACGATTTGCGGAGGAGAGAGACGACGGACGACGCAAGCGTACCGCAGGGGCCGACCGGAACACTCGAAGACCTGACCAGGCGCGGTCAGGACAACAATTTCGATAGCCTGCGCCTGTTCTGGGCCGTGCTGGTGTTGTTCTCGCACTGTTTCGCATTGCCGCAGGGCGGCAATGCGAATGAACCGCTGGCCGTACTGACCAACGCGCAGACGACGTTCGGCAGCCTGGCGGTAGACGCCTTCTTTGTCATCAGCGGGTTTCTGATCGCGCAGAGCTGGCTTCGCAGTCAGGGGCAGGCCGACTATCTGCGCAAGCGTGTGCGGCGCATCTATCCGGGCTTTCTCGTCGCAGCCCTGTTTTGTGTAGGGATCGTGGGGCCTCTGGCCTCCGATTCGGTAACGGTGTATCTGCGGGCGTTCCATCCGATGCTGTTGGTACGGTTCGTCTGGAGCGTTCTGACGTTGAGCCAGTTGGCGCTCCCGCCGGTTTTTATGCATCTGCCCTCTCACGGCGAGGTCAACGGCTCCCTCTGGACGATCCGCTACGAGTTCTGGTGTTACTTGCTCTTGGCCGCGCTCGGGGGGCTGGGACTACTGCGGCGGCGCGGAGCGGTGGCGGGCCTGTTTTTTGCTGTCCTGCTGCTCCATACGGCGCAGGAGTGGTTTTATCCGGGCATCGGGCAGGGCAACGATGCCTACAAAGTGGGCCTGATGCACGGCCTGGAGCTTCCGCTGCTCGGTAACCTGGACCGTTGGCCGCGTCTGCTGGCCTTCTTTCTGGCCGGAACCGTCTGTTATCTCTACCGAGAGCGCCTTCCGCGTTCCCCGCGACTGGCGGTGGCGTCTGTGCTTCTGCTCGCGCTCTGCGTCCGCTGGGGCCTGAACGCAATGCTGCCGCTCTGCGGAACCTACCTGCTGCTCTACGCCGCCGGCAGCCCGATCCACTTTGGCAAAGCGCTCACGCAGCGCGCCGACCTGTCTTATGGCATCTATCTCTATGCCTATCCTGTGCAGCAGTTACTGATCCAGTTCCTGGGGGTGCAGATCAACCCGTTCGTGCTGTTCGTCCTGGCGGTTCCGACCGTCGCCGCCCTGGCATGGCTGAGTTGGAAGCTGGTGGAACAGCCGGTCCTGCACCGCAAGAAGCAGACCTGACGACCTATCCGGGCTACGGCCCTTTCGTTTGCAGTGACAGAGAAGGAGTTACTATCGCGATGCGTTACCCTATCGGTTTCACGATGGCACAGGCCAAATATCGGCATAAAATGGAGCGAAGCGGGCAGAAACGGTATCCGGGCGTCGTCATGCTCGAACCGCTCTATACCTGCAACCTGGCCTGCCTCGGCTGTTCCATCGAGCGGCACACCGGCAAACTCAAGGACCGCATGTCGCTGGAAACCTGCTTCAAAGCAGTGGAAGACTGCGGCGCGCCGATCGTAAACATCTGCGGGGGCGAGCCGACCCTCTATCCGGAACTGCCGCAACTGATCTCCGGCCTCACCGATCGCGGCAAGTATATCATTCTCTGCACCAACGCCCTGAAACTGGAAGAGAAAATCCTGAATGTCATTCCGCCGAGCGACAACCTTTTCCTGATGATCCACCTCGACGGAATGCGCGAGACTCACGACTATGTCTGCAACCGCAAAGGCGTTTTCGATCACGCGGTCGAAATGATTAAAAAGGCCCGCGACCTCGGTTTCCTCACCTTCATCAACACCACCGTCTTCAAGGAGACCTCTGTGGAAGAGGTCGAGGATATGTGCAAGCTCGTCAACGAACTGCGCGCCAATGGCATCCTGATCTCCCCCGGCTACGAGTACGAAAGCGTTCAGAGCGACGTATTCCTGTCGAAAGAGCAGATCCACGAGAAGTTCAAGGCCATTCGTGAGTTCGCGCCAAAGTACAAGGTCAACGCCACCCCGATGTTCTTGGAGTTCGCGGCCGGCATGCGCGAACTGCCCTGCGCCCCCTGGTCTACGGTCAACTACACGCCGAAGGGCTGGAAGGCTCCCTGTTACCTTGTCGAAGGAGAGGGCTACTACGACGATTGGCAGACCTTCTGGAACGATACCAACTGGGAGTACTGGGAATCGCGCCTCGATGCCCGCTGCCAGAACTGCAAGATGCACAGCGGCTTCGAGCATAGCGCCGTCGAAGAGTCCATGAAGACGGTCAAGGGCACCCTCCAACTCGCCGCCTGGACCTTATCGAAATAACGACAAACGTCAGGAATCCGCTATGGTCGCGCTCGTAACAGGCAGTACGGGATTTGTAGGCAGCCATGTCGCGCGACTGCTGGTGGAGCGGGGGGATCGGGCGCGCCTCCTCGTGCGCAAGAGCAGTCGGATGGACAATCTGGCGGCGCTGGATGCCCGACTGGCCGAACGATTTGTCGGGGATCTGTCCGATCCGGCCTCCCTGCGCGAAGCGGTGCGTGGCTGCGAGAGCCTCTACCATGTCGCGGCGGACTATCGGCTCTGGGCCAGAGATCCGCAGGAGCTCTATCGGGCCAATGTCGAAGGCAGTCGCCAGTTGATGGCGGCCGCGCGCGAAGAGGGTATGACGCGCATCGTCTACTGCAGCACGGTCGGCGCGCTCGGTATTCCGCACGATGGCTCCCCGGGCGATGAAGAGACGCCCGTGGCCGAATCCGACATGATCGGGCACTACAAACGCTCCAAGTTTCAGGCGGAGCGCGTCGTGCAGCAGTTCGCGCAGGACGGTCTGCCGGTCGTCATCGTCAACCCGAGTACACCGGTCGGGGAGCAGGATCTGAAGCCGACTCCGACAGGCCAGATCATCGTCGATTTTCTGAATAGACGCCTTCCCGCCTACATCGATACCGGGCTGAATCTGGTGGATGTGCGCGATGTGGCGGCGGGAATGCTGCTGGCGGCGGAACATGGGGTTCCCGGCCAACGTTATATACTTGGGAACGAAAATTTAACCCTGAAACAGATGCTGGACCTTTTGGCCGAGATCACCGGCCTGTCCGCGCCGAAGGTGCAGATGCCTTATGGCGTGGCCTGGCTGGCGGTCGGGTTGGAAAATCTGGTGGTCAGCGGACTGCTGCACCGTCCTCCCGCGCACCCGTTCGAGGGCGTGAAGATGGCGCGGCATAAGATGTTTTTCGATCCGGCCAAAGCGGTGCGGGAACTGGGACTGCCGCAATCGCCTGTGCGCGCGGCGCTGGGCCGTGCGGTAGACTGGTTTCGAGCCAATGGTTATGTTGTCACCCGCGAACGGTAGGTGGCGAGCGGGCGAAACGGCGGCGACGCCGGAGGAGAGATCAATTTGGAACGCATATCCAAACGTAAAATAATTATGGCCAAAGAGGTCGGGTTCTGTTTCGGCGTCAAGCGCGCCATCAACCTGACCAAACAGGCCCTTAATGAGCGCGGTGATGTCTTTATTCTCGGCGATCTCGTGCATAACAAGCGTGTTACCGATGAGCTGGAGGGCAAGGGCCTGCGCAAAGTCGAGGACTATCAGGACCAGAAAGGCACCATGGTCATCCGCGCCCACGGTCTGCCGAAGGCCAAGATTCAAGAGGCGAAGGACCAGGGCCTGGAGGTCGTAGACGCGACCTGCCCCATCGTACTGCGGGCGCAGGAGGCGGCGCAGACGCTGGAGCGCGACGGGTATCAGGTGGTCATCATCGGGGATCGCAACCATGCCGAGATCAAAGGTATCCTGGGCGCGCTGGAGCAGCCGGCACTGGTCGTCGATAACATCGAGGAACTGCACGAGGCGAAGGCGAACTATACGCTGATGCGCAAAGTCGGCGTCATCTTCCAGACGACGCATGCGCTGGAGCTCTGCAATCAGATCGTCAACGAGATGCTGATGATGTGCAAAGAGATCCGCATCATCAACACCATCTGCCGTCCGGTGCAGAATCGTCAGGACGATGCGGTCGAGCTGGCCTCCAAGGTGCAGTTGATGGTCGTGGTCGGCTCACGGACCAGTGCGAATACCGTGGAACTCGCCGCCCTCTGCCGCAACTACAACAAGAACACGGTGCAGGTTCAGAACGCCGACGAGTTGGACTACAGTATCTTCCGTGACTGCGATATCGTCGGACTGGCCTCGGGGCTTTCGACGCCGGAAGATCTGGTAGAAGCGGTGCGCCAGAAAATTCTGTTCTATGACGCCGAGCCAGTCGCCGCTGAACCCGCGCTGGCAACGGCATAAGGACGCCTGCCGCCATGTCTGGCGCAGTCTCTCGGTTCTCGCGCACCTACGTGTTGTTTGCGCTGCCGGAAGAGGCTGCGCCGTTTTTGCGTCGTATGGCGGTCGTTCCGGCCTTACGCCACCGGTGTGAGGTCCAGGTTTCCGGGGTCGGAGCGGAGAAGGCGGCCCGAGAGACGACGCAGATACTGGCGGAGGGCGGGGTAAAGTGTCTGATCGTCTGCGGCTTCGGCGGTGGGTTGACCGAACAGATAACACCGGGATGTCTGATCGTCGCAGAGCGTGTCCTCGACGCCACGGGGGAGGCCTCCGCATCGCCAACCGTTTATCGACCGGATAGAGCGATGCGAGAGTTGGCGGACGGGCGCTGCGGCGATCTGGTGACGGTAGGGAACGTGCTGACGACCCCGGCCGAGAAGCGCGCCCTGCATGTCCAGACAGAGGCCGACATGGTGGACATGGAGACAGTGGGCGCAGTGGCGGTAGCGGAGCAGGCGGGGGTGCCCTGGCTCGCCGTGCGGGCCGCCACAGACTCCGTAGACGCAGACCTCCCCTTCGATTTCAACACGCTGACCGATGCCGAAGGCAATGTAGACCGCCGACGGGTCATCGGGGCCACGCTGGCGCAGCCCTGGAAAATACCGGCGTTGATTCGGCTTGGCAGTCACTCCGCCCTGGCCGCCAAAAACCTTGCGCGTTTCCTCGAAACCTATCTGCAACGGTTGCCGGACTGAACTATGCACCAGAAACCAGAACGTCCTATCATTTTTATCTGCCTGCTGGTACTGTTCTCGCGTTCGGGAGGAGCGCAGGAGCTGACGTTGGCGGGGAGCGTGGCGTCGGCGTTGCGGCAGAGTCCGCAGGTGCGCCTCGCGAAAGCCGTGCGGGAGGCGGCCCTGGTGGAAGCCGAGCGCGGCAAACCGGTGGCGCGGCCCACCGTAGAGGCGCGTGCTGCCGGGACTTTGCAGGGGCCACGTGCGACTTTTCCACGCCCGGACGGCTCGCCTGCGACCGTTCTACCGGAGGAGGTAGGGCGGCTCGACCTGATCGTGGAGCAGCCTGTCTACCGTGCCGGTCAGCGCGCCGCCCGGGATCGGTACGGGGCCGCACAGGGCGAAGCGGAGTGGGAGTATCGGCGGGCGCTCTCGGCGGTGGCGCTGGCGGCCCGAAAGGCCTATATCGATGTGTTAAGGGCTGATGCTGGCGTCCGCGTAGCGCAGGACGGTCTGGAGGCGGCACAGCGGTATCAGGAGCTGGTGGCGCGGCAGATCGCGGCAGGGCTCGCGAAGCCGGTCGATGCCGGCACGGCGGCGGGGCAGGCGGCAGAGGCACAGGGCGGCGTGACGCAGGCGACGAGCGCGCTCAAGCTGGCACGCATGAGTTTCAATCGCGTGTTAGGACGCGCGCTGACTGTCGAAGTTGTGCTGGAGCCTCTGCCGCCGGACCCGGCGAAAGCGCCGGATAGCCCGGAGGCGGCGATTGCGGCGGCCTGGCAGCATCGCCCGGAACTGCGCCTGCTGGAAGAGAACCTGCGGGGCGCACAAGCGGGCATCTCTCTGGCGAAGGCGCAGACACAGCCAGCGCTAAATCTGCGCGGCCAGATCAGCGAACAGACGCCGAGTGCCTTTGTACGTGAACACTATGCCGCTGCGACTCTGGAACTGCGCTGGTCCCTTCTGGACGGCGGCAAGGCGCGCCTGGACACTCAGGAAGCCAGGGCACAAGCGAGCCGGATAGGGGCGCTGCGCGAGGATGCACGACAGGGCATCGCGCTCGAAGTGACGCAGTTCTGGCAGCAGAGGCGGGACGCGCAGGAGAAGATCGGCCTCACCCGTACGCAGCGGGAAGGTCTGGAGGCGACGGTGGCGGTGGCGGAGAAGGCCTACGAGGTGGGACGCGGGACGGCTATCGAGGTGCAGGCCGCGCAGCGGGAAGTACGCAGCGCCCGTGCCCGCGAGGTGCAGGCTCTCTACGACCTGCATGCCTCCTCCGCAGATTTCGCACACGCGCAGGGTGAGGACGTGCCATGACCGGCGGGCAAGCGCGACTTCTGGGCGGCGCGGCGGTTCTCGTCGTCGTCGGTGCAGCGGCGTGGATGCTGCGTCCTCATGAGTCGCCCTCTCTGCCGCCCCCAGGCGTGGGCGCCTCGCCACAGCCACCGACCAAGATCCATACGAACGCCGCCTCGGAGCTGGTGCCTGCTGCGCCTGCCACTCTGTCGCTGCTCGGCAGTGTGCAGTCCGAGGCGCAGAGCACACTTTCGGTGCGGATGCCGGGACGGATCGTGGCCGTTGGCGCGCGGGAAGGGGATACGGTTCACGCCGGACAGGTGCTCGTCTCCCTCGACGATACCGATGTGCGCCGGCAGATACAGCAGGCGGAAGCGGGCGTATTGGCGGCTCAGGCGCAGATAGATCGGGCTGAAAAAGGAGTCGCTGCGCAGCAGGGCAAAGCCGACGGCGAGGTGCTGACGGCGCACTCTGCCCTGGAAACCGCGCAGGGACATCAAAAGCAGGCGGCGGCAGGCGTGGAGACGGCGCGGAGCGAACAGCAGGCGGATGTGAAACTGGCCCAGGACGGCGTCAACAAGGCGGAACAGGCGCTGGCTCAGGCCCATCAGACCCTGGCCTCCCTGGAAGAACTGAACAAGATCGGCGGCGTGGCGCGCAACGATCTGGACGGAGCACGGCGGCAGGTGAAGGTCGCCGAATCGGACCTTGCCACCGCGAATACACAGTTGCGGCGCGCGAACGCCACCGACGCGACGACCGGAACGCCGGTGCGTGTGGCGGCGGTGCAACGCGATCTCGTGGCAGCGCGGCAGGGCGTTCACGCCGCCAAAGCGGGATTAGCGCTCGCGGAGCAGGGCCGTAAACAGGCGCTGGCCGTGGCGGCCAGCGAGGTCGGCGCGGTGAAGGCGGCACTGGTGCAGGCGCAGGCCGGCATGGCTACCGCTCAGGCCGGAGAGGCGCAGACTCGGCTTGCAAGCCCCATCGAGGGGGTTGTCAGCGCCGTGATGGCGCATGTCGGCGACACAGCCCAGCCCGGTATGCCCCTGCTCACGGTCGTATCGCTCTCCGGGCTGCGAGTCGATGCCCTGGTTCCGGCCCGTCAACTGAGTCTGCTCCACCTTGGACAACAGGCCCATGTCGCCGTAGACACCGATCCGTCCCGCACCTATCCCGCCGCCGTCAGCGAGATCGCCCGAATCGCGGAGCCGGACGGGCGCACGTTCCATGTGCGCTTCCACCTTTCCTCCCGGAGCGCTCTGCGGCCCGGTCAGACCGCCCGCATTACCTTAGGGACGCGTTGACGTTCTTCTGACTTGTCGGATTGCCTCTTTCACTTCTCTTGGTATAGCCTTAGAGGAGATAGGTAAGCGCTCAGAGAAACACTCCAACAGAAATGATTAGTAAGGCTGATGTAGGTAGGATGAGAATCGTATGGATGAGAAAATTCTTGACTTGAGCGCCCAGCTACAGACCTGCAAAACTGAACATGAACAACAGGTATTTGAAATTGAGCGGCTGAAGGCAGAGATCGCAGTAATCAAACCTCAACTCGATGCTCTTCTCTCCTCCAACGGAGACGGAGGTAAACTTCATGCAGATTACAGGCAACTGAAGGCAGTATTTCATACACATCTCAAGTGGGCTGGATCACGTAAAGAACCGTCCAGTTATCTTCTCTTATTCTATGCGGTCGAATGCGGCTTGAAATACGTCTACTTGCGCAGAAACCGGATGGCATCCACTCAACAACTTGCAGAAAGCGGCTTGCTGTCGGGTAATGGTCATGATCTGATGAAATGGTGTAAGGATCTAAAAATGCCTGCATCACTTGCAGGCGTAACTGTGCACTTTCGTCTGCTGAGCAACACTTCAAAGCAATATAACATAGGTAAGGCCCATGAAGCGTGGCGCTATGGGGTTCCTATCGAAAAAAGTACCCAGGATACCATCGTGGAGTGGCTCACCGCCGTATCTGATTGGATAAAACTACAGCCGGAGGCTAAATAAGTTGCTTTCACCTGATATTCGCCTTTATACATGGATAGACGTGGAAGAAGCTTTATCTCAAACAATCGAGAAGGAAGCTCCCCCTTCATGGCTGGTTGGAGCGAGTGCGTATTGGGAAGGGCTAACAATAAGTGTTAAGCCGAATTCTGGTTCGCTCCCTCTGGAATGGCTCAACGAGGTATTTGCGCCACGTTTTGCTCCCGAAAATGCCATTGGCAACTCTGATCCAGCCATCGTTTTAGAGAGCACGGATGGTGCCTCGCGACTGTTACGTGTGTTCGTAGAAGAAGTTGATGGGGCAACCACGTCTACCCAGTTCATACCTAGCTTCCAAAGACAATCTGAAATAGTGCTAAAGTCTCCCATCCGGTTTCCCGCTCGGCTTTTGGACTCTCCGCCTGTCATAACTTTTCATTCCTTCAAAGGCGGCGTTGGTCGCACAGCACACGCAATCGCTTTGGCACAAGCCATGGTCAAAAATGGAAAGAACGTGCTCCTCATAGATGGCGATCTGGAAGCACCAGGTATTAGCTGGTTGCTTCATAGCAGGTTGAAAGACCCACCGGTGTCATTCGCCGATTTCCTGGCATTGATACATGGTGATACCGATCTGGACTATTCGGGTTCAATTTCATTAGTTTATGACCGTCTGCTCAATGCGGAACTTAATGGTATATATGTTATGCCTGCATTCCGCACAATTGAGCGGTATGTATCCTTGGAAATTCGTCCAGAACATATCTTGCAGGGATCTAAAGATCCATTTGTTTTGACAAGCCTTTTGTCAAGACTAGGCAAAAAACTCGGTGTGAGTGCTGTCATTATAGACCTGCGTGCAGGCTTTTCAGAGCTATCTGCGGGGTTGCTGCTTGACCCGCGTAACTATCGCATATTAGTCACTACGTTGGGCGGACAATCCATCGCTGGCACTGAGCAGGTCTTGTCACTCTTGGGTCGAACCGAAAAAGCGGCCAAGCAGGCAGATTCTCAGGAGGAATATCCGCGACCCATCGTTATTTTCAACATGGTTCCGCCTGACCAAGAAAACGGTCGCCTCATCGATTGTCAACAAAAAATTCAAGAAGCAGCTTCTGCTTTTCTGGACGATAATATTCTGGGCCTTCCCACCGTTACCTCGCAGTTCGACTCCAGCTTGCTCGGCATTCCGCTGGAATGGGAAGATGTCGTTAATCGTCTCGAGAAGGCAGGCATTGTTGAAACGGCGCAAGAAGTACTTGATCTGTTACCGTGGCCGGAAACCTCCACGTCTTCGATACCTCCCTCAGTTGTTACTGCCGATGATACATTGACGCGAAGACAAAAGCTGGATGAATTCACGACTAAGCTAGTCGTGGCTGAAACTGGTACAGAGAACGACTTACTGATCACATCTTCGCTACAAAATCTCGCGTCTGACAATCGTCGTCAAGTTCCTACTGTCATAGTGGTTGGGGCCAAGGGAGCGGGTAAGACCTATACGTTTATTCAACTCGTTCGGCTAAAAACGTGGAACGCTTTCGTCCGCAAAGCAGGAAAACCAAGTGCCCATTTGATACGTATTACTGTTCCTCGCTCCGCACTTGAGAACAAATCCGAACAACCAGAGACCAGTCACCTAGATGCTGCCTTCGATGCCGTGGTCTTCCCTGTTCTCGCGTCGAGAAATTTAGGGGTGTCAGCTAGCCAATTAGTCAAGGAGGGACAAGACGCTGCGCTGTCCAGTCTCGGTTTTGCCACCGCCATGTCCGCGCCTGAAATACACGATGTAATTCGTGAGAGGCTTGGCCTCAGTCTTCACGAAGGGAATTGGAGACAGATATGGTTGGATATAATCGCTTGGAGTATTGGTTTTCATGTCAAAGAAGAAGGAGCGGGGCTGGGACTGGCAAAGCACCTACAAGAAACAGGCAAAAAGGTAGTGTGCGTATTTGACGGCCTCGAGGACCTGTTCCCGAACTTTTCCGTTGCGTCGTCACCAGAACAGGTGGCTCTAAGAGCTCTACTTCAGGAAGTTCCTGACTGGTTGAACCAACAGCCAGGCAAGCCTGTAGGGATAGTGGTGTTCGTCCGTCGGGACATGGTTGCTACCACCATAAAACAGAACGTGGCGCAGTTTCTCGCTCGTTATGATGCATACGCGCTTAAGTGGAGTCGAGAAGAAGCACTGCGTCTTGTCGCGTGGACTGCGGTTAAAGCAGAAGCATTACCTGATGATTCTGTATCTACCGATCTACAAAAGATGGAAGAACCAGAGTTAATAGTGAAGCTTTATCCACTATGGGGGAAAAAGCTAGGTCGTGAGAACTCGCGGGAAGGGCGTTCTGCTGAGTGGGTGATTGCTGCCTTATCCGATTATAAGGGGCAGATTCAGGCAAGAGACTTAGTACGTCTGTTAAGTTTAGCCTCGCGTAAATCCTTAATCGACCAGCAATGGACAGACCGGTTGCTGACACCCAATGCGATTAGAGATTCACTCAATGAATGTAGTAAGCAGAAGATAGAGGAAATAGAGGCCGAAAATACTCCCCTTAAAACGATATTCGGCAAAATGCGAAAACATAGCGTAGAAAGGCAGATTCCGTTTCGACAAGAGGAGATGGAGCTTACGGGCGAGGACATTAAAGCACTCGAAGATAACGGAATACTTCTTCGCGACGTTGACGTTTATTATATGCCTGAGATATTTCGACGAGGCCTTGATTTTGACCTTAAATCCGGAGTCAGGTCGCGTGTGCTTAGTATGGCCTATAGAGCTACCCGCAGAAAATAGTTTGGAGTAATCATAAATGGCAGTCATGCGTCGATGGTCGTGACGTCCTCAGGGCGACTATAGTAATGTGGTTCACGCGTCTGGCGATCTCTCGACCCGTCCTCATCTGGATGGCCCTGGCCGCAATCGCGGTGCTGGGCCTGCGGGCTTACACACGCCTGCCTGCCGAGCTAAACCCCAAGGTCGATATTCCTACCCTGACGGTGACGACCATCTATCCCGGCGCGGAACCACCCGAGATCGAGACGCAACTCAGCAAGCCGCTGGAGGATGCCGTCGGAACCGTGCCGGGCGTTCGGAACGTCTACTCCAGTTCGCAGAGCGGCGTCTCGATCATCAGTATGGACTTCCGGGTCGGAACCGATCTGGACGTGGCGGCGGCGGAGGTGCGGGGGCGCGTGGAGGCGGTGCGCGCGCAGTTGCCGCCGGAAGCCCGCCCGCCCGTGGTGGCGAAGCTCGACATCAACGCCCTGCCCATTCTCTATCTCGGGCTGGAGTGTCCCTCGCTTACGCTTCAGCAGTTGCGCGCGCTGGCGGACAACACCCTGCGTCCGCGTCTGGAGCGGGTTTCGGGTGTGGCGACGGTACGCGTGATCGGCGGAGAACAGCGCGAGATCCATGTCGCGATAGATGCCCACAGACTGGCGCCGCTGGGGTTGACCATCGCCGACGTCGTGAACTCGATCAAGGCAGGCGGACACGATGTGCCCGGTGGCGACATCACCCAGGCCCGTAACCAGACCGGGGTGCGGCTGGCCGCCGCCTTCGGCTCCCTCGACTCCATCGCCAATACGCCGCTGATCGCCTCGCAACTGGCGGCACATGCGGCCGGCACGAGGCCCGGCTCCGATCTGCCTGCGCCGCCGCTGACGGTGGCGGATGTGGCCGACCTCTCCGACGGCAACGCGGAGCGCTCGGAGATCAATCGCATCGATGGCCATCCCGGTATCAGTCTGGTTCTGACGAAAGCCTCCGACGCCAACACTGTCGCCGTCGTGGAGGAGGCGAACCAGGCGCTGGAACAGTTGCAGCCCTCCCTTCCCGCCGATCTACGCCGCATCGTCCTGCGTGACGACTCTGTGACCGTGCGCGACGCCCTCCAGGATGTCAACGGCAGCCTGCTGCTCGGGGCCGTGCTCGCGATGGTCGTGATCCTGTTCTTTCTCCACAACCTGCGCGGCACCCTCATTGTCTCCCTCGCCATTCCCGCCTGTATCGTCGCCACCTTTCTGGTGATGTCCGTGGCAGGGTTCACGCTGAACCAGATGACGCTGCTGGCCCTCTCGCTCTCGGTCGGAATTCTTGTAGACGACTCGATCGTCGTGCTGGAGAGCATCACGCGGCATCTGAAAAACGGGGAGACACCTCGCGAGGCCGCGTTCAACGGGCGCACCGAGATCGGCTTCGCCGACCTGACGACGACTCTGGTCGATGTCGTGGTGTTCGTTCCGATCGCGTTCATGGGCGGTATCGTCGGCGGATTTTTCAAGCAGTTCGGCCTGGTCATCGTCACCGCCACGCTCTTCTCGCTCGTCGTCTCGTTCTCGCTGACGCCGATGCTGGCCTCCCGCTGGTATCGGGCAGGAGAGGATACGGAGGCGAAACACGGCTTCTTCGCGCCCTTCGAGCGCTTCTACCAGTGGCTGGAGGCGAACTACCGGCATGTGATCACCTGGGCGCTGCGCCACCGGGGGACGGTAGTGCTGGCCGGTGTGGCAGGGCTGGCGCTGATCTTCGTCGTCTCCTTCGCCCGGCTCGGCTTCGAGTTCCTGCCGGGAACCGACCAGGGGCAGATCACGGTCGCGCTGGAGATGCCGCCGGGAACCAGTCTGACCGCGACCGACGCTGTGGCGCGGGAGATGGAACAACTCGTTTTGAAGACGCCCGAGGTGCAGGCAGTCGTGACCAACGTCGGGCAGATCCTCGGCGGGTTCGGCTCCATTCCCCAGCAGGGCGCGCAGCTCGCGCAGTGCAATGTACGGCTGAACGAGAAGCGCGCGCTGCTCGATCCGATCCTGCATCCCGGCGGGCTGCCGAACACTCGCCTTCATACCGATATCGAGATCGGGAACGTGCTGCGCCGGACGCTGCTGCCGCTGGCGAGCCGGTCCGGAGGCCGGATCATCGTCAATCCGGTCAGAACGGTCGAGGGTATCTCGGCGCCGATCGAGATCAATTTGCGCGGCGCGGACATCGACCGCCTCACGCAGTTCGCGGCGCAGGTGCAGCAGCGGCTCGACACGGTGCCCGGTGTGATCGATCCTACGGTTTCGGCGCAGAGCGGCAAGCCGGAGGTGAGCGTCACGGTAGACCCGCGCCGCGCGGCCCAGTTCGGCATCCCGACCGGGCAGGCGGGTGAGATTTTGCGCGACTCCCTGGCAGGCAACTCCGACGCCGTCTTCCGGCAGAACGGACAGGAGTTCCCGATTCGTATTCGGCTTCAGGGCGTTCAGCGGGATGCGCCCGGCGATGTCCAGAACATCGTAGTCGGCGCGGATGCCCAGGGCCAGCCGGTGACCCTGGCCGACATCGCGGATATTCGCCTGCATACCGGCCCCGCCAGTATCGAGCGCGAGAATGGGCAGAGGCTGGTGTCGGTAAAGGCGAACCTCTCACCGGAAGTTCCGCTCGGCAATGCCCAGCAGACGATCAACGTCCTGCTGAAGGGGATGCCCCACGCGGACATCGACGTCAAGTGGGGCGGCGAGGCGGAGACCATGAATGAGAACGCGCCCCTGATGGCGGAGTCCTTGATTCTGGCCGTGGTGCTCGTCTACATCGTCATGGCCTCGCTCTTCAACAGCCTGGGAACGCCCTTCGTCATCATGTTCACGCTGCCGATGGCGCTGGTCGGCGCGCTCGGCGCGCTGGTTCTGCTGGGCGAAACGATGTCGCTGGTCGCCGCCATCGGTATCGTCATGCTCGTCGGACTGATGGGCCGCAATGCGATCCTGCTGCTGGACTATACGAACACCCTGCGCGCCCGGGGAGCGACCCGTAACGCCGCCCTTCTGGAAGCAGGCGCGACCCGTCTGCGGCCCATCCTGATGACGACTACGGCCACAATTGTCGGCATGCTGCCGGTCGCGCTCCGCATCGGTCGTGCCTCGGAGATCCGCGCTCCGATGGCGATCGTGGTGATCGGCGGCCTGCTTGTCTCGACGGCGCTGACCCTGATCGTCATTCCGGTCCTCTACACGCTCCTCGACGATGCCCAGAACCGCTGGAAGTCCCGTCGCGCGTCCCAAAACCCGACAAAAACAGACTCGGACTGAATCGCAGCGTCATTTCCTTGCGAAAACGCAAAACAGGCTGTTCGGCCTACGGGTTTCCGGGTGATTGGCAGTATAATAAGCCATAACAGCAAGGGAGCGAAGAGGACGGTGTCAGAGCTTTCCGGAAGTGAAATCGGCCTCGATCCTGATGTCACTCCGTCCAGAGGACGGCCCGCCGAAGGCGCGTAGCGAGGGACAACGTCCCTTGATTCTGTAGTGAAAGTTGCCGTTGGCTAAGGAAACCTGCGTTTTATGAACCCTATCCCCCTGGAATCGGATCAGAAAGAGGTCGTGAGCGTACCTTATGCCGGGTCGCCGTCCACGCCCGCACCGGAGACCGAGACACCGCTTTCGACAGGGAAGATGCTGGCCTACAGCCTCGCCAATTTCGGATATGGCGCGTTCTATGCTCTCAATAACGCCGTGATCCCGCTCTATATCAAGCACTTTACCAACGACGCTCGCCTGCAGGGTCTCATGGGCAGCACACACTCCTTCGAAGGCGCGGTGATTCAGCCTATCGTCGGTTCGGCCAGCGATCGATTGCGAACTCCGCTCGGGCGCCGTCGTCCTTTCATACTGGTTTTCGCGCCGCTCTCCGCTCTGCTGATTCTGCTCACTCCGGCGGCAGGGCGTCTGGTTCCACACGCTGCTCTGCCTTTTATCGTGGGCGCGATTTTCCTGTTTACGGTCAGCTTCAACATCGCAGAAGATCCCTACAAGGCCCTTATGCCGGACATCACGCCGGAAAAGCAGCGCGGCAAGGTCAGCGCTGTCTCCCAGTTTGTCCTGGTTATCGGTCAGGCGGGACTGTTGCTGTTGCCTCTCAAGATCGAGTTCAAGTTCACACTGACCGCCATTCTGATGCTCGTCACCACGCTGTTGACCGTCTGGCTGGTGAAGGAGCCCGCGCACCCGCCGACGTCCGAACGTCACACGCCCCATCTGGTCGCCTTACGGCAGGCATTGGTGGGCCTGCGCACACTGCGGCAGGCAGGCTGGACGCTGGCAGGACTTTTCTTCGCCGGGTTAGGGATCGGCGCGATTTTACCGTTCCTGACCACCTTCGTAAAAACCATTACGAAATGCACGGACCAGCAGGCGGAGATGATGTTTCTGGTGCTGATGATCAGCACTGCCGTGACGATACTGCCGTTCGGCTGGCTGACAGACCGCCTGGGACCCAAACGTGTGCTGATGATCGGTATGGCCTTCATTCTGGTGGCGGCTCTGAATGGACTCTGGGTGGCAACGCTGCCTCAGATCATGGTGGTGCTCTGTCTGGCAGGAATCGGAAATGCGGCGCAGACCGCCTCGGCCTATCCACTCCTGACGAAGGTGGTGCCGCGTGAAGAGATCGGTTTCTATACCGGGCTGCAGTCCACCGCACTATCCATCGCCACCCCTCTGACGGCGATAATAACGGGAGAACTCGTGAATAAGGGCGGCTATCGCCTGATCTTCGCCGTCTGCGGGGTGGGGCTGCTGGTCACGCTGTTCTTTCTGACGCGGGTGCATATGGCCACCGCCATCGATGAGATCGCGGCGCGCAACCGCGAACAGGGACGGACGGCGTGAGGAGGCTGCCATGCTCACGCGACTGATCAGCGGCCTGATCGGAATAGGGGTGTTTCTGGGCTGCTGCTTCGGAGGGCTTCTGCCGTTCACCGTGGCCGTGCTGATCGTCACCGCGCTGGGCATTTCCGAGTTTGTGGGCGCGTATGAGCATGCGCCCGTCGCGGAACCTTTGCCGGGACGAATGGAGTGGGTACGCGAGCGCTTCCGCCGCTGGAACCCGATCCTGGCCTGGGCCGGTCTGGCCATGCCCCTCCTCGCCTATCTGTTCAGCACCCGTTCCTCCCCGCTCCTGGATTCCTACGCGCTTACGCTCGGAGCCGTGGTGCTGTTGTTTACGGCGCTGGTGGTACGGGCGCTTCGCACCGGCAGCGCGCTCGGCAAATGGCAGGTGGCTTACGGCCTCGTCGGCTTTCTCTATATCGGCGGGCTGTTGGAGATCTTCGTGCTGCTGCGCGCCGTTCCGGGCGTTATTGTGGTGGCAGGTATCGGGGGGGAGGGGGAGCGAGGCGCGTGGCTAATGCTGTTTGTGGCTGTGTGCGTCTGGGCCACCGACACGTTCGCCTATTTTGTAGGCCGCTGGTGCGGGCGTCACAAGCTCGCGCCGCAGCTCTCACCGGGGAAGACGGTGGAGGGCTCCATCGGGGGGTTGGTCGGGGCGATTCTGGTCGGGGCCGCGTTCGGCCACTGGATTCATCTGCCTCTGGTTCACGGTATCGCGGTCGGGGCGCTGGCAGGCGTGATGGGGCAGCTTGGGGATCTGTTCGAGTCGGCTCTGAAGCGCGAACTGGGCATCAAGGATTTCGGGCGCTTCCTGCCCGGTCATGGCGGCGCGCTCGACCGTTTCGACAGTCTGCTCTTCGTCGCGCCGCTCGCCTATCTCTACCTGCACTTCGTGGCCGGCATCTAATCGGGAAGCGCCTCCAGATTGGCGACGATCCGTTCCAGAACGCGATGCATGGCGGCGAGGTCGGCATCCGGGATGTTGCCGAGCGCGACCTCCTGAAGATCGAGCAGGAGGGCGCGCAGACGGGGTTCGAGATCCCGCCCACCTGGGGTCAGATGCAGCCGAATCACCCGCCGGTCTTCCGGGGCGCGCACACGGCCGATCAGCTTGCGGCGCTCCAGCTCGTCCACGAGGGGCGTCATGGTCGAGCTCTCCAGACCGCAGCGCTTGCCGAGTTCGGACATCGTGAGCCCGTCCTCGTCCCCCAGATGCAGAATCAGCGGCGCCGCGCCGGGGAAAACATCCATGTTCTCCTGGCGCATACGGTGCAGAGCGTGCTGTCGGAACACCTGCTCCACAGCCTTGAACGACCGATGCAGAGGCGCGTTCCGCAGCGCCGAATTCGGCATACTGGGCTCACTTTTGCCGTAGCCTCTCGGTACCGCCGGCGATGTCTCTTCCGGTGTGTCTAGATCGTCCATGAATGTTCGGTTCCGACCTCCGTCACCGCAATCCCCAGCCCGCGCAGATACTCCATTCCGGCCTCCAGATCGGGCCGCATCCCTTCCATTTCCAGCACCATCATCCCACCGGTATGGGAGTCGATATTGGCGCGGCGGATATTGGGGATCAGGCGGAACTCCGTGACCAGATGGTAGATGATCGGCTCTTTGACCTGTTCCAGCGGATAGTCCAGTTGAATACGCAGATGCTCCGTTTCGGGCATTGTTTTCTCTCCTTATGAGCTTTCGATATGATGCCATACGCGCAGGATTTCGCCCACGCTCCAGGCCTGCGCGATACAGCCGTTGGGCCGCTGCGGACTGTCGCCATCGTAGATCTCCGCCAGCGATCCGACGCCATAGTCACACATCTGTCCTGCCAGCGGACGCAGGAGAGCCAGGGCAGCCTCACGGTCGGCAAAGTGCCGGAAGTGGGCTTCGGCGAACGGGCCGAGCAGCCAGGGCCAGGCGGTTCCCTCATGGTAGGCTCCGTCCCGGTGCCAGGAGTCGCCTTCGTAGCGTGGACGGTAGGCGGGATCCTGCGGAGAGAGGGTGCGCAGACCGAACGGCGTCACGAGTTCCGCCTGCACGACCTCCAGCACGGCGGCGGCCTGACCGCTTCCAGGAGCTATCGGCGCAAAGGGCAGACTGAGCGCGAAGATCTGGTTGGGTCGAATGGAGGCGTCCGGCATACAGTGGTTCGGGGTGTCCAGCACATCGTAGAGGCCGCGCCCGTCGGAACGGGAGAAGCGCGCGACAAAGTTGGCTGTCGCCTCCGTCGCGAGGGTCGCGTAACGGCTCTGTGCGTCCGAACTGCCGAGCAGACCGGCGAAGTGGGCCATCGTGTGCAGCGTATTGATCCAGAGCGCGTTGATCTCGACCGGCTTGCCGATGCGGGGCGTCACGACCCAGTTGCCCACACGGGCGTCCATCCAGGTCAACTGCACACCTTCTTGCCCCGCATAGAGCAGGCTATCGTTCGGATCGACATGGATCTGATAGCGCGTTCCGCGCTGATGCCACTGCACGATCTCCTCCAGCACCGTCCAGAGGCTGTCGCGGAGCAGGTCAATATCCCCGGTCGTCTGCACATAATGGTAGATCGCGACGACGTACCAGAGGGTGGCATCGACGGTGTTGTACTCCGGGGTTTCGCCTACATCCGGGAACCGGTTCGGCAGCATCCCCTGATCGACGAAAGCGGCGAAAGAGCGTAGGATCTCGCGCGCCAGCCTCGTCTGGCCAGTGACAAGACAGAGGCCCGGCAGGGCGATCATCGTGTCGCGTCCCCAGTCACAGAACCAGGGATAGCCCGCGATGATCGTGCTGCGTCCGCCCGGAACCTGCACTGAAAACGCGTCGGCGGCCAGCGCAAGACGCGCCCGAAAGGGATCGGGAGAGGCTGAAAGACCGGGCGCAGAGCCGGCGGAGGCGGCGATCTCCTCCGGCTTACTCTGCGTCGCTATGAGTCCGAGTTGGCGTGCGACGAGAGCGTTCCAGGTCTCTTGCGGCGAACCCGGCGGCGTCTCGACCGGCTCCAGCGTCTCCAGAGTCGCATCGTTGCCGCCGACTTTGTCAGCGACAATAGGCTCCTTAAGCTCATGGGCCGAGGCGACGACGACCAGCGTCTCGCCGACATTCAGGATCGCTCCGATCATGCCGAGGGCGTAGAGGTCTTCCTCGTAGTTCTGCCCGCGCTCCGCTTCCCGGGGGTGGTGCAGCTTGTAGTACCAGTAGGCTTGCCGGTCGAACGTGGCTCCGGAGAAAGGCGTCCCGTCCTCGTGCACGATGTCGAGATCCAGGCGGGTCGAATGCTGGGTCACCTGCTGAATATCCGGTAAGGTGATGCGCAGCAGGCCGAGCGGAGCGTTCACTTCTCCGGTCGTCTGAGGCGGGTCCGGGAACCAGAAAAAATCGGGCACACGCTCATTGGCCTGCATCTCGCTATGATAGTCCTTCCAGGCGAGCAGAGGTACGAGGTGCAGGTGGGCGGTATGACCTTCCGGCGCTTCCAGGAGACGGTAGGAGATGTAGGTGATGTTGCGGCCCTGCGCCATCCAGACCCGCTTCTCCAGGCGCACCTCTGGCTGCGGTGACCAGACCCAGGTGGGAGCCGGATAGGCCGTCCATTCGGTAAGATGTTGATAGCCCTGCGGGTAGGTGACGCCTGCATAGAGGTTCGTGGAGAGGCCGAAGGTGGGAGAGTTGCTCCCGTCTGGCGCGAGGATCTCCAGCGTCTCTTCGAGTTTCGAGAGCAGCACCGCGCGTCCGACCGGTGGGTTCAGAGCGGCGACCAGAAGCCCATGATAACGCCGGGTGTTCGCTCCGGCGAGGCTGCTCGAGGCGTAGCCACCGAGCCCGTTCGTCGTAAGCCACTCGCAGCGTGAGGCGGCGGTCAGGTCCGTCAGCACGTCCGCATCCAGGCGGAGATTGACAGCATCGGGGAGAGACATGATGTTCAGAAGACCTCGCCGGATTCTAACCGTAAAAGGAATGGTCTGTCAGACGGATACAGATCGCACCCGTCTGACAGAGAGATTGGCTATTTTTCGGTCTTTGCAGGAGCCTTCTTCAGGCTGACGAGATAGGCCACCAGATTGCTCAGATCCTTGCCTTTGAGCGTGTCGTAGGCGGGCATGGCGGAGTCAGCTTTATGGGCCTTCGGGTTGACGACCTGAACTTCCATCCATTTGGCTGTATGGCTGGCCTCTGCGCCTATGCTGGTGAGGTCGGGACCAGTGGCCCCACCCTTGCCATTGATCATGTGGCATCCGCCGCAGCCGGTCGCCTCGTAGACCTTCGCCCCGGCGGCCAGCATGGCCGCTGTGGGTTTGGTGGCCTTGGTCGTTTTGACGGGCGGCTTCTTGTGCTTAGTGTGCTGCCCCGCCAGCGCAACGGTCAGCGGGCCGCCTAATGTGAGGCCGATCATGAGTAGTGCGACGGCCTTATTCGTTACTTGAGTCACTCGAGAACTCCTTTCCAGTCGATGAAGAGCGCGTAGAGAGATGGTACGCGCCCCTCCATTCGAGTCAGTCAACGTGAGAACGTTACACTTTCTTCTACGGAGAGGTTGTGTCTGCGTTTACTCCCTGGCTTCTACATTAGAGAAGAGAGACGGAATTTCCTGTCTCTCCCTCTCCGATTACGCCAATTTGCTACCGTCGTGACCGTTGCACGGTGGGCGCTCAGGCGAAGAGGGCTTCGAGAGCGTGGGTCTGCGCAGATTTGTACTGTTCGTTGTAGAGGTTCTGGTAGACGCCGGGGCGGGCCACGAGCTCCGCGTGGGTTCCGATATCCACGATGCGCCCGGCGTCCAGCACGACGATACGGTCGGCGTTCATGATCGTGGAAAGTCGGTGGGCGATGACGAAACTGGTGCGGCCGCGCATCAGTCGTTCCAGGGCGGCCTGCACGTTGGCCTCCGTCTTGCTGTCGAGGGCGGAGGTGGCATCGTCGAGGATCAGGATTTTAGGGTCGGTCAGGGCGGCGCGGGCGATGCTCATACGCTGCTTCTGCCCAACCGACAGTTTGATCCCGTCCTCGCCGATCTTCGTATCGTAGCCCTGCGGCAGGTTCAGGATAAAATCGTGCAGGTCGGCATATTTCGCCGCTTTCAGTATCTGAAGGTCGGTGGCATCGTGGAAGCCATAGCGGATGTTTTCGCGCAGCGTGACCGAGAAGAGCAGGCTCTCCTGACTGACGTAGCCCAGCGAACCGCGCAGCGTCGAGAGCCGTACCTGACGCAGATCGACGCCGTCCAGCAGAATGCACCCGTCGTTCACATCGTAGAACCGCGCTATCAGGTTGACCAGCGTGGTCTTGCCCGCGCCGGACGGCCCGACAATGGCGATCACTTCGCCCGGGGCCACCCGCAGCGAGATGTCGTGCAGCACCGGATGGTCCGAATCGTAGCCGAACGTCACATTCTGAAGCTCGACTCCCCCATGCACCGGGCGCAGGGCGACGGCGTTCGGGGCGTCCGTGATCTCCGGGCGCGTGTCCAGAGTCTCGAACACACGCTCCATCGCCGACCCGGTCCATTGCAGGGTGACGTTAAAATCGACGACACGAACGGCAGGATCGTAGAGAGAAGCAATGAGGCCGTTGAACGCCAGCAGTTCCCCGACCAGCAGGTGCCGGTGCAGGATCAAGACGCCCCCGTACCAGAGCACCATGCCGGTGCCGAAGGCGCGGATGAGTCCGGCGATCGAGGCCAGTTTGCGGTTCAGCTTCATCTGCTTCATACCGATCACGAAGTTGTCCTGCACAGTCTTAAGGAACTGTTGCGTCTCGTAATCCTCGCGTACAAAGGCCTTGACCACCGAGATGCCTGTCAGCTTCTCCTGGAGGACGCCGAGCATGGCATCCCACTTCTCGCGCAGTTCCTCGCTCAACGGGCGGATGTGGCGAATGAACAGTTTGTAGTTCAGGACGTAGAACGGCACCACGCAGAGCGTCAGCAGCGCCAGGTGCCACTCCATCCGAAACAGGACGAACAGGACAGCGAAGACGCTGAACACATCGGCCAGGAAGGTGACGAAGCCACCGGAAACCATCTGCTGAATGAAATCGATGTCGCCCATCAGACGCGCCATGATTTTGCCCGTCTGCCGGGTGTCGTAGTAGGCCAGGGAGAGCCGGTTCAGGTGGCGGTACGACTGGAAGCGCAGATCGAAGACGATGCGCTGTCCGAGCCAGCCGATCATGAAGTTCAGGGTAAAGGAGAGAATTCCGCGGAGCGCATAGAGCCCGACAATCGCCGCAAAGACCAGATTCAGGGCGGTATAGTTTTTATGCGGCAGGACATCGTCGATGACATACTGCACGATTTTGGGCATGGCGATGGGCGTCAGGGAGTTGAAAAGCAGCAGAAAGACCGCCAGCGCGACGCGCTTGCGGTAAGGTTTCAGATAGCCCAGCAGTCTCCTGAAATGTCCCAACGTCTACTCTCCCTTTGGCGGCAGCACGACGGGCAGGGCTAGCTCTTCGACCTGCCATGTCTCGCGCTCCTGGCTGTCGGCCAGCGTTCCGGCCCCGTGCACCCAGTAGGCGGCACGCTGTACGAAGGCCTGCGCCCGTTCGCCGAAATAGACGGTATCGAAGTGAAGGTCGGTGTCGGTATGCTGCACCAGAAGGTCGCCGGGATCGTCTCCGAAAAAGCGCAGTGTGTTGCCGTTCCGGTCGAACTGCACCGCACTCGACAGGTCGCACGGCACCCAGCCGACGCCTTCGGCCCAGAACTCCGACTTGACGTGCATCTTCATCATCGGCTCCCCAGCGACGGCCGACTTCGCCCAGCGCCCGCACAGCATCCGTGCCGGAATGCGGTTGGCCCGCAGCGCCGAGACAAGCAGGCCGGAAAAGCCTCCGCAGTCGGTTCTCGGGTCGCCGCAGATCTTCGACGCCTGACGAACCTGGAACGGACCGGTATAGAGATAGGCAGAGATGTGTTTGATGCCAAGAAAAATGCGTTCCGCAAAATCGATATCGGTTTCGTTCGCGCCGCGCACCAGTCGGTTCCGGTGGAGCCAGCCGAGAAACGCGGGGTCAGTGAAGTCTTCCGTCGGTGTTTTGGCGAGCGCTAGGCGACGCTCCTCCTCGCCGAGCGGAGCGACTTTTTCCAAAGGCGCGCCCGGCAGCAGTTTGCGCCGATAGAGGGTCGCTTCGGTGGTCACCTCGACGGTGACACCCTGCCGCTCCTCGGCCTCGCGCGCCGGCACCCGACTCACCAGGACCGGGCGTCGAAACGGACTCTTCTCGGTGTCCAGATGCCCCTCGTGGTTCATCACGACATGGATGTCCTGCTGACCCGGCAGTGTCGGCGGCATGGCGGCGAACAGCACCCACTCCTGCGGCGTGAACCTCGGCGTGTGCACCTGAAACGTATAGCTTGCCCGAATATGCCGCGCCGGAGTCGCTTCGATATGGTAGGCAGACGGCGTGAACCTCTGCTGCGCGCGGGCTGTGCCGCATGTCAGCGCGAGGTTTGCTATCAGAAGGGTGACATACATTCTATTTATGGCGGTCATCTTACCTTAGCCTTTACCTGCCGTCGCTAGCTCGTGATGGCGAGGGGCGGAGCGTCGTAGCCTTCCAGGGCGACTTTGAACTGCTGATTGTAGAGTCCGGCGTAGATGCCGTCCTGGGCCAGAAGCTCCTCGTGACTGCCCATCTCCTGAATGATGCCTTTGCTCATGACCACGATCTTGTCGGCCTTCACGATGGTGGAGAGACGGTGTGCGACCACGAAACTGGTGCGGCCCATCATCAGGCGGTCGAGAGCTTCCTGAATCAGGCTTTCGGTCTCGGAGTCGAGCGAGGAGGTCGCCTCGTCCAGGATCAGAATGCGCGGATCGGAGAGAATGGCGCGGGCAATGGCGAGACGCTGTTTCTCCCCGCCGGAGAGCTTGACGCCCTGTTCGCCGAGTCGTGTGTCGTAGCCGCGCGGCAGCGCTTCGATAACGTGGGCGATATTGGCGGCGCGGGCGGCCTCCTCTACCTGTGCGTCGGTGGCATTCAGTTTGCCGTAGCGGATGTTCTCGCGAATGGTCGCGTTGAACAGCACCGTCTCCTGGATCACGACGCCGACCTGCTGCCGGACGCTCTTCAACTGCACATCGCGCAGGTCGTGGCCGTCGATCCGCAGGCAGCCGCCGGTCACGTCGTAGTGGCGCTGCAGCAGATTGACCATCGTCGTCTTGCCTGAGCCGGACTGTCCGACGAAGGCGACCATCTGCCCGGCTTTTACGTCGAGGTTTACGCCTTTGATGACCGGCTGTCCCGGCTCGTATTCGAACCAGACATCCTCGTAGCGCACAGCGCCCTGCACCATCGGCAGGGCCAGGGCGTTGGGACGGTCGTTGACAATGGGCTTGGTGTCGAGCGTTTGAAAGATTCGGCCCAGCGCGGTGCTGGTTCGGGCGATCTGATCGTTCAACTGGATGAGGCGCACCGTGGGCCCGTAGAGATAGCCGCCCAGGAAGCCGTAGAACGCCATGAGGGAGCCCGGCGTCAGGTGGCCCTGCATGACGAGTCGTCCGCCGTACCAGAGCAGCAGGCCCGTGCCGACCCCGCTGCCGATGAACTCGGCGATGGTCCAGAGGCCGGTGCTGAGCATTGTCATGCGGACGTTCAGGCCGAGCAGGTTGCGGGTCTCCCCGACGAACTGCCGGACCTCATACCGCTCTTTCGCGTAGGACTTGACGATCTGCACTCCGGCCAGCTTTTCCTGCAGGTCGCCATAGATGACTTCCCGCTGCTCGCGCACCTCGTGACTGGTAAATTTGATGCGCCCGATGAAGGTCAGGTAGTTGAGGACGTAGATCGGATAGACGATGAGCGCCACCAGGGCCAGGTGCCAGTTGATGAAGAAGATGATGCACATCGCCCCGATCAGCGTGACACTGTCGTTCAGCACGTTCACGAAGCCGCCGCCGATCAGTTGGTCGAGTGAGGCGACGTCGTTGGTGATGTTGGACATCAGCTTGCCGGTCTGACTCTTCTCGAAGAAGCCGAGCGAGAGCGTCTGCATGTGGGCGTAGAGCCTGCGCCGCATCTCGAACTTGAACTTCTGACCGAGCAGAGTGATGGAGTAGGTGAGCCAGTAGCCGAAGAAAGCGCTGCCCAGCGCCAGGCCGACAATGAGCAGGAAGACGCCCGGCAGATTGACGTGTCTGTGCTGCTGAAGATTGTCCGTGAGGTAGCGCAGGATGAGGGGCGGCGGCAAGCTCAAGGTCGAGTTGACGAGGGTAAGGAGGGCGATTATAAGGAGAAGCCGCCAGTAGCCACGAACCTCTCGAAGAAAGCGCTTGAAGTTTTGCATCGCGTTGGTTCCCGGGGCAAACTCTGTGTCCGCACCGAGGTGCGAACAACAAAGCCTCTGCGACTTCCCGACATCGGGAACTCCCAAAGGCGATTCTCTGCCGTTCTTCGGTTAGCAATGCGCTTATGATACCCCAAAACTCGCGAAAACCGTTCCAAACTGCAATATCAGCGCTGTTCTGGGGTCAAAAAATTCCCCACCGGGCTATTGCCGGCGGGGAAGACAGAGAGAATCGGAGTGTTCGCTCCTACTGGACGCTGACGATATCCTTCTCCGTGATGGGTTTCTGGTTCAGGACCTGCTCCCGCGTGATCTTGTAGGTGACGCGGATCATGCGCAGCGGTTGACCGTGATTGGGGAACGGAATAGTCTGACCGTCCCAGACCGGCAGTTTGCCGCCCTGTCCCTCGATGTAGGTGGTGCCGGCGAGGTCGGGATCGGGGTTCATATAGAGATGGGACTTGTCGACGTCCGTCAATCCCTCCCCGCTCCAGCCGAAACGGTCCAGCAGATGCGGGGCCGTGTTGCGCGGATTGTAGGAGAGCACGACCCGATAGGTGGGCTGGCTGAAGCTGTACATCTTCGGATCCTTGCTCATGTCCATTTCACGCTCGAACCGGTTTTTGCGGACCGAGATGCTGTCCATAAGGATCGTCTGCGCGGGATCGACCGAAAAGTCGTTGAGCGTGCGAGTGATCTTGTGATCCTGATAATCCCAGTCCGTAATGCGCACATCGATACGGGCGCCGTCCTGGGAGTTGAACTGCCCGCCGATCTTGAACACCCTGGGGCGAACGATCTGCACCTCCGGCACAAAGGCGACATCCCACGGACGAGGCGTCTTGTCGGCGCTGCCGGGCGGCGGCTCCAGCACTTCGGGATAGGGCGACGGATTGACCGAATCGTGCCCTGTGGCACTATAGCGGTTGCGAACGCGCTGCAGGTTCTCGGCGTAGTTTCGACGCTCTGCCTCGTGCAGCGACTTGGTGGAGTAGTCGTCCGGTTTGCGCTTGAGCATCTCTGCGCTGCGATCCAGCGCCTTCTGCCATTCGATCAGGGCTTCGGGAATGCGGCCCTGTTTTTCGTAGGTGTGCGCCAGAATATGCAGCGTCTTCAGCGGGGCTCCGTAGGGGAAGTCGTCGCCCTTGCTGTTGGGCTTCGTCTCCACCGTCTTTTTGAAAGCCTCCTCTGCCCCGATGAAGTCCTTGATCTTGTCGTACCGCTGCCAGCCCAGCTCGAACTTGATATCGGGAATATCCATGTTATTCGCGACGCCTTCTTCCAGCAGACTCTGCGACGGCGCGACATAGCGGCGGTCGGAGCGCTCACTTGCATCGGTGAAGTTGTAGGCCAGGTGCCACGCGCCGGTGATATAGACGTTGTCGGCGTGGGGATCGAGCCAGGTGATCAGACGCACCAGCGGCAGGATTGCGTCGTAGTCGCCGCTGTGGAAGAACTCGTCGCAGCGCACCCAGAGCAGGCCCGCCGCCGCCTGCCGGAAGCCCAGCAGAGGCAGCAGCAGGAACTCGTTGTTCAGGCCGCCGGCGGCACCGCTAATGCCTATCTCCCCCTCGTGGAACTGTTTTGCGTCGGGATCGATCCGGCCCTGCATAAAGGCTGCCAGCACCAGTCCGACCAGAGCGATGGGCAGCATCGTCATGCGCCGCCGCTGGGTATTGGCAGGATATTTTTTCGTTACGTTAGCCATGATTGGTTTCAGACTTTCCTCATCCTGGGCGGTCAGACTTCGCGGCGGTCGAAGATGATGACCGCAAGAATCAACAGAACCGCCGAGTAGACGATGGCGTAGACGATGTTGTTGAAGATGAAAACGCGCTCATTGGTGATCTCGGTCGTCGGGCGAATGATGGCGTTTTGAATGTTGAAGTTACCGAAGTTGGGCAGCATATAGTGAATGATGGTGCCGACGGTACGGGTGAGGCCGTTCCGGCTGGTGGTCAACGATTCGGTCACGCTGCTCAGGTTCCCCACCATGAAGATACCGAACGACATGAAGAAGTTCAGCACGGGCGTAGCGAAGGTCGAGAAAAAGATCGTCAGCGCGGCCAGCAGCATCATCTGGAAGAAGGTCAGAACGACGCCCTTGACCATCTCCATGGGCACTTTTCCGGAGACAATCCAGCGCAGGAGGCCCTGATCCGGCCCGACCGTGGTGGTCTGGAAGTAGATCAGCGCCAGGAAAACGGCGCCCATCGCAGCCACACTGAGGAAGACGATGGCGAAGCCGCCCAGGAACTTGCCCAGGACGAACTCGTACCGCTGGACGGGCTTGGACAGCACCGTATAGATGGTACGCCGCTCGATCTCGACCGGAATCAGATAGATGCAGGTGACGATGGTGATGAACAGACCCGCCAGCAGAATGACGGCGAGACCCAGGCTCCGCATGATGGTCTGGCTCTCCTTGGGCGTCAGGAAGCCGAGGACGGGGCCAAGACCGATGAGGAAAACGGCAACGATCAGAAAGATCCAGAAAACGCGCCGCCGCAGGGCTTCGCGTACCGTCTGGCGGGCAATCGCTATTGCGACCATGATGAAAAGGGCTCCTTATGTGTGCGACCGAAAATTTCGAAAAGCGGCTAAGCCGAAATGGAAGCCTCTTCACGGCGTACCGTTTCGACGAAGACGTCCT
>JBBQPO010000029.1:0-32497 GCA_038217285.1 Chthonomonadales bacterium
GGGGCTCTCGGTGAGCGTTTGCCATTACCCGCCTGGCACTTCCAAGTGGAACAAAATTGAGCACCGGATGTTTTGCCACATCAGTCAGAACTGGCGTGGTCAACCGTTGAGCAGTCGTCTGGCTATCATTGAACTGATCGCTAAGACCACGACTACGACGGGGCTGACAGTCCGTTGCGAACTCGATACCCGGCTGTACGCAAAGGCGATCAAAGTGAGCGAGGAAGAATTTGATCGCATCAACATCCAATGAGACGCCTTCCATCCTGAGTGGAATTACACCCTTCATCCGAGGTCGGAACCGGTGTGCATGGGTGAAGCGATAATTCTTGCGTGATGCCTCAGTCATTTGACTAGACGAAACCTATCCTCGAATTCCTGCGGAACGGCGATGAACAGACGAGGGGGATGCCTGGACGACCATAATCGTGTCAATCGTCTCATCGTGGAAATCGTGGTTCAGACATGGGAAATATTCCGTATCTCTTCATTCTCGTCCGCTTGCTCAAGCGACAACTAGAGCAAGCGAACGGAGAATTTTAGAGATCAAAACCTCAGCGATGTTTCGTTGAAGTACCGCAGAGCTTTCTGGAAGACGAGTTCGCCGACCTGTCGGCCCAGAGCACGGCCGGTCAGGTCGCCCGTCTGGAAGTGAATGCCGCCGTACCTGCGGGACATGCCCGCTTGATTCACGGCGTCCGTGAAAGTGGGCCAGGCAAGCGTGACCGGTCGGGCCGGCACACCGGATTCGAAGTTGGACGATCCCGCCGCAATGGTTACCGAGTTCCCGAAGGCGTCGCTGCCTGTAAATCGCCGGAGAACTTCCGCAGCGGCGGCGCTGAAGGTACTATGGCCGGACACGTATTCGGGGAACGGTGGGGTAATAAAGGTCGTCGCCTGATAGGGCGACCAACCTTTGCCGTCTATGACCTGAACTCCCCGACCCGGTCCGGCGAAACTGGGGATCTGCTGGCCCGCGTAGAGAGAGCGAATGGCGGTGATAGGGCGCGCGGTGTTGTAGGCCCGCTTGGTATCCCAGCAGGCGATCCCCGCATCGAAGACCGCATTCGCCACCATAAAGAACAACTTCACATCGGTATCGAGATCATGGTTATCGCGTTGCGAAATATATTGAGCGAAGAGGCACCAGTGTCCCGGCGGCAGCACGGTTCTGGGTCCATCCGCCCAGTACTCTGCGATGACTTTCTGCCCGTCGGTCAGATTGGCGGTGAGATCCACGACCTCCTGGACTTCGGCGCGGTAGGCAGGGGAACCGAAGGCCAGCGGCGGTCCGGGGCGCAACTGAGAGCCCGATGTCAGCGCAAACGGCGTCACGCGTCCCCACTGCGCTCCGATATAGGAGGGAGAGGCGCCATTGGAGTATCGCAGTTGCTGCCACTGGCTCGGATCGACGACGTTATCGGGGGTGTTGATCGGAACATAACCGGTATAGTCGGAATAGGCTCCGGCGTGGAGGTCGCCCAGTTGATTGGCACCATCCGCATTTCGAAAGGCGACGATGGCCGCCGCGCAAGTTTTTCCTATCCCTCCCGGCGTCAGAGTATCAAGAGCCGTATTCGTAGGATCGTAGCCCAGAGCCATCATCTGGCTATCGAACAGTGCCGATTGTGTCGGAAAAAGCGCTGTTAAAGCACGGTGGGCGGCATAACTGATCGTCTCTTGCTTGTTAGAGACGGTATGTTCTTGCCGTGGACGGCGCAGCGAACTGCCACTCTGAGTGCCCAGCGCCGTAGGATGATACGAAGCCCAGGCATCATAGATACAGCAGTGTACGATGGCCAGCATGCGCGCAACGATAGGAGGACCAGGCTTGGCGATGGTGATGGCCTGAAGCATCGTGCTGTTCCATTGAAAAACCGCGTTGCGTGTGGCAACCCCCATGGTGGACGCACCGCTTCCGCCGCCGCAGCCGTTCAGCCACGGCAGACTCAGCAGCGCCGCCCCGCTCCCTGCCAGACACTCTCGCCTACTCATTTTTGCTTGCATGTCGTTGTACTCCTTTTCCAGTGCATTCGTCGTGGGATTCTGTCCATAACGGGTTCACATAGCGCTTGTGAACTGCTTGTATAACCTACAATAATGCCATATTTCCCATTGTAGTGTAAAGAACAGGAGGGAGAATCGGTCTGGGGCACGAACAGAGGAATGGAGCGATCAAACCTCGGGCGAACGACTACTTGCCGCCACGCTCCCAGTTCCTCGCAGTACGCAGAATTCAGAAACCTTGGCCGGAGCCGCCGGGGCGGAAAAGGGAGAAGAAACGGACTATGGCTACCTCTGCCAGTGAAAAGGTCGTGATCGGCGTCGTCGGTGTCGCCGGACGCGGTTATGGGGCGCATATGCACACCTTCGGGGCGTTCCCCGATGTGGAGATCGGCGCGGTGTGCGATGTCGATCAGGGTCACCTCGACCGGGCTGTCGCCTTCACGGACGGCAGAGCGAAACCCTATCACGACTTCCGCAAGATGATGGAGCAGAAAGATCTCGACGCCATCATCGTCTCGCCGCCCCCGCACTGGCATCCGCTCGTCACGCTGGCCGCCCTGGAAGCGGGCAAAGACGTCCTGTGTGAGAAGCCGATGTGTCGTTTCCCGACCGAGGGCAAACTCATGACGGACTACGCGCGGAAGTATGGACGGATCACCCAGGTCGGCACGCAGATTCACGCCACTGCCAACTATCATAAGTGTGTAGACGTGGTGCGCTCCGGGGAACTCGGCAGGATCACGGCGGTTCGCAACTTCTGCACGATGAACGACAATTCGGAAGGTCTCGGCAATCCCCCCGATAGCGAGCCGCCAGCCGGACTGGACTGGGACATGTGGCTCGGCCCCGCGCCCAAAGTGCCTTACAACCTCGGGCGCTTCCGCGACGGCATGCACCGTTACTTCAAAGACTATGTGGATAGCTGGCTGCACGAACTGGGTCCGCATATCGTCGATCTGCCGTTCTGGGCGCTCGATCTGGGGCATCCGACGGCGATCTCCGCTTCCGGTGGGCGCTTCGCCACCGAGAGCATGGCGGACGTGCCCGATACTCTGGAAGTGGTCTGGGAGTTTCCGGAGATGGTGATGACCTGGAGCATGGAGCAGGCGAACGCGTTCCATTTTGGTGTCGGCAATCCCGGCCCCGGACGACGGCTCGGCATCGTGTTTCAGGGCAAGCAGGGCACACTTCTCGCCAACTACGGCCTGTGCCAGGTATTCGATGCTTCGGGCAAAGAGGTGGTCGGTAAAGAGTATCCTGTCGCGGCCCCGCCTTCGCCCGGCCATGAGCGCGAGTTCATCGACAGCATTAAGTCTCGTGAGGAGTGCTCGTGCAGTTTCGCCCGGCATCTGCCCATGCACACCGCCCTCAATCTCGCTCACCTGTCACTGGATCTGGGCCGCAAACTCCACTGGAACCCCGAAAAATGGGAGGTTACCGGAGACCTCGAGGCGACCGAGCGTCTTACGCCGCAGTACCGCGCTCCCTGGAAGCTCCCCTGCTGATCCTCGCTCTGCCAGGGCAAAAGGACCGGGCTTCCCGAGGCCCGGTCACCAAAATAGTGCCCGTAACGTTTTGTTTATAGCGTCGTCTATCGCTTGAAGTGTTTCCGACATAAGGCTATACACGCCGGTAGTCAGGCTAACGTGACATTGACATAACGATGTACTTGTGATATAGTACGCTACACGATGTGTTAATGAGAGGCAGAAAATGTGCTTGTCCTGTCGCTATGCAGGAGCGCGATAGGTACAGCAGGCTTTCGTCTCTCGAAATGTGAGCATCGGTGCTCTGGAAATAACGGTTGCTATGTATGGATCGGAAGAACGTCGGAACCCCAATCCGACGTGGGGGCCTCCCCCACGCAAGACTTTCATCCCGTGGCATCACGGAGGACGCTGCTAGGCCACGGTCATCCTCATTTCTACCCTACCCTGACTTCTGTGGAAACGACCGCTGGCGGTACATGAGACCGTCCGGAGTACTTCCAAACTATCGTCGCTCCTCCTGCATTTTCGTTCCAATCTGCTGGTTAAAGAGTATGGTCGCCTCTGAGAGCTTCTCTCTGCTCTATACAGGCCGCCAAGGAGAAAGATCTTGAATTCCAAGTCGGTGCGCACAGGTTTCACCCTCATCGAGCTGCTCGTCGTCATCGCGATTATCGCGATCCTCGCTGCTATTCTCTTCCCCGTCTTCGCCCAGGCCCGCGAAAAAGCACGCGCGATCTCCTGTATCTCCAATGAGAAGCAGATCTCACTCTCCTGGACGATGTATACCCAGGACTACGACGAAACCGTGATTCCCTACTCTTCCACCGGTAACTCGGGGGGAATCGTTTTCCCGTGGCCTGTCATTCTTCAGCCTTACATCAAGAATTTCCAGGTGTACAAGTGCCCCGACAGCACCTACGCCATAGGCTATACCTACAACGCCAATATGGCTCGTTCGGATGGCTATAACGGCTCCGGCCCTCGCACACTGGCCGGTATTTCGCTCCCTGCCGTTTCTCCTATCTTCATCGATGGCAACGGTCTTTCCGGTCCTGCCGATCCTGCCTCCAACAATCCCCAGGGTTTGGACTGGCCCTATCCGTATAACCAGGCGGCGGCGTTCTTCATCACCAATTCCAAGACCGCAGGAAGCCGCTTCGTCAGTAATGTGAACGACTTCACCAAGGGTTGGAGCACCGCTGCCGCTCCTACGACCGCACAGGGAACCGGCGTGACCAACCCCGGCTCCACCGCCGCTACCCGGCACTCCAGCGGTGCGAACTACTCCTTTGCCGATGGGCATGCGAAGTTCATGTGGGCCCCCGACGCGACCCTGCCGAATAACCCCGCGCTGGCCGGCCTGAACTACATGGGCGATGGCCAGACCGGTCCCTCCGCGAACGGCACCGCGCTCTAAGCCGATCTCGTTCCTCTTACGACCCCACCAGGGGAGGCGGGGGCAGCGCTGCTGCTCCCGCCTTCCTTATTATGGGGGCGGCAGGTTTCCCGCCCGCCTTTTTTCTCTCCTCTCGAATGGCGACGGCTGCGCTTTGTGGTATAATGAAACTGGTTTTCGCAGGAGTAATCGCAATCCATGCGACGCGGCGAGCGGTTGCCGCGCCTTTTTTGTGTTTGCGTTCCCACTGCGCCTCCTGCGACGCGGGGCCGGGAACGAGAGAAATCAAGGAACTTATGAGTATCTACAGCCAGGAGCAGATTCGGAATATCGCGATTATCGCGCACGTTGACCACGGCAAAACCACCCTCGTGGATGCGCTGTTGCGTCAGGGGAACGTCTTCCGAGCCAATCAGGATTTCGCCGAGCGTGTCATGGACAGCAATGCCCTGGAGCGTGAGCGTGGCATCACTATCGTCAGCAAGAATACCGCCGTTTCCCACAACGGCATCAAGATCAATATCGTCGATACCCCCGGCCATGCCGACTTCGGCGGCGAGGTGGAGCGCGTGCTCGGTATGGTCGAGGGCGTCCTGCTCCTCGTAGACGCCGTGGACGGCCCCATGCCGCAGACCCGCTTCGTCACCTCGAAGGCGCTGGCCCTGGGGCACAAAGCCATCGTGGTCGTCAATAAGATCGACCGCACCGATGCGCGCCCCGACTGGGTCGTGGATCAGACATTCGACCTCTTCGCCGAGCTTGGTGCGAATGAAGAGCAGTTGGACTTCCCGATCATCTATACCTGCGCACGCCAGGGAACGGCCACGCTCGACCTCGCCACGCCCGGTGTCAACCTGGATCCGCTGTTCGACACCATCCTTTCGCACCTGCCCGGCCCGGTCGGTGATCCCAACGCGCCGTTGCAGATGCTTATCTCCAACATCGATTTCGATGAGTACCGGGGCCGCTTCGCCATCGGCAGAATTCATGCCGGACGTATCCATCCCGGAGACAATGTCGCCATCGTCAACCGCGAAGGCGACATTCGTACCGGTAAGGTCGTCAGTACCTTCGTGTTCGAGGGGTTGAAGAAGGCCGAGCAGGAAGAGGTTTCGGCAGGCGAGATCTGCATCGTCAGCGGCCTGCCCGACATCGGCATCAGCGAGACGATCGCCAGCCGAGACATGCCGAAGGCGGTCAGCAGTATTCCGGTGGACGAGCCGACCCTGCAGATGGCGTTCGGTGTCAATACCAGCCCCATCGCCGGGCGCGAAGGCCCGCACAGCACCAGCCGTAAGCTGCGCGAACGGCTCTACAAGGAACTGGAGACCAACGTCAGCCTGCGCGTACAGCCCAGCGAAAGCGCCGATACCTATCTGGTCAGCGGTCGCGGCGAACTGCATCTCGCCATTCTGATCGAGACCATGCGCCGCGAAGGCTACGAGCTTCAGGTGGCGCAGCCGGAGGTCATCTACCGACAAGATGAGGACGGCAAGCGCCTCGAACCGTACGAGCGGGTGCATATCGAAGTCGCGGAAGAGTATCAGGGCGTGGTCGTCGAGCAGATGGGCCGCCGTAAAGGCGAGATGCTGGATATGCGCCTCGGCAGCGGCGCGATCCACTTCACCTATCTGATCCCGACACGCGGTCTGCTCGGTTTCCGGAACGACTTCCTCACAGCCACCCGTGGAACCGGCGTCATCAACACTCTGTTCGAGGACTACAAGCCTTTTGCGGGGGATATGGGACGCGGCAGCAGCGGCTCCCTGCTCGCGACCGAGGCTGGAACCACCAACCCGTTTGGCCTCGCCAATGCAGAGGAGCGCGGTACGCTCTTCTTCGGCCCCGGCATCGAGGTCTATGAGGGCATGATCGTCGGCAAGCATATTCGCGACAGCGATCTGGAAGTCAATGTCTGCAAGGTGAAGCAGCTCTCGAATATGCGCTCCTCCAACAGCGACATCGGTGTGCGCCTCACGCCCGCCACGGAGATGAGCCTCGACCGCGCCATCGAGTACATCGGCCCGGACGAGTTTGTGGAAGTGACACCGAAGAACATCCGGATGCGTAAGAAAATCCTGGACACCTCGCAGCGCCGCAAAGTCGAGAAACAGATCCAGCCCTCCCGGGCCTGAGCCCCCTGTTCCCTTAACGGAGTCCTCTCTTTCCCTGTGGGATAGAGAGGACTGGCTGCACACAAACCTGAAGCCCTCTCGCCGATCCGGAGAGAGGGCGCATTCCTGAGACGAAGCGAAGTTACGTGCCTGGCTCTACTTTCACGGCATAAAATCACGATGGCAAACACAAATACGACGCCCTCCGCCGCACCGCCCGACTGGTGGCAGCGGGAAAAACAGCGACGCATGAACCGGGTTCTGATCTTCCTGATTCTGCTGATAGCGCTCATCGCCCTGTACTACCGCATGTCCTCCCTGGGCAACGTCGGGCAGGTCGGCGGCCTCACCTTCGATACGGCGGACCATATCGCTTTTGTTCGTACGGACGACAAGGGTAATACAACGCTCTATGCCGTGCGCACCGACGGAACCGACCTGCGGCCGTTGACTCCGGCCGAGGATGTCTCCAAAAAGGAGCACCCCGTCTGGACGCGCGATGGCAAGAGCCTGCTCTATGCCTCCAATCTGCGGGACAACAAGATCACGCAGATCTACATTCTCGGCTCCGACACCCCGAAACAACTTACCTACGGCACGGGCAACAAGTCTGCTCCCGCTGTCAGCAATGACGGCAAGACCGCAGCGTTTATCGTACAGGGAGCGGTCAAGATCGTCAACCTGAACGGGACAGAGGTGTCGCAGCTTATGCCGCTCCCCTCCGGTTCCAAATCCGGCGGAGAGGAGACGGGCCCGACGTCGATGGACCCGGAAGGTCCCTTTTTAAGCGCGGAATTTTCCCCAGATGGCATCGGTATCTGCGGAACCCAGAATGTGAGTGGGCAGTTGCATGCCACGCTTCCGGGCGTACCGTCGATCGACGAGATGGTGATGGCGGTTCCGCCCGGCAGCAGCAAAATGGTTGCCCTCGACAAAGGTCACGAAACCAGTTTCTCCTGGGAGCCCAATGGCAGCCGTCTTGCGTGCTCCTATACCGAACTGGAAGCCACGGACGCGAAGGGCAAGACGCAGGTCATCAGCGGCATTCGTCTGTGGAGTTTTAAAAATCCGAACAAGCCGGAGCCGGTCAATCTGTTCGCGGGCCTCGGTTTTAGCGTGGAGCCCAGGCATATCGCATGGTCGCCGGACGGCAGCAAAATGGCGTTCGAAACCTGGCGGTTGAAGGCCGAGGGCGTTCGAGAGATGCGGGGTATCGTGGTCATGGATACGACCCTGGACAGCTCTCGTCCGCAGGGTATCGTCGTCACGCCTGCGGTCGTCGATTCGATGCGTTACATGGTGCCAGCTGGGCCGGAAGGCTTGCCTCAGAACCCCCGTTGGGCGCCGGACGGCGGGCGTCTGCTCTATGAGTTGCAGCGTCCCGACGGCAAGCACGATCTCTGGGTCATCAACTCCGATGGCACGAACAAGATCAATCTCACCAAGGGACAGGGCGACAATACCGATGGCGTCTGGTCGCCCGTCAGTCATAAGCCCTGAATGGCCCTGTCTCCGGGGCCAAAACCTCAATGAAAGGAGGCCCCGACGATGCCGAGTTCCGCACCGCCTCGCCTGCGTACGCGCCTGCTCCGTTCGCGCCTCCTCATGCTTTTTGCCATACTCGGCCCCGGCATCATCGCCGCCAATGCGGACAACGACGCTAGCGGCATCTATGGCTACTCCCTGGCAGGTGCGCAGTACGGCTCGGCCATGCTCTGGGTGCTGGTGCTGGTGACGATCAGTCTGGGCGTCTGCCAGGAGATGGGCGCGCGGATGGGGGTGGTCACCGGCAAGGGACTGGCCGATCTTATCCGGGAAGAGTACGGCGTCAAGGTGACCTTCTTCGCGATGGGCGTTCTGCTGATCGCCAACTTCGCCACCACCGTTTCCGAGTTCGCCGGGATCACCGCCGCTGTGCAGATCTTCGCGCCGACGGTATCGCGCTATCTGGCCGTGCACCTGTTCGCGCACCTGGTCGGTCATCCTCCGGAGATCATGCTTTCGGCGGAGTGGGCGCAGACGGTCGCGCGCTGGATCGTCGTGCCGCTCACGGCAGGCGGCATCTGGATGCTGGTCACGCGCAGCAACTACAAGCGTGTCGAGAAGTTCCTGCTCTACGCCTCCCTGATCTACCTCGCCTACATCGTCTCCGCTTTCAAGGCGCATCCGCACTGGGGCGACGTGCTGCGCCAGACTCTTCTGCCCAATACCAAAGGCGTGGTGATTGATCGCCTCTATATTTTGGCGGTCATCAACGTCATTGGGACGACGATCACGCCCTGGGGTCAGTTCTACATCCAGTCTTCCGTACGCGACAAAGGCGACCGCGTGGAGGACTATGTCCACCGCCGCGCCGACGTGCTGTTTGGGGCCTTCTTCACGAACCTGATCGCTTTTTTCATCATCGTCTGCTGCGGGGCCACGCTTTTCCGGGTCGGAATGCATTCGCAGGACATTAAGGCGATGGCGGATCGGTTCGGCGATGCCGGGCAGATCGCGGTCGCCCTGCAGCCGGTGGCCGGCAGCCTGGCCGTCGTGCTGTTCGCGATAGGGCTGTTCAACGCCTCTTGCTTCGGAGCGATCACGGTTCCACTCTCAACGGCCTATGCCGTCTCGGAATCGCTGGGCTCGGAGTCGGGCGTCGGCCTGCGCGCGCGGGAGGCGCCGATGTTCGTCGGAGTCTTCACGCTGCTCATCTTCACCTCGGCCTTTGCCGTGCTGCTGGTCGGCGACAAGTACCTATCGTTTCTCATCACCCTGCCCAATGTCGTCGGAGCGGCGCTGCTCCCTGTCATCCTGATCCTCAGTCTGCGCCTGATCAACAACCCGCGTGTCATGGGCAAATATACGAATAGCCGTATCTTCAACGTCATCGCCTGGACCACGACGGTCGTTCTGATCACGCTCTCCGTGATTCTCTTCGTCTACAACGTCATGCCCGGCAAATAGAGCAGGAGAGAGGGAATCGGACAGGAAATCCCCGTGAGGGGATTTGGGATCAGCGCGGAGCGCAGTCCTATTTCGCAGGAAAAAGGCGTTTGGATCTCGTCCTGCTCAGAGCACCGGTTGGAGGAACGATCCGTCGGGCTGGAGGGGAAACGGCTGGACGGCGGTGACGGCATCGATATTCAATGGGCCGTATATATGGGGATAGGCTTCGCCGTTTTTCGCCTCCTCATACTTGATCTCCGGGCCGACAAGGTCGGGATCGATCACCAGGAGCAGCAGTCCCTGCTGGCCCTTGCGGTGACGTTGCGCGGTCGCAACGATCTGTTCTGGGGTCGAGCAGTGCATAAAACCTTCCTTATCGAGGCTGTCGGCCCGGTAGGCTCCGGCAGCAAGCGCGCGTCCCCACTCTTCCGGGCGGCATAGATGTAAAAGAGGCATGGGCATTACTCCTTGGGTGGCAGGGGATATGGACTTCTCGCTTCAGGATTCGCCACCGGCCTCATCGTCTCCTGCCGCCGGAATGAGCACAAGGAACGCAGTGTCAGCATGTTTTCAGCAGGCGGAAGCGCCACCCATGCAAGCGATAGAATGAATTCCTTCGCTAGAGCCTGCGGCTGAGTGACCGCATAATAGGAAGCCCTGCGGGCACCCCAAAGCCGTCGCTTTCTGCAAGCCATTTGACTCTGGTCCTGATGTTGCTTCGTCCGAAGGACGATCCGGCGTAGCCGCGTAGCGAGGGGTGATAACCCCTTGACAACCCCAGAGCGGTCTTACTTTCCGAGAGTGGAGTGGTTCTGACCTCTTCTCTCCGTTTTGAAATGGAGTACAATAGGCTGGAGGAGTTTCCTATGGCTGCCGTTCCGCGTCCTGTCGCGATCTATATTCATATACCGTTTTGTGCGAAGCACTGCGCGTACTGCGATTTCAATACCTTTGTCGAGCGCGCGCAGAGCACCCTGGTGCAGGCGACCGTCGCGGCGATCCAGAAGGATATCGAGCGGGCGGGGCGGGAGCTAATAGCAGAAGAAGGCGGCGCGATTGTCGTCCCGACTATCTTTTTCGGGGGGGGCACACCGACTTTTCTCAACGGCGAGCAACTGGCGGCGATCTTGCGAACCGTGCAGGACAACTTCGCGGTGGATCCGAACGCAGAGATCTCCAGTGAGGCCAATCCCGGCTCCTCGGATGCGACGAAGTTCGCGGCGATGCACACGGCGGGGTTCAATCGCCTGAGCATCGGGGTGCAGTCTTTCGACGACGGCTTGCTGGTCGCCCTGGACCGTTTCCACACGGCGGGAGAGGCGGAGAACGCGCTGCAGGCGGCGAGGGAGGCCGGCTTCACCAACCTGAACCTCGATCTGATGTTCGGGCTGCCGAAGCAGAATCTGCCGCTCTGGGAGGCTACGCTTGACCGTGCGCTCGCGCTCGAGACGGAGCACCTCTCGCTCTATGCCCTGACTCTGGAGCCGGGGACGCGCTTCGAGCGGCTCGATGCCGGGGGCAAACTGGATCTGCCCGACGAGGATGTCGAACTGATCATGTATGAGCGCAGCATCGGTCGGCTGACCGCAGCAGGTCTGGAACACTACGAGGTCAGCAACTTCGCCCGCCCCGGCTATCGGTCGCAGCACAATCAGGTCTACTGGCGCAACGAGGAGTATCTCGGCATCGGGCCGGGCGCTGTCTCCTATCTTGCCGGTCGGCGCTGGAAACGCGAGCGCTTGCCGGTACGCTATAACGCGAAGGTCGAGGCGGGAGCGGATCTGGCGGTCGAGTCGGAGTGTCTGGCCCTGTCGGGCGCTCTGGGCGAGACGATGATGCTGGGGCTGCGGCTGCGTGACGGCCTGCCTCTGCGGGTCATCCGTGAACGCTTCGGCATTGAACCCCTGGATCACTTTGCCGCTCAGATCGCCCGCCTTCAGTCGGACGGACTGATTCGTCTGGACGCGGACACGCTCCGCCTAACCCATCGCGGTCTACTCTTCGCCAACGATGCCCTCGGCGTCTTCCTGCCCGACTGACGCCCTCTCTTCGATCAAGGAGTCCTTGCGCTGATACAGTACTGGAAACCTGGCTTCTCAACTTGCGACACAAAGGATCAACAAGACTCATGACAATGGCACCTCCCTCCTCTCCGCTTCCGGTCAGCCGTTCCAGGGCGTACGCGGCCCTTCCTCACAGAAAGGCTGCGGTCCGTCGCCGCGCCGCCTTCGTCCTCTTCGGCGCAACCGCACTGCTGCTGAGTTTCTCCCCGCAGGTCGGAGCGCAGGAAACCATCGGGGGCGGCACTATTGCGAGCCCGGCGGTCGGGCCAAAGCCTGCGTTCGGCATCGGCGGGCCAGGCATGGTGCTGGTGAAGAACTGGCACTTCGGCAAGAAGGGCACCATCAAAAACTATGCCGATATGAACGCCAATTTCTTCTACCATGACCAGTTCGGCACGATAGGCAACGGAACCAACTACGGAGCGATCATTGTTGCGCCCGATGCCGCGAACGCGCTTTCCAACCAGCCTCTCGAAGGAGACGCCTGCCCTCCGGTGCGCCAGTTCACGGAGGACTCTCTGCGGACGCTGCTGATGCCCCTCTACGGCGCGACCAAAGTCCTCCCCACGCTGCACAACGCCGGCTGCGGCTCGTTCATGGCGAAATGGAAGCTTCCGAACGGCGGTTCTCTGCTCGGGCAGGATATTGTGTGGGAGACTCGGGTCCGCTATGTGACGCCTCCCTATTTCTGGTTTGCGATCTGGGCGGCGGGCAACAAGTGGAACAACGGAGCCGAGCAGGACGTGGTCGAAAGCTTCGGATACGATAACGGCGGTGAGAACACGAACTATGATGGGCGCTTCTGGCACGTCAACTCGGTGGCCGGCCAGGATACCACCGACTACGGCAACTGGGGCAAGGCCATGGAATCTCACGGAATCAAGGCGTATGATGCCACCAAATACCACGTCTGGACATGGGTATACAAGAAGGACAACAGCTATGCCATGTATGTGGACGGGGTGCTTGTTCAGAGCGGTACGGACTATCACTGGACCTATGGCAGCAAGGCGACCGACATGCCCATCGACATGGTCTTCCTCTTTGACGGCGGCTGGGGCCACACGCAGATAGGCAGCGTCAACAAGCCTCTGCCCGCCTCCGCCTTCACCGGGAAATTCTATGAGTGGAACTACAGCCGCGTCTATCTCCGAGGCACCCCCCATCCGGCGCAATAAGGGGAGACACAGAAGGTATCAAGCAAAATCCGAGACTGACTTCGCTCGCTGAACCGAGGATTGCTGGCGTTGATCGTTTTCTCTTAACTCAGGTACAATCAGCACAAAACGCGGAGATCGCAACAAGGAGATAGCGGAACGTGACGACGCAACGATTGGAACAGGCGAAACTTGATGTGAGCCGCAAGACAAGGGCGAACCTGTTCAACTGGCGCGGACAGTTCACACCCGAATTGATCGAACATCTCCTCGACTGTTATGCTACCCCCAACGCTATCATTGCCGATCCCTTTTCAGGTAATAGAATGTCTCCTGATGACAAATTTCCCAGAGCTGAGACAGCAGAGGGTGAGTTGTTTCTATCCGTCCTATCGGCAGAAGTTAAAGTCAACTACGACAAGACCATGTTTCAGGAGTGTTGCGGCACAGCGTCGCGTTTGAAACAGGGTTGCCCTTCCGCCAAGTATTTTGTTCTGGTGGAATTTCTGGACATGGAAGCAGAAGACAGTCGCCTCACGGACATCGACAACGTATTCCTGCCTCGCCACGCGAAGCGTCTTCCCAGCGACAAACGGAGCATTCTCGCTGAAGTAGAAAAACAGCATAAGGATTTTCCCATTGACGGCGAAATCGTCTATCGCTTTGTGCAGGAGATAGAGAATTTTCTCGAATCCGTATGGCATGACCCGGCAGGAGCCTTGAAGCGTGGCTCCTTCATATGAAAAACGAGCAATAATTAAAAGGCAAGGTTGCATTACACCTGGGACCTTGCCGCCTGGGTGTGAGGACGAAATTTGTGAAGAACCTACTCTACATACTACTGATGGTTGCGGCCCTTATAGTGATTGCCTCCCTGCTCTCCGTGACCGTCGGATTTCTCATCCATATCGCAATTGCGGCGGTCATTCTGGGTTGTGTCATCGCCCTCGTTCGCTACTGGATTCGGAAACATCAGGAGCGTACACATCCACTTCGACAGAACGCGCGTGCTGAAAAGGTGGCTGATCGCACGTTGAAGGAGATCGAGCGTACCATCAACAAGCAGTAATAGGCCGTCAGGACGTTCCGTCTATCTCAGTAGTCCTCGTCTTCGCTGGGGCGAAGCAGGGTTTCAGGGTCGGTTGGAGAACTCCTTTTGCAGGGCGAAGGAGTTCTTCTGGAGGAGGCTCCGGTGCATCACTTCCGCGGAGAAGGGACGCTCTGTCCTTGGAGCGATGACGGGCTGAAAGCATTTCCAGAACTTCGACCCTATAGCGGCATAGTCCCATATGCCCGAAACGGCCTTTTTCGATTATCTTGCCTCGAAATTCGATCTCGAACGTCTCGAAGCCACCGCGAAAGGTATCCCGATCAAACGTGTCGACCAGCCAGTCCCACCCGCCCTCATACGAGATGATAAGTTGGCACTGCAAATTATCTCTATTCCAGATATCACCGTCTTTGTCCCAGGTAAAGGCCGGGATTTCCCAGTGCGAGACGTAGCAGCCTTTAAAGATCGCCTCCTCGCCAATAGGAAACTCCTTTTCGACCGCTTCTTCCAGAGGCCGTTTTCTAAAATAATTGTCCCATTCCATCCATAACCACAACAGAGCAAAGCACCCGATAAGGAGGCCTATCCCGAGAAGTACCAGGAAGATCAGAAATGAGAGTGTCATTTTTTGGACACGCCTTGCGAGGTAAACAAGCGCCTTCCCATTTGGCGACGGGAAGGCTCTTGTTTCGGCGCCGCGATCAGGCTATTTCAGCGCCATGTCGGTGCGGAACGAGGAGGCGGGGAGTCCGGCCTTATTGGTGAGGTTGGCGATGGGGTTGTTGGCCCAGGCGTAGCGAGCGGCGGTCGGGTTCGGGACTTTCGGAGACGAGACCAGGATGGTGTCGCCGTCGATTTTGGCGTCTGCGAACTCGAAGTGGCCGTCCGTCCCGGCGATGGCGAAGCCTTTCAGCAGTCCGTCGCCCTTCGCGACCAGACCTCCGCCGAGATGATCGAAGGTGAGGCGGATCTTGTCCCCCTCGACCTTCATGGAGCGGTAGAGCGGGCCGGAGTATTCGACCTTGTCGCCGTAGGCGATGGCGTCCGCCGAGAGTCCGAGGCGGCGTCCGACCTCCTGTTTGTTTTTCGGATGGATGTCTCCAGCGTCCCCGATATCGAGGGCGACGGCGATACCGGTTTTGGGCAGGGTCTCGGCGGTCAGCAGTTGCGCCTCCCGCAGATCGGCCCAGCCCTCCTGAATCGGCTGGTCGACGACGGGCGTGAAGTTCGCCAACTGCACGATGAAGAAGGGGAACTCGCCCACGCCGAAGCGGGACCGCCAGTCTTTGATCATGGTGGGGAGCAGGGTGCGGTACTGCATGCCGCGGCCCGCGTTCGATTCGCCCTGATACCAGATCGCGCCTTTGATGCCGTAGGGTATCAGCGGGGCGATCATACCGTTGTAGAGCACGGTGGTGACGTTGGGATTGTCGGCGGTCTGCATCGGGACCGGCGTGGTCTTCGCCAGAGGCGCGCTGTCCTGGTACTTCCAGTCGCCTGCCAGCGAAAGCGCCTGTCCGGTCGCGCCCCCGGCGGTCGCGATATACATCTGATCCGGCGTGCCGTTGAGGCCGCCCGCCCCGCCCGTATCGAGAACCCGCACGGCGACGACGTTGCGTCCGGCTTTCAGCAGGGAGGCCGGGACTTTGTAGACCCGGTCGATATTGTAGCCCCGCGTCGCGCCGACCTGGACGCCGTTGACGAAGGTGGTGTCGTCATCGTCGATGGGGCCGAGGTGCAGGGTCAGCCCTTTGGCGGCATAGTCGGCGGGCAGTTCGAACTCCTTACGGAACCAGACGACCCCGTCGTAGTCCGGCAGTCCGGCGAGCTCCCAGGCGGTGGGAAGCTTCATGGTCTTCCACGGTGTCGCGTCGAAGTCGGCCGCGCCCCAGTTCTGCGCCGTGCCAGGATCGTTCTTACCGTACCAGTCGGCGAGCATTTTTGCCTGGTTGCCCCCGCCTTTTTTCATCTCCGCATAGCTCTTCTCGACGGCATCGACCTGCGGAACGAAGTCGGGCATGGCGCGCAGCGCGGAGGCGCTGGCCCAGGCTTCCGCGATGGTGCCGCCCCAGGAGGTGTGGATCAGCCCGATAGGGATGTGCTGCGTCTCCTGAAGATGCCGCCCGAAGAAGTAGCCGACGGCGCTGAAGCCGCCCCAGCCTCCTGCCGCCACGGTCTGCGGCGTGCAGTTGTCCCAGTGGCTGGCGACGGTCTCCTGCGGCTCGCCCGCGATCTTCTTCGGCACGGTGAAGAGGCGGATGTTGGGATTATTGGCTTTCGCGATCTCATCCGCCGCATTGTAGACGTTGGCGATGCCCATCTCCATGTTCGACTGACCGGAGCAGATCCAGACGTCGCCCACCAGCACATCCTCCACTTTCGTCTTCTCCGGGCCGTTGACAGTGAGGGTGTAGGGGCCTCCCGCCGTGAAGGGGCCGAGGGCGGCCATCCACTTGCCGTCGGGGCCGGCGGTCGCCGAGGCGGTCTTACCGTGCATGCCGACGGTGACTTTCTGGCCGGGCTGCGTCCAGCCCCAGACGGGCGCTTTGATGCCGCGCTGCAGCACCATGTGGTCGGTAAAGAGCGGGTGCAGGAACGGTTTGGCAGCGGCGGCGGCGTCCTGGGCTCGGCCCTGTCGCGTCTGTGCGACGAGCAGAAGAGCGGTGAGAGCTACTATCGTTTGCACACGCCAGAGTGTGAAGAGGGACATTACGCGTTCTCCTTCGGGCTGGTGAAGTTAGAGCCCTGCCATGAAATCGAAAATGCGGTCGTTGCAGCCCGGCAGTCCTTCGTGACCGAAGTCGGGATAGACGAGCAGGTTTTTCTTGGAGGTGATCTTGTTGTAGGCGGCGAACTGCGTGGAGGGCGGGCAGATCGTGTCCATCAGGCCGATCGGCATGAGCACTTCGGCGCGGATGCGGCTCGCGAGGTGCTGGTTATCGATGTAGCCCAGACGCAGGAACACCTCGTTCTCGCGGGCGTGGAGCGGATCGAAGTTGCGGAAATAGGTTTTCAGCTCTTCGTATGCGCCCGCCGCGAGGTCCATCTCCCAGACGCGCTGATAGTCGCAGAGGAACGGGAAGACGGGCGCGGCCAGCTTGATGCGCGGCTCCAGTGCGGCGCAGGCGAGGGTCAGCCCGCCGCCCTGCGAGCCGCCGGTCGCGCCCACGCGGTCGGCGTCTACCTCCTCGAAGCCCATCACGATCCGGGCCAGTTGTGCCGTGTCGAGATAGGCCTGACGGTAGTAGAGGCGATCCGGCGCATCGTCGAGGCCGCGAATGATGTGCCCGCGCAGGGTGTTGCCCGCCACGCTGCCCCGATCCTCCGAAAGCCCGCCCTGCCCACGGCAGTCGAGCGATGCGACCGAGTAGCCCTGACTGACATAGTTCAGTTTGTCGTTCCAATCACCGCTGTTGCCCGAATAGCCGTGAAACTGCAAAACGGCGGGACGCGGCGCGCCCTTCTCCTTTGGCCGCAGATACTTCGCATGAATCCGCGAGCCCCCGACTCCCATAAAGTAGAGATCGAAGCACTCCGCGAAGGAGGTTTTGAGGGGGTGAGGAACCAACTCTACTTTCGGATCGACCGCGCGCATCTCTTCCAGCGCTTTATCCCAGTAAGCGTCGAAATCGTCCGGCCTCGGGTTGCGGCCTTGATACTCCAGCAGTTTTTCCAACGGCATGTCCACTAACGGCATCGTTAACTCTCCCTATGCAGTGATATCGTATTCCCTCTTCTATTCCACGCGACAGCAGAAAAACCTTCCCGAAGACGTTCTTGTATGTTTGAAGGTGAGAAAAGGGAGGAGTGGGGCAGAAATCTTGCCTTGCAAAATTAACCTGTTGTCACATAGCCCATCGATCAGGTAAGATGCTCCCGCCAATGGGTTGTCAAGGGGTTCATCACCCCTCGCTACGCGCCTTCAGAAGGAGGCGAATTTCGTTTCCGGCGATACACTGTTGTTCAGGTCTCTCTCGTCTCTTTCCTTATGGCTGGACTCAGGTTCTAGAATCTGTTAATATACTTTTATGCCATAATGTATAGTAACATGAAGGCTAACGGAAGGGGAGTATAGTAACGTGCAACGTGAGGATTTTACGGAGCAGGCTCCAGGGGAGCTTATTCTGGCACCACTGGGGCATCTCGCCTTCGTTCCAGCGCCATTGCCTCCTATTATTCCGCTCTCCTGGCCGCTCGTCAAGCGGATAACAGAAGCGGATCGCGCTCTGAGCGAACTGATCGGTATTGCTCGTAACCTCCCCAACCCGCATCTGCTCATACAGCCTTTTCTGCGGCGCGAGGCGCTCCTGTCGAGTCAGATCGAAGGCACGCAGACCTCTCTTTCGGAACTGTTTTTCTTTGAAGCCTCCGGTTCAGGCACACCTCCTACGCCCGATGTAGAAGAGGTGGTCAACTATGTGATGGCGCTGGAGTACGGACTCAAAAGTCTGGACAATCGCGAGGTAACGCTTTCCCTGTTGCGGGACATCCATTACCGTCTGTTGCAGGGAGTGCGCGGGGCGACCAAATCGCCCGGACAGTTCCGCAAAGAGCAAAACTGGATAGCCGCTCCCGGTCGGCCCCTCCACGAGGCACGCTATGTGCCGCCCCCTCCGCTGCAGATGAGAGACGCGCTTGAGGCGTTCGAGACGTTTTTGCACGCTGATTCAGATCTTCCTGCCCTGGTACGCATGGCCTTGATTCACTATCAGTTTGAAGCCATCCACCCCTTCGACGACGGCAATGGCAGAATCGGACGTCTGCTGATACCGCTGCTGCTCTGCAAAGAGGGACTGCTGCCACGTCCGCTCCTCTACCTCAGCGCGTACTTCGAGAAGCATCGCCAGCAGTACATGGATGGCCTGTTGGCTGTCAGTCGGCGCGGAGCCTGGGAGGACTGGATACGCTTCTTCCTACAGGGCGTTATCGAGCAGGCACAGGACGCCGTACGCCGTTCAGACCATCTTCTTGAGTTATGGCGAACGTATCGTCAGCGCCTACAGGAAGCCAGTTCGTCGGGGCTTGCGCTGCGACTGGTAGATGAACTGTTCGAGGCGCCGGTAACCTCCATGCAGGGCGTGGTTCAAAGGTTGAACATAACGCCCCGTTCAGCGCAGATGACGATAGATCGTCTGATCAAAGCCGAAATCTTGGCGGAAACGACTGGCCGTCAGCGCAACCGTGTCTATGTCGCATCCGAAATACTCCATGCTGTAGAACAGTCTGAGGCCTAGAATGGGCCGCGCAATCAATCCGAGGAGAGGCGGAGTTGGGCAATCGCCGCCCGCTCCAACTCCAGTTCTGGCACCACGGAGAGATAATGTTCCTTCAGGTGCGCCAGAAAGGCTGCCGAAAATGAGGGATTACGGTATCCTTGTTGTAGGAGGTTGACTCAATGCAAGATCAACAACTGCTCGAACGTATTACCTGTAATCCTAGAGTGATGTCGGGCAAACCCGTCATTGTCGGAACCCGGCTGACGGTTGAATACATCCTGAATCAACTCGCGCATGGCGCTTCCGAGGAAGAAATCCTGACGGAGTATCAGGGGCTGACGCAAGAGGACATTAGAGCCTGCTATCTGTTTGCGGGCAAGTCGCTGGAGACAACGTTCATTATGCCTCTATTACCGGAGACGGTGTAGGTGCGCTTCCTCGTGGACGAATGCACTGGCTCAGCCGTTGCGCAATGGTTGAGCGAAACAGGACATGATGTGTTCTCTGTATTTGATCAGGCGCGTGGGATCGATGACGAGATGGTTATCGATATAGCCTACACCGAGAACCGAATTCTCATTACCAACGATAAAGATTTCGGGGAGAAAGTCTATCGCGAACAGCATCTCCACCGTGGCGTCATTCTAATGCGTCTGGAGAATGATCGTTACTTTGTGAAGATCGAGACGTTACGCCGGTTACTGGAGCTTTATGCGGATCGTCTGCCCGGACAGTTCGTAGTAGTCACGGAAAAGCGGGTACGTTTTGCTCGCTAAGGCAACTCCCAAGAATTACCGCTCCACATTCGGGCCCCTTCTGACCTCAAACGAGGCGGAATTGTGGAGCGATAATAGTTTGGCGGCTCCTAACGTGCGTTGGCGTCCTGACAGTTCAAAAACGTTGGCGTAATGTCATGTCTATCCGGGGGCGGCTAAGCGCTCTACGAGGGAGGCGGCGAGGCGTTCGTAGAAGAGCAGATCCCAGGCGCCGATGTTGTCGATTCGTCGGCCGCCGAACTGGCGTTTGAACTGCGAAAAGCCGGCGTAGAGATGCTCCGGCAGACCGAACGGATCGTAACCGTAAAGGTCGTATTCGCGGCAGCCCTGGGCGCGTGCCGCCTGCATGACGGCCCAGTGCAGCGCATAGGTCGGCATGACCTGACGCTGCCGTGCCGAGGAGCCTCCGTACAGGTAGGTTGCTCGCCTGCCGAACAGGATCACCAGGATCGCTGCGAGCGTCTCGCCCTGCCATTCGGCGAAAAACAGCTCCGCCTGCCCGCTCGGAAACAGCGCAGCCCCGAGGTTCAGGAAGAAGCCGAACGGCTCCGCGAAAAAGCGTTGACGTCGCGCCGTCTCTTCGAACAGAGGGTAGAAGCGGGTGAGGTCGTGCATGGCCTGCGAGCGGATCACCGTGACGCCGTGCCGGTGCGCCAACCCCAGGTTGTAGCGGCCCTTCGGGCGCATCTGCGCCCGAAACTCCGCGTCAGAGAGAGTCAGATCCAGCATAAGGGAGTGGATCGGGTTCAGATCGATCGGGGCCCGTGTCCAGTTCCGCATCAGCGAGGGGCGAGGTGGGGGCAGATGCGGCTCGATCCGCAGTCCCAGCCCTCCGCTCTGCTCCGCCTGCTGCTCCACGGCACGGGCCAGCAGACGCAGTCCCTCCCGCGCCTTTGGGGGATCGTGCCAGGGCATAAGCGGCCCCTCCGGGCAGAGAAAGAAGCCTTCGCTGCCCGGCGCGGAGTAGCTCAGCAGACTCGCGCCCCCCGTCAGCGCCTCCTCTTCGAACAGCCCGTACCGCCGCGTCGTATAGCCTTCCGAACGTTTGAACGCCGCCCAGGCCGTGGACTGCATGAAGCCCGACTCCGCCGTCTGGCCTGCCAGGGCGTCCCAGCGTGCATCCCACTCCGGCCCCAGTTCCTGTATCTCCTGACCCATCGGCTATGGACCTGTTTTATAGCGCGGCTGCAATGCCTGGATACGCTCCTGCAAAAGGGTCAAGTGCGTTATGTCGTCCTGGAGGCGCTTCGTCTCCTGCAGGTTCTGGTCGATGTCTTTTTGGGTGCGGCTGATGGCATCGGAGGCCGGAATCTGCTCCGTGCCGTAGTCCACCTCATAGCTGGAGTCGTTCTGGCGCTGGAGCAACTGATAGTCGTTGAGGTCCTGTTGCAGGGCCCGCAGATCGGTCTCCGACAGTTGAAGGTCGTGCCGATCGGACGCCAGGGCGGCGGTCGTGTCCGGATCGAGCTTGACCAGAATGCTGTAGAGCGCGGCCGTCAAGAGCGGCGGGCTGGGACGCGGAGCCGGATGCGTCTGCCCCGTTGTCAGCGTGGCCCCGTCGGTGGTGAGCCACTCGCCTCTATCATCGCGGATCGTGATGTCCCCGTTCGCGAGCAGCCGACAGCCGAGGAAGAGTTCGACTTCGTCGGCGGCAGGCGGCGGCGTAGCGGCCGCAGAGGCCGGAGGATTGCCGAGCCGGTCGAAGGCGGTATGCAGGCGGCGATCCAGATCCTGCAGATTGGTCAGCTCTTTACGATCTTCGCCGACAGCGGGCAGCAGTGCGCTCGTCCAGCCTACCCAGGAGAGCCAGTCCTGCCGCGCCGTAATCGCCTGCTCGACCCCCAGGCCCTGATCCTCCAACTGTTGGCGGATATTCTGAAAGAGGGTGGGATCGGGGTAGAGCAGAAGGAGCGGGTCGGGATTCTTGTCGCTCATCAATGCGACCGTGCCGTTGGTGACCAGCAGATAGGCCGTGTCCGACAGGGTGATGATGACATCCCCGTTGTCCAGCACCAGCATATCTTTGGCAGCCACGAAGAGTGACTGATGTGTCTGTGGCGCCATTGCCGGGGCCGTCCCGCCATGCACGACGGTATAGGTATGGATATGGCCGCCGCCGCTTCCGCAGTAGAAGAAGGAGCGCGAGGAGCGCGGCACGCCCTCCAGATCGACGGCGTGACCGCTCCCATAACTGGAGCGAAAGCCGCTGCCGGTGAAGTGCGGGGCGTCGCCGTGCCCGCTAAAGACGCTGCCGTGCCCGAAGCTGCGAGAGCTGCTAAAGCTGCCCCCACGCCCGAAACTGCCGCCCGCGCGGGAGGAGGAGCTGAATCCGCGTGCCCCGCTGAAGCTGCCACCGGAGGCTCGGCCACCGCCTGTGCCGAAGCCGCGCCCTCCGCCAAAGCTGCTGTGCCCGACTGACGCGGAGCTGCCGTGCGCCCCGGCGCCCGCCCCGGATCCCTTAGCGAAAGCGTTGTCGGGCGCGATGGCGTTGGCCAGTGTCATCAGCAGCACCAGCGCCACGAACAGCCGCCCGCACCAGGCTCCGAACACCTGCAACTGCATCGGGCTCAGGCTCAAGAACTCGCGCAGGCGGGTCAGTTCGGTGCGCACCTCCTGTGGCAGAGCGGCGGCGCGGCGCAGGACCGCCTCCACCAGCCGCCGCAGGTCCAGGGCGCTCATCGTCCCGATCACCTGCTTCGCCAGCGTCTCGACCATGAGGCGCGTATGATAGGGATGCAGAATCGGAATGGCGCGGAGGAGCGGATTCAGGTCGTAGGGATGCTGCGCGGCCTCCTGTTCGCTTGGTGCAAGGCCGGGATTGAGCAGCAGAGGCAGCAGGCAGCCGTTCTGCAGCGTGTGGACGGGCACCTGCTGTTCCAGGCGGCGCTCCGCACGGGAGAAGCGGGCTCCGCGCCAGAGGCGGCTCAGATCGGTCTGCCGCGTGGAGACGGGGCAGTCCTCATCGAGGTCGTGCAGCAGCGACGCGTTGAGTGGGCTGTGTGAGGCCAGCAGGAAGCCCCAAGCGCCGTAGCCGTGCGCCCGGAACGAGGGGATGCAGGCGCGATAGGGCAGCGCGGAGAGCCCTGCCGCGCGCACGGTCTTCCGCAGGCACCAGAACGCCTCCGGGACACGCTGCGGGGAGACGGCGTTGAGGGCGAGCAGGCCATCGGGGGTCAGCACTTCCGCCAGCCGCGCATACCACTCCTGCGCGAAGACACGGGTGTCCTCCGCACGGCGCGGCACGGTGAAGTCGCACAGCACGACGTCGTAGGGATCGGCCGACTTCAGAAAATCCCAGGCGTCCGCGATATGAACGTGCGCCCTGGTATCTTCAAAGGCATCTGCATTGAGCGCCGCAAAACGAGTGCGCCCTAACTCCACGACTTCCGGATCGTAGTCCACGAGGTCGGCATGGACCACGCCGGGGAACCGCAGGCACTCTCGCAGGGCGAGTCCGTCCCCTCCCCCGCAGATCAGAACCCGCAGCCCGGTCGGTCGGGCGCGGCGCGCCAGACAGAGGGCGGGCAGCGCGAGGCTCTCGTGATAGAGGGCCTCGTCCCGCGAGTCGAACTGAAGGTCGCCGTCGAGGTAGAGCGCGCAGCTTCCGTCATCGCGTTCGTCTAAGTAGAGACTCATGCCTGTTGCTCCTTTGCGCCGCTTCGGACGACCATTGCGCTCACCGTGCCCGCCGCCAGCCCGGCGATCAGCGCGAAGAGCAGGAGGGAGAGCGTCCCGGCGAGAAGCTCCTGCCCGAGATCCGCGCTATCGCTCTGCGGCCCGCCGAGCCGAAAAAGGTGAAGAGCAGTATACAGGCCCATCGCCCACCCACTACTCTTTGCCGCCGCCCAGAAGCTTCGCCCCGGTAGGTGGGCCTGTCTCTGCTGTTGTCCCACGACGAGGCCCACCAGACCCGGCACCAGCAGAAACGCCAGAAACAGCCAGAGCGGCAGGGTCCAGCCGAGTGGCTGCTGCAACGAAAGGCAGAGATACCCGACGACAGCGACGCCAAAACCGCGCCAGCCTCCGCCGCGTATGCGTCTCTGTTGGAGTTGCGCCGCCGTCTCGATGGCGGCGGCAAGCCAATTCGTCTGCTTCTCCGGCGCGCCCTGGTGTATCGCCAAGTTCAGATGCCGCTGTGCCGCAGCCATATCGCCGCGCGCCAGGGCGCGCTCGGTGGCAAGGATCTCCGCATGGCTCTCGGCGCTCATTGCAGGGTCGTTCTGCGCTCTCATCGCTACGCTGCCTCCTCCCAAAAAACGGTTCTGCTCCGGATTCCGCGCCTCTCTTCGGGATAGGTATGCACGGTTTCGACATGCAGCGCTTCTGCCGTCGTGCGCCAGCCGATCCGCGTATAAGGCGTCATGGTGTCGGAGTGCGGAGGGTAGGCGAACTCCAGGCGGCCGTCCGGCTCGCTCTCCCGCGACAGTCCCGCGTCCTCCGTGAGCGCAAACGGGATCAACTGCACGTCGCAAACGAGCCCCTGCGCGCAGAGGCGCAGATTCGTCGTCTCTTCTGTGTTGAACGGGACCAGAGGCACACTTGCCTCCACCCCGACAGCGCAGGCCAGCAGCTCGGTCAGACGTTTCTCGCCACGTTCCAGGCAGACGGCGTGGCTCGCGCCCAGCACCGAGAACGTCACGCGCCAGCCGTTCCACGGTACGCAGCGCGAGGCCAGCACCCGCAGGGGCGCGAGCTCGACCAGTCCCGTCAACAGGCTGTAGCGGAGGGTCGCCGTGCTGAAGGGAAAGACCGGCAGGGGAGCGCTGATCACTTCCAGTTTTCGCAGCCTTGGAACGGCATGCTCTCTCCTTCGACATAGTGTGGCCAGGGGTTGTAGTCGTTGACGCCGGGGACCGCTTCACCGCGCAGCAGGAAGGCGCTCGGCCAGCGGACGCCCTCCGGCTTCAGGATACGCGTCGTGGTGGGAATATAGCGAATGGTCAGCCCGCACCGGCGCAGGGGAGAGTGGTTGGCCTCGGAGCCGTGCACGACATTGGGATGGTGCACCGAGACGCCGCCCGCTTTCAGCACGAAATCAACCGCCTTCGACTCATCGACCAGGGCGTCGTCCATTCCGGAACCGAGCACGCTCGCTACCTCCGTGCGACGTTTCATCTCCTGCAGATCCATTGTCTGTGTGCCGGGAATGGCGCGCATGCAGCCGTTCTCGGGCAGCGAGTCATCGACCGCCAGCCAGAGCGTGACCACCTCCATCGGCTCCAGCGGCCAATAGCTCCCGTCCTGGTGCCACAGCACCGGCTGCCCGTCGAACGGCGGCTTGCTGATATAGTGCGAGGCGAACAGGGCGATGTTCGGCCCGATGAACTGCTCCGCGATGTCCAGCAGGCGGTCATCGCTGATCAGACGCACCCAGAACGGGTCGTGCGTCATCAGGGTGTGTCCCAACTGCTCCGGGCGCAACTCCGGATGTTTCGCCTGAAGCCACGACACATGGTCGCTCGCCTCTCGAATCAGGTCTGCATCGAGTACGTTCGGAAACAGGGCATACCCGTCCCGCTCAAACTGCTCCACCGCCGTGCTCCGCCGCTCCGCCGTTGTCTCCATCGTCCGCTCCTTCTCTCTTCTCGGGTTTCGCTCTCTTGGGGTTCTCCCACATGAATCCCATATCCCCTTCCCGGCATCCTTTCACCCAGAGCATCCTGGCTTCGATCACACCGGCGAATAACAGCCAAACCAGCAGAAAGGAGGGCTGGAGCGGAATGAGATGCAGGGCCGCCTCGAACGCGTAGACGACGACATTCACCGGGATCAGGAGCAGCACCTGCACTCCTACACAAAAGACAATGGGAGGCCCGCCACGACTCTGCCAGTAAAGCGCCCCCTGCTCGACCTTTTCGAAAAAGCCTTCTACGAGCCGTTTTACCGGTTTTTCGAGTCTGTCATACGCCCGATTCAGGAGATCAACGAGGAAATGGAAATAGGGGAGTATCCGCTTGCCCAGCAGCGCCCATCCTCTTTTCCATATCCGCTGGAAGGTTGTGTGAGCAATAGCGGCCTGCCTCTGCCAAAATCCTATCCATGCGATTCGTTCCATCGCTAGCCTCTTTCGCACAACGCCGGGCCACGTCTTCTCACCCCAATCAGACCCGCCTCCTCGTTATTTGTCTGGCGTTTCCCGAAAGCCCTCAGCAGTCGCAGAACCTTCACAAGGGTCTACGGTTCCACCCGCTGTTCGCATCCTGGCTTATCGCCCGGGGTTTCGTCGGAGATCGTTTCCGGCCCGCTTTTCTTGCGTCTCTTCCACCACGCGAATACAGGCTGCGTTGCCTCGGAAAAAGCCAGATAGGCCAGAACGTTAAGCCACGTTATGTGCTGTCGAAAGAGCACATGGACAAACAGATAGAAATAGACCGTGTTACCAACAAGACGCATCGGGAGGCGAACCCAGAGCGGGGGCGTCGTTCCCTTTTCCATGCAGTCCAGCCGCCGTTCGAGCCCCCGCGCCATCCACAGAAGCGTCTTTCCCAGCCCTAGTTTGAACAAGCCGCGACAGCGAAGCATCCGACCACGCATTCGGCTTCGCGTCGTCCGCCCCCTTTGAAGGCTAAGGCGCAGCGAGCGGCGGATCTGGATCCGAGTACGACGGAACATCGGATGCACAGTCAACAAAGACAGCGCCAGCATCCAGAAAAGCACCCATATAATAAGCAGAGCAGACTGCGTTCCAGCTTCCATCTCAAAACTCCGTTCCCAAAATGGTCGTTCCAATCCTCGTTCCTACATGGCACTACGTAGTCTCCTCTTCCTGCGCTTCACTCCCGCTTCATCTCAAGCCAATCGCTGTTAGCGAGATCAGTGATCTGCACCTGAAGGTATTGAAACGCCTTTAACTGCTGTAGCGGTGTGAAGTCCTCGATATATTCCGCTACTCTCTGCGCATAATGGGAGACCGGAACATTGGTACGTCTGCGACCATGCAGGCCGCTGGCCTCTCGAAGTAACTCGTTCAGAACCCCTTTCGGATCGGGCAAACTCTCGATACTCTTAAGCGACGGAAGTTCCAGAGGCATCTTACCATTCTTGTTTCCTGCGGCCCAACGTATCGCCTGTGCGTCGAATAAAAGCCATGCCTCCCTGCATCCGAACGGGAATTACAAATACGACTTGCCTTTGCAAATAAGATATTTTCGCAAGCGCGGCGCGAATCTCTTCGGCGCGATGTTCTGGAGGTTGGTTCTCGGCATCTCTATGCACAAACAGTAGGTCACATGGATACAGATCAAGGCTCCTTTTGACGCGTTCGGACAGTCCGGACGCTCCCTGAATGAAACGAGGATCCGCCCACGTCGCCTGGATGGTATACTCCTCGTAGCATTTCTTTAAAAGCCAGTTCAACAGGGGCAGCAGCGCTTTGTCGGAAGGGCCGTCCCCCAAAAGCGTATAGCGTATCTCCTTCACTGCGGCGCATCCATTTCTGAAAACGCCAGTTGAATTTCTTTGCGGTCGATAACCCGCCGTGGTTGGGTTTGCCGCTGACTGTGAAGTTCAGCAGAACCGTTACGGGCAAGTTCGGTTTCAAGCCGTTCAACTGGATTCAGATAGCTCAATACGGTTCCACGTGAGACAACATTCGTCGCGTTGTCGCTGCGAGTACGCCAGGTGTCTTCCATGCTGCTGAAGACGACCCGCTTGAACCGCTGGCCGGAACGCAATGTTTCTTTTGCTTCCGCAACCAACAGGCTATCGTCCGGTATCTGCGCCACCACCGCAGGAGAGTGTGTATTGATAATGACCTGGCGTAGCGGATTATCCGGGCTGATCGGCGTATCGGGATCACTGGCGATGTCCTGAAGCAGGCGCAGCATCGCGGGAATACGCTCCGGATGAATACCGTTTTCCGGCTCCTCCAAACAAAGAACACCTTGCACTTCCGGATCCAGTTCAAGAACGGCGAGGGCAAGAAATCGTAACGTTCCATCCGAGAGCGCACGCGCCGGATGCGTTGTTTGGTCACGCCCGGTCACTTGAACCGTTAGAAGCTCTCGGCGTTCATCGCGATCTATACTCACTTCGCGGACATCGTTGATCAACTCCGAAAGCCTTCCGGCAATCTGTCCGAAAATCCGCGATTCATCCTCGTCGTTTGCGTAAAACGAGCCGTTTCGAGCCAGTCGATTCAGGGTCGCGGCCAGATGCGATCCATCCGTCTCGATATGTGCGGGAGCGGTAAACTCATCCGGACGGCGCAAAGCCGAAGGCTCTAACTGCAAGAGGCGCCACGACTGCATCTCTCGCTTCGCTAAAAGAGCCGTAGGGCTCTCCGCGGCATTTACGGTAGAGAGAACCGTGCGCGGCAGGTTCATAGCGGACCGAGAGACCGGCCTGCCGCTGCTTTGGTCTCGGTGTAATTTGATGATCCTGCTTTCCCCTTCTTCCTCTGTGGAGATAAAGGCCCCCGCTCGACGTCCCTGTATGGCGGACTTCCTCCACTCTTCTTTATGTGGAAAGGAGAGGTGCTGCCTGGCCTCCCCCAGCGTGATATGCGCCAACTCTTCTCTTCGTATTTCGAGTGGACTGGAAGACTGCCTGGTCCCATTGGCCTTATAGGCGATCACCAGATTATATTTTAGGAAAGTAATGCTGGCTTTTGCCTCCTGGCCGAGATCATCTACGCCTGTGCGCGGCACGATCATCTCCGCTTCGAAAGCCATTTCCAAATCGTACTCATTTCCGACACGGTGAAATAGACTGCGAATATCGGTTGTGTGTCCGCGCTCATCGCGCACCGAGAGGGCCGCTTCCATCAGGGTCTTTTCCGAAAGAGCACTCAAGAAAGAGATTGCGTCGAACAGATTTGATTTGCCGACGCCATTGGCACCCGCGATACAGGTAAACGGCCCGAAACGAACGTCGGTTTCTATTAAATTCTTGAAGCCATTGACTTTCAACCGGGTTAGCATGAGTTTCTCTTTTCGAGGACAGGCCAGAACGGATATTAAAACAGGCCCGTAATCTGACCTGCGGCATCGACGTCGATGGCTTCGGCGGCAGGGACGGCGGGCAGGCCGGGCATGGTCATGATCTCACCCGCGAATGCCACCACGAAGCCCGCGCCTGCGGACGGCTGCAGGGAGCGCACGTTGATCTTAAAGTGTGTCGGCGCGCCTCCGCCCTTGGGATCGTCGCTGAACGAGTACTGGGTCTTGGCGATGCAGACCCGCAGGTGGCCCAGACCGTGCGCCTCCAGCCATCTCCGCTGCGTCTCCGCCTCTGCCGAGAGCGTCACGCCGTCCGCACCGTAGACGCGGGTCGCGACCGCGTGCAGTTTGTCGAGCAGGGACATCTCCGCCGTATAGTTCGGGGCGAACTGCGCAGGCTCTTCTAAAGCCGCCAGCACCGCCTCTCCCAACTCACGCCCGCCCTCGCCTCCGCGCGCCCACACGTCGCAGAGCGCGACGCGCCAGCCCCGCAGATCGCAGTGGCTGCGTATGGCCGCCATCTCCGCCTCGGTATCGGTGTGGAAGCGATTGATGGCGATCACGAACGGCGCACCCATCTGTTCCACATTTCGGGCGTGCCGGTCGAGGTTGGAAAGGCCCCGTGTCACGGCCCGCACGTTCTCCCCTTCCAGCCGCTTCTTGCTCACGCCGCCGTGCATCTTGAGCGCCCGCACCGTCGCCACCAGCACCACGGCGTCCGGCGGAAGGCCAGCGGAAGGCGCGACGATGTCGCAGTACTTCTCGAAGCCCAGGTCGGAGCCGAACCCCGCCTCCGTCACCACGATGTCCCCGAGTTTCTGCGCCAGCTTCGTCGCCAGTACGCTGCTGCACCCGTGCGCGATGTTGCCGAACGGCCCGCCATGCACGAGCGCGGGCGTGCCTTCCAGGGTCTGCACGAGGTTGGGTTTCAGGGCGTCGCGCAGGATCGCGGTCATGGCGCCGCTGGCTTTCAGGTCGGCGGCGGTCACCGGCTCGCCCGCATGCGTCTGCCCTACGACAATGCGTCCCAGGCGCTCCTTCAGCTCCAGCAGCGAACTGCTCAGGCAGAGGATCGCCATCACCTCCGAGGCCACCGTGATGCTGGCGCCGCTCTCTCGGGGCACGCCGCCGGTGCGGCCACCCAGCCCGATCACCATATTTCGTAGCGCACGGTCGTTCATATCCACCACACGCCGAAAGCCGATGGTGTGCGGCACGATACCGAGCGTATTCCCCTGGTAGAGATGGTTGTCCAGCATCGCCGCCAGCAGGTTGTGCGCCGCACCGATGGCGTGCATGTCGCCGGTGAAGTGGAGGTTGATGTCCTCCATGGGCAGCACCTGCGCATGGCCGCCCCCGGCCGCGCCGCCCTTCATACCGAAGACCGGCCCCATCGAAGGTTCGCGTGTGGCGGAGATAGCTTTCTTGCCCAGCTTGCACAACGCCTGCGCCAGCCCGACCGTCGTCGTCGTCTTGCCTTCCCCGGCGGGCGTCGGGGTTATTGCTGTCACTAAGACGATCTTTCCGTTGGGGATGCTACCATCGTGCAGCACCCGGTTCAGGGTATCGAACTCGATCTTCGCTTTGTATTTGCCGTAGAGGTCCAGATCGTCGCCGGTAAGCCCGAGATCGGCAGCGACATCGGTGATGAGTCGTAATTTTGCAGCCTGAGCGATCGCAAGGTCGGTGTTCATAGAAATGTTCATCCTGCTGGGTGGATTGGCAAGTGGAGCGGCCTATTGAAAGAGAAGAGCAATAAAGAGCATATGCTTCTCTGGCAGTAACTTCGCCTTCCCATGCCCTCTTTTCCTGCATTCGTAATCAGGAGCTCAGCGTGAGAGTAAGAGGTATCAGCTTTTTCAAATCGTGCCGTCGGGGAGGAGAGACCGATCTGTCGGTGAATTATACGTCAGCATAAGAGCTGTTTCCCGACTTCTGATTACTCCGCCGCATCCCGTGCATACCAGAGCATCCAGTGATCTTCATTTGGCACTGTTCAGTCTACCTATACAAGCGCTTCTCGTGCTACCCACATGAATCAGGTGTCGGAGCTGTTGGACGGCGAGGAGCAACTCAGGATATTCTTTTCGCCGCCTGAAGAAGTGAAGATCGTCCCCGTCTCAGGCATGACCGCAAGAAATATTTCTGTCCGAAATGGCACTTTACCCTTGACAAAGCCACTATATGTGGTACTATGGAGTAGACATTGATAAAAGCCGAAAAACTACTTTCGCGATGGTTACAAAATGTGCCGAATGATGGTGTTCCCTGCGAGGATGCTGTTCTCGTTATGGAGAATTTGGGCATGACGGTAACCACTGACGGCCAGAACCATAAGTTTGCTCGCCACCCAAAACTGATCGGTTCGAGCAGCTATCCAACAGGCAGTTTTCGGGTGAACTGCCACTACAAGGGCAAGCAAGGTGTCGCACATCCTGCGGCTGTACGCGACATAGTCAAAGCAGCCAAGATTATCCAAGTCGAAGAGTGAAATCATGAAGAACGAACAGACAATTAACGCCTATTCCATGCAGGTGAAACCCCTTTTAGAAGAAGATGGAGGGGGGTTTGAGGCCCTATTCCCTCAACTTGTCCGCAGCCTTGTGGGCTATGGTGAAACACAGCAAGAAGCCGTAGAGGATCTGCTTTCGGCTGTGCCTACGTTTCTGCAAGTCATGGAGGAAAGCAAACAGAACCTGCCTGCTCCCGAAGGCCCCAAAACATGGGATGAGTTCAGCGGCAAGTTCAATGTTCGCGTTCCTAAAATGCTGCATGCCAAATTGGTGCGCCTTGCGGATGAGCAGGGTGTCAGCTTGAATTCTCTTGTCCAGACAGTATTAATGTCAGGGGCAACTGCGTTGGAAGCTGGACACGAGTTCGGTGCGCTTGTAGACGCAGAACCTCAACAACTAGAGTTGCCGCGCTACGACTGGCATTCCCACGGGGCGCTGGGAACAGTGCCCCATCTCTTGAGACTGGAAAACTGTCAAGAATACGCCCCTCTCGAAAAGGAGCATAACCCCGATAATTGGAAAATGGCGGTTGGAGACTGAGATGGCAAGAGCAAAAAGAGAACCTATCACGCCTGAAGACTACAAGAAAGTCCTGAGCGGGCTGGAAATTGTTCGCATAGACGTTGACGACTATGCTGGTAAAGTGCTGGATCGGCCTTCGCTATCTGCGAAAGACAAAAAGCGAACAGTACACCTGACGGATAAATCTCGCTTTGAGATCATCGAGGGCGGTGATGCAATCATTTGGCACGCCTATAATATCGTCGTGACCCTGAATGAAGACGCAGCGGCCATAAAGCTCCTAACGTTGTCGGTAGAGTTCCGCGTGCAGTATGCCAGTCCG
>JBBQPO010000030.1:0-31895 GCA_038217285.1 Chthonomonadales bacterium
GATCCTGGACGAACCGACCAACCACCTCGACATCGAATCGCGGGAGGCTCTGGGCCAGATGCTGCGCGAGTACGACGGCACGCTGCTCCTGGTCTCTCACGACCGCTACCTACTCGACCAGGTGACCACGCACACCCTGGAAGTGGCGGACGGCAAGATCGCGATGTTCGACGGCCCCTATCGCGCCTACCGCGCCAAGAAAGCGACTCAGGCTCGTACCGGTGCTGCCATAACGCCGGTGCTTTCCAGCCGCCAGCCGGAGGCCGCACCTCAGAAGGGCGGAAACCCTGCTCTTGAATCGCTGCTGGCTCAACGTCCGAGTGCGGCGGCCTCTCTTCCTACCGGCATGAACGCGCATCAGATGTCGAAGGAGCGGCAGCGTGCCCGTAATCAGGTCGTCGCCGCCGAACAGAAGATCGAGACGCTGGAGCAGCGGCTGCGTCGTATCGAAGCCGCGCTCTCCAACCCCCAGCCCTCCGACAATCCGGTGGCGCTTTCGCAGGAGCATGGCGGCGTCCAGAATGCACTCAACGAAGCGATGGAAACCTGGGAAAAAGCGGTCGCCTACGTGGAGGCTCTGACGGTCTGAAAAAAGATTCAGAATCACCGTAAAATGACGGAACAAAGCGTTCAGGGCGCGCGTCCTAATAGCAACTCCCGTAAATGAAACGGGATAAAAAAGTGAAGAGCGCAAAAATCGAATATCGTACACCGCAGCGGGCAATGTTAGTCCGTTCGGTTTCAGACCAAGAGCGTCTGCAATGTGCACACCAAGGGCACGTTTGCAGGGGCTTTTTTACATAATAGGGCTCTCTGCCATCAATATTCGGTCGCTACTATTTGTACAACGACCCTCTATGGTCACTCTATCTACAATCGAACGGGCTGTGAACAATTTCATGGCCCGTTTTCGATTCCCAACTCCCTAGAGGCTGTCAGCGTCTGAACACCTATCTCTCCAAGAAGCGGTCAGGATGCCACACTGGTTATGACATAAGGAGCAACACGGAAATGGGCGTATTTACCTGGATTATCGTGGGCGTGATCGCAGGATTCCTTACGAAACTGGCGATTCCCGGCACGAAAAACGAGCCCTCCGGATTTCTGGGCACGATGATGCTCGGCATTGTCGGGGCTGTCATCGGCGGATGGGTCTGGAATCTGCTGTTGAACCAACCGGGTGCAACCGGACTGGATCTCGGCAGTCTCTTCGTCGCCTTCCTCGGCTCTGTCGGCGTCATAGGTCTTATGCGCCTGCTGGACCGCCAACCCATGGCCTACTGAGCCGCATTCCATTATCCGTCTTTCCAAAGCCCCCGGTGCGAACATCCCGACCGGAGCGAGAAAAAGTCTCTCGCTCCGGTTTTATCGTCGGCCTTCCCAGGAACGTTTGCGGTGCAAAAACGTATCTACTATCAACGCACTCCACTGTCGATGCCGGAACGCGAATGCTTGAAGAAGGGAGGATCTTTATCATGTCGAAGAAGAAGGACAAAAAAGACAAAAAAGGAAAGAAGAAGGGCAAAAAGTAACTTTCGCCCGCTGAGAATCTTTTCCAGCAAAATGGCGACCTTCGGGTCGCCATTTTGCTGTGAGTCAGGCGGTAAGAATGTTGAAACGTGGGTAACGGAATGCGATTACAGCGACGGGGTGCGGGGTGGAAAGCCCGTGCCTAGAGGGCCTAGGAGTGTTCACATCACCGAGAAAGGACGGCAAGATCGGCTTCTGGGAGCGGTACGTCCTGAGTTGCCAACTCCCCCGATTCGGAATTTGCCGTGGTGCGCGGCGAGGCGGTGGCCCACGCGATTCCGAGGTAGACCGCGACATAGAGTTGTAGCGAGCTTACCTGTTGCGGGAAGTCGAAGGTAGAGTGCAGCGCGACGGCAAGAAGCGCCGTCAGAACCCCGACATAGACGAGAGTTTGCGGGGCTGGCGGAAGATTTCTGTCCCGCCAAACCGCGCCCCAGGCACGGGCTATGCCGCCGAACAGTACCGTCCCCGCCGCCAACGCCCCGAGCCAGCCGAACTCGACCAGAGCCTGCAGGTAGTCCTCGTGTGCCTGGCTCCACATGCTGACGGCTGCGCCGGGAACCGGGCGATGAATGATCCAGCGCCTGTAGAACGCATGGGTCAACAACGGGGAGCGCGGCAGCAGCATTTTGAACGCTCCCGGCCCTCGACCGAAGGGACCGCTCTGTCGGGCCATCACCGTGGCAATCGGCCAGACCTGCATACGCCCCGAATCTCCGGTAAGCACCTCCGGTAGTTGCTCCCACTTCTGCTCCATGCGATGCAGATGCGGCGCGAGTGCGATCCCCAGAACAACGCCTCCGACGCAGGCGATCACCAGGGCGCGACGCGCCAATCTGGCCGCCGCCCCCTCTCCCTGCGTCAGCCGCAATCCGGTCCAGCAGCCCAGCCCGACCAGGAGCAACACGGTGATCGCCTGCGCGCCCCGGGACGTGTTGACCGTCGCTGCGACGAGGCAGCAGGCGAGTAGCGCGCAGAGCACCAAGCGCGTTCGAGTCGCGTGTCGCTCCGACCGCGCGACGAACAGCAGGGCGCAGATGGCAGGGATCACCAGATTCAGGAAAGCGCCGGCGTTGGCATGGTAGTTGTAGGTACCGAAGTAAGCGCCTTCGTACATACTCATCTGCGCGGCGACGAAGTGAACAAAGCCCGCCTGTTGCGCCATCCCGAACAGCGAGAAGCTCGCCCCCGTCCACGCCATAGCCCACAGCAGGCGCGTCCTCCAGATCAGATCACGGGCCAGATCGACGACGACGCACAGCCCCGCCAGCAGCGCGGTCACGCGCAGCATGGCCAGGACGGCTACCGTGCGTTCTATCGCCCCGGGCGCAGCGGGCAACGGCGACGTAATCGGCAGGATGTCCCCGGTCGTCAAGGAGAAGGCGCCATGGGCGTTCCAGGCCATAAACCAGCCCTGCAGCAGTAACCAGCCACAGCAGGCGAGCAGTATCGGAGGGAGGCGCGGTGAGATCCGCAGGTTGAGGAGGGCGTCCAGCACCCAGGAGAGGGCTGACAGCGCGAGCAGGCCTTCCATCCCCGCCAGAGCCACCGGCGGAATACTGCCAAGCGCAAGCGGAGCATAGATCAACGCAACGACCACCAACCCTCCGGCGACCTGACGAAATGGACGTGCAATTTTCAAACAGTCGCCCCTCCCCTTCTCTCTATTACTCCTGTTGGTTGTCGATGGCCCCGGAACGGATGTCTGGCTGCGGATATCAAGTTTTTGATTTCGGCGCGTATGGAGGCAGGAATTTCGCTCTCGTTTCGCACATATTGCACTAGCTGTCAACATTCGACAGAGAAACAGAGAGGCGAAGAGGATTTGATGAACAGAAATGACGCGATTGAACTAGAGTCTGACGTGGTCTGTGTAAACTATTTTGTGCTGTGCGATCAGGTGATCACGGAGGCGCAGACCAGCAAGCAGTCGCTTATCGGCGTCTATTCGGCGTTGATGACGGAACAGGTGCCGATGCAGGCCAATCTCGCGGTCGCGCTCGGTCTGCGGGTGCAGTCGGCCCATCCCCGAGAGCTGACGTTTCGGTTCCATGGGCCGGATGGCGAACAGATCTTCTCCTCGCCGCCGCTGCCGACAGACTGGAACTCCGTTCAGTCCGGCCTGGAGAGTTCCGGTTTCGCCACGCTCCAGATCGGGTTGAATCTGCGCGCAGTTCCCTTCAACAAGTTCGGCGTCTATACTGCCGCGCTGTACTGTGACAAGACCCTGTTGATCACTTACCCACTCTCGGTCCTGCCAGCCACCCCCTCCGCGCGGTAATCCTGTCGTTGCTTCATCTCCCCCGGCCCCTCCTGGCGAAGGAGGGGCCGGGGGAGATCGACTTGCCGGTCCGCGGCGGGCTTATTTGATCTCGATCAGCTCGACTTCGAAGATGAGCGTGGCGTGCGGCGGAATGACGCCGCCGGCGCCGCGAGCGCCATAGCCGAGCGCCGAGGGAATGGTCATTTTACGGATCCCGCCCACTTTCATGCTGGCGACGCCCTCGTCCCAGCCCTGAATCACCTCCCCGACACCGACGCGAAACGAGAACGGCTGGCCGCGATCCCGCGAGCTGTCGAACTTCTTGCCGTTGGTCAGCGTGCCCACGTAGTGAACGACAGCCGTCTGACCCTTGGTCGGGCTTGCTCCGGCGCCCTCTACAGTGTCCTCATACTCCAAACCGGATGTGGTAACCATGTGATTGTCTCTCCTGTGAAATTTTGATTTTCGATTGTCCGAACGGTCGAGTTCAAAGGCTGCTCTTCAGACCTGAATGTTCGGCAGTGCGGACAGTCGATATTTTCGTGGACGCGCGGATGAGGCGTGTCTTACCGGTGCAACGCCGTTGTTGTTGTGTGACGAAACGGATTTTTGGAGCAGCCAGAGCGCGAGGGCCAGGCCGATGCCGATGATGACGCGTCGGACATTGCGCTGTCCAATGCGGCGCGCCGTTCCGGCTCCGCTGTAACCTCCGATAATAGAACCGGCCGCCATCAGCAGGGCGATATGCCAGTTGACCTGGCCACTGGTAATGAAGAGCACCGAGGCGACGGCATTGATGCAGAGGCCGTTGATGTTCTTCAAGCCGTTCATCCGATGGATGTTGGTAAAGCCCATGAAGCCGAGCGTGGCCAGCATCATGATGCCGATGCCTGCCCCGAAGTAGCCGCCGTAGATCGCGACAAAGAACTGAAACGTGATGACGCCCGCCCAGGCCGAGGGCGAGGGTTCTCTCTCCGACGTTGCTGCTGCTGTAGAAGATACGCCGAGGGGAACCGAAGAGTTCGCAGGCAGGGACGCCAGGGTGGATTCGGCGTCGGGGGCGGGAGGCGCAGGCGCCAGGGCAATTCGCGCCTGTTCGGCACGAGCGCGCTGGATTCGGGCCAGAGGCTCCTGCACCATAAACAGAACGGTCGCCATCAGAATGAGGAACGGCACGATGCGGTCGAAGAAGTGGTGCGGGGTATGCAGCAGCAGCCATGCGCCCAGCGCCCCACCGAGCAGACTCGGGATGGCCAACCGCACGATGGCGGTCCGGTTCTGCCCAAGCTCTTTACGGTATCCCCACAGACTGCTCAACTGTCCCGGCCAGAGCGCCACCGTGCTCGTCGCGTTTGCGATCACGGAATCGAAGCCTGCCGAGAGCAGAGCCGGAAACGTCAGAAGCGTTCCCCCCCCTGCCACCGAATTGACCATCCCTGCGACGGCCGCCGCTCCGAACAGAACCAGATTATGCTGCCATGTCATACCGCAAAGGCGCTTTCCCCTGCCAGAATCGTCGCGCCCCTCCATTCCACATGGAGGGGCGCGAATCCTGCCCGCAAGCAAACCCATGTCGCAAGATCGCGCTAACGCGCGGTCGCGACTATTTTGGAACCGTTTGCGCTCTCAACATGCAGGTGGAACCGCTTCAGACTGGGGTGGGACTCGAGTTCCGAGGCAAAGGTCGAGATCGCCGTCTTGTTCAGGTGGATCTCCACGCTGTAGGTTCGACCGGCATAGTCACCCTGGCCGGTGTCGATGACGCCGGGCAACTTGCGGATAAGCCGATCTAACGCAGTGGATTCAGAGATGCTTGCGATACCTCGCACGTCCACCTCGATGTGCTGGTCGGACCCGAGACTCAGCTTGTCGAGCTTTCTCAGAAGGCTGGCGGAGATTTCGTCTCCGCCCTGCTCAAGGCAGATCTTGCTGGCCAGCTCGACGGTCGCCTCAGGCGCTCCGGTCTTGTGGAGGGAGTCCGCATAAATCTTCTCGGCGGTATCCATTCGGATGCACTTGATCTCAATACGCCCGCGGCAGCGGATGCGAAGCACCGTTCCCAGGTCCGTAACGATATTCTCGCGAGACTCCTCCTGCGTGAACGCCTCGCCGGTGACGAGAAGATCCGCGCCGAACTTGCGGCCAAGTTGCATGGCCTCTTTGCCGGCCGCTGCCCCGCCCGCGATAATGCGATCAATCACGGCGGAGTAGCGCAGATCTCGGATCCGGTCCTGATCGATCACCTTGTACCCTGCGTCGATCAACTGCTTCGAGAGCGCCGTCTCGACCGCCGGGTCTGGAATGTGCGGCCGGTCGATATGTCGCTCCTGAACGATTACCATGACCCGCCAGCGCCGCGCCTTCGTATCATCGGACTGCGCGCCGCATATCTGTGTGAGGCCCAGCAGCGCGGCACACATCCACGCCCATCGCAGCGCGTTGAATCGCTTTGTCACTCTGTTCCGCCTTTCCGGTCGCGCACCAGGCGCGGGGATTCTCACTTCGCTTTTCCATTCTGCTTGCCTGTCTTTTGAGGTGATATTCTGGCGGCATGCCACGTTCGGATGGGCAGACCGATCTTTATCAGGTTGATCTTTGCGGCTTCCTGTGGATTCAGCGGAACGCAGTCCGCCGTGACGCCAACACGCGTTACGCGGAGAAGTACGCTCTGGATCACACGCGTTTCGAGCACCTTCCCGGTGGTAGGATGCTTCACTTCCTTCGTCTCAACGAGAACCTGGACGCGGTCGCCCAGGCGCACGCCGTTCGCGGCGCCGATAGTGACCGTGACGACGGCGTTTTCGATTGCAGCAACCTGGGCATCACCCGCAGCAGGCTCGATGGGTTCACGCTTCACCACGATAGGGTCGGGCGGAACGGTCGGAGCCTTGTCGACTGCAACTTCCTCGGGGAGCGTGCCGTCCGGCAGCCAGGCGTTATCGCGCAACTGCATCAGGCCGATCGACGCCGCGTTGACGGCCGCGGCCTGCAGAAGGGCGGCGGGACAACGGTCGTTGTTCGGAGGGGACTCGAGCGAGTTAGGGGTTCTCCCGGCGGCGACCGTTACCGTATCGCGTTTCAGCGTCTGTGTGCCGCTTGAAGCGACGCCTCTGCAGTCGTAGTCCCAGACGACCTCAACGGGCTTGGTTTGATCTTGAAGATCGATGAGCCTCAGAACGCCGCGAACACGAGCTGTTGTAGTGCTCGTTATGTGGCGCTCAAACTGTGCCGAAAGCCGCGAGGTCTCCCGCTCCTCGTACTGCACCTTCCGGGAAGTCCAGGCGTGGTGATCGATCTCCCATTGCGGGTGTCTTGCCTCAACGTCTTTTTTGTCTCCTCCACCTCCCAAAAACTTCCTTACCGGCTCCTGTGGCTCCGGATCGTCCCTGCCGTGGGCGGTCTCGTAGGGAACAAGTGTGTCCTCCCGCAGCTTCTGTTCGCCCGTGGTATACTCGGTGCCACCGCTATACTCGAGGATGGTGAAGAGCCAGATGTGCCGGAGCTTGCCTTTGCGGCGCAGCATGTCGGCCGTCCCGGTGGCGCCCTGAAGCTCTTCGAGGGTTACCTCCTTCTGTAGAAGGCCCAGCACCTCTCCGCGCTCTTCGACCGGCATGTTCAGCCCATGGCGCATAGCACGCGCGATCAGGAGCCGCATCGCCTCTTTATCCTCCGGGCCCGGCCCCGCGCCGCTTATGAGGAGGGTGGTGCGGCCTATGTGACGCAGGTCTTTTACGTCGTCGATAGCCAGGCCGTCGGGTATATTCCGGAAGCCCGAATACCGGTGCGCCCTGGCGGCCAGAAGCGTACTGTTGGGTGTGCTGAAGACGGCTATGGAGCACCCGTTCCCGAGATCATCGCGCCTTACAAAGCTGGTGGTCTCCTTGAGATCGCGGCCGGCCAGAAGCTTCGCCGCGCACTCAGGAACACCGATGCCCCGCTGCGCGCGGTTGATGAAGTAGGCCTGGTTGTACTCCTCGAGATCCTCCGGCTTCAGCTTGTCACGGTCAGTCAGCGGATACCACCGCGCGTCCGACCAGGCATCCGAGCCGGAAACCCGGCCCCACCCTTCGACCGCAGGCTTATCTTCCGGTGTGCTGAAGACCGCAACCCTGTAGGTGTGGAAATCAAGCGCGAACGGAAGAGTGTTGAAGCGCGCCGCAGATCGGGCGATGAATTTGTCGCACAGCGGCCTCAGGCGCTGGTCGTCCGGTGCAACGAGCATTGTCGTAAACGCGGTACCGCGGCCACCGGAGCTCGTCATCTCGCTCTTGAGTGCGCCATCCCCATAGGCCATACCGGCGAGCTTAACAGGCATCTGGCTCGAAAGGAAGTCAGGAATAGCGCCGTGCCACTCCTTGCGGACCACCAGGATGATGAGGCTGACGGGTCCTCTCTTTGGGGCCGACACACTCTCCTCGGTGGCTTCGGCGAGCGGTATGATCGGTATGTCCTGCGCGGTGCGCTTTTTGTTGTCCGGCTGGCGGATAATGGCGCCCTGAACAGCCTTTGCGAGCTCGGCCGCCTGGGCACCGGAGACAAGGATCACTATCTTCGGTGTGCCTTTCGCGAGCTCACGGATAATCGTGGTATCGGCACGAGCCACTGCGGTAGCTGCCAGACCGCCCGCCACACAGAGAACGAGCCATGCCGCCGAGTTCATGTTTTGTTTTCCGTATTTTCGCATAATCCGTATCCCTTCGCCGCACGCGAAAGCTGTTCGGGCCTCCGCTTGCGACCGTCGTTCCGTCGTGTATCAAATCACCGAAGCGACATTACCTGGGCCTTTTGCGGGTCGCTTAAGAACGGGGAAGTATGGACCGCTCCGTCCAGGGTCGCCTTCAAAATCTGCCCTTGTGCCGCGACCAGAACGCCGAACAGATAGAACACCGCAGCGCAGCCGGTCGCCATAACGAGTCCGGCAACTATGTACGTGGTCTTTGTCTGCTCATTTATGTAAGGCTGATTGCTCATGGAAAGCGCACCGAAGAAGATAGTGCCGGCCAGAACTCCACCGATACCCTTGATAACCGTGCCGAAGCCTGTTGTGACGCGGGCAATGAGGTAGGCGTCCCGATAGCGAGCCGCAGCATCCCGGGCGAAATGCGTCTGATCCCCGGACGCACCGATCACAGCGGCCACGGCAGCAGGGTTTCCCGGGTCCGATGAGACGCCCAGAAGCGAATCAAGATCGTGGGACATTTCGATGCCTCCTAACTCTTCTGTTTGGAATATAGACCGAAGAAAAACGCGGTGAGACCGGCGTAGAAGCCCAGATGGACCAACTGGATCAGCGGTTGGATATTGTAAACGAGGTGCCGATCAACGACGGCACCCAGAACGACGAGGGTTTCAAGACCGGTCGTTATCAGAGCGATGAGGGTGGCAGTCTTAAGGTTCATCTGTTCTCCAGGGCGCCAGCGGGTGGCGCCCGGTTCCATTACCGTGGTCGGCGCATCGTCACCACGAAATATTCAATCAGATTCGATTTCGCTCCGAGGAGAGCGCCGAGACATCCAGGCGTTGTAATGACGCCCAGGGTATCGACGCGGAAGAACTCCCAGCCGCGGGAAGCCCAGTCGTTGACGACCTGTTCCAGATAGAAGGCTGCCTCATGTCCGCGGGCCTCCTTTGCCTGCACCGAGATCGTTGGGGGCATTTGAATCATTTTGTACTCGTAGAGCATTCTGTCCTCCTTAAAATTGTGGGCCGATTCTAGCCGTAAGCTTTTTCGTAATCCCACCAGACATTTGCGGACCCGCAGTAAGGGCATCGGTCTCCGTTCTTACAGTTGTTGCAGAACATGTGCTCCTTGTCCTTACACTTGTGGAGTTGGATATATCCGCCCGTCCAGTCATAATCCTTGGGCTTGATATGACACTTCGGGCACTCCGAATACTGACTCATTCGCTTCTCCTTTCATAGGAACGCAGCACGATTTCCGTTAGATCGTCTGTACAATCCACGCTGCCAACCTCACGTCTCCTCGCAGCATTTTTGTCCGCTTACTTCTTATCTTTCGGCATCACATCGCAAGCTGTGCGGTAGGGAGAAAAGTCCGCCCAGATACGTCCCTGTGCCTTCGGGTCAACGACAATGGTATCCCATTTTGTCGGGTCAGCGGTGTGCTTGACCATGATTTTGATCGGCTGACCTGGCTCGAAGACTGCGGGATCATATTGGTAAAGACCCCCGTACGACTTATCCTTTATTTTGACCCACGAACTATCGTACATCGCTGTAACCGCAACACGATTGCGACGGAGGGGTTCGATCAACGTTTCGCCGCGGTAGAGTCGCATTTCGGAGAAGTCGGCGCTGAACTCGAACGCTTTCTTCGTCCCGATAGGGACCAGCACTGCCGCGCCTATGATCGCACCCAGAATACCGCGCCTCTTGCTTCCGGATGTCTCCCGTATCTGTGGCCGCAGGCTGAACGTTACGGTCGCCTGATCGGCGGTTCCTACATACTGTTCCCAGAACCGAACTGGATCCGTGTTAGCCTTACCATCGGCTTTTTGTCGCCGCCCTTTGTTTTTAGCGACAGCCCTATCGATTTCAGCCCTCTCAGAGGCGACGATAAACGGCGTAAGGATAACGGCGTCGAAGCCGTGCACGTTGAGCTTTTCCGGCTTTATCACCCGCTGCGCTGCGTCTGAGAGGGCCGCAGCCGGCACGGGAACCGGCGAAATGTCGGGAAGCATCGTGACGGCAGGCAGGGTTAATCCTGCAAGCTTTGTACGGGCCTGGTCAAGCGCATGGGATACTTTACTGATAGCGATGATGCCGGAAATCCCGGGACCGCCCTGTTCGGTAAAGTCGCCGAAGGTAGTAATGCCGATCGCCTGACCGGAGAGATTGAGCAAAGGCCCCCCCGAGCTGCCGTGATTTACGTTGACGTTCGAGATTATTACATCGTTTTCAACCTTCGATACGATGCCTGTGGTGAGGACTGTGTCCTGGTGAAGTGGGTTACCGATGGCCAGAACCCGCTCACCCTCCACAGCAAGGACACCGTGGAGGGTGTCGGCAAGGGGGATCACCGCAAACGATTTTACAGCGGCCGGATTGAAGCATACGACAGCAACGTCGGCCTCTTTATCTTCAAAAACGACAGTAGCCAGCACACGAATCCCACGTCCAAAACGCAACGCGAGCCATTCGGTCCCATTCGTCACATGTTGATTGGTGAGTACGAGGCCGCGCTTGTCTACGACAAACCCGCTGCCATGGCCGAAATCGCTCTCGACGGTGACGACTCCGCTTTTTTCGGCCTGATATATTTGCGCCTCTTCGCTAATCGTGTGCGCGCCATTTGCGTCGGCTTGCTTCCCCGTTGGCGCGGCCCGTATCAAGGATACGGGTACGCAAAGCGAGACGATGGTGAGTAAGGAGCCGAGCATTAAACGAACTTTCATGGAGGCTATTCCTTCCTGTATATTGGCGCGCGCCCGAGATCTATGCGAGCGGTGACGCGCCGATAGTGTCGATGTCCAGATGCGCTGCAGAGTGCGAATTTATCGCGGCCAGCTCGCTATTGAGTGTAGTAGTAGTCGCTGGTTCCGGTGAGGGAGCCATAAGTAAACTTCACGACGACATGGCGCAGTTTGCCGGTCATTGAGGTGTCGGGAGTGATAAAGCTCAACTGCATCTGTCCATTGAGCTGACTGGCGATCCTCTGATAGACACTTTTCAGATCGGTGGCAGACGGCGTGAACGTGAAGGTGCCGCCGGTCTGAGCGGCGACTTGTTGCAGTGAAGCCTGGTCTGCATCACTTCCGAGCCCGAGCGTAAAGACCGGTATGCCTTTCTGCTTTGCGGCGCTAATGACGTCTGCCTGCGTCTTGCTGCCACTGTTGGACTTACCATCGGTCAATGCCAGAACCGCTGTTCTGCCCGTCTGATTCGACGTGTCTGCCACCGCTTGTGACAGCGCATTATAGAGTGAAGTATCCCCACCGAATCGCGAAAACTGATTCGTTATTGCGGCTTTAAGCAACGCCTTATCCGTCGTAAAAGACTGCGTTACTTCTACCGTTGTGTCGAAATTAATCACCTCGGCGGAGTCTACTGGCTGGATGAGATCGATGAAGCTTGATGCCGACGCTTCCAGAGCGTCGTTTTTTGTGAGCGAACTGCTCGAGTCCGTAACATCACTCATACTGCCGCTACGGTCGCAGACGAGAGCGACAGACAGGTTACGGCTGTCCTGAAGGACGGTTCGCACGTCGGTAATGGCTGCGGGAGCCCCATCTTCTGTGACGGTGAAGTTGCCTGCGTTGAGGTTGGTGATCGGGTTACCGTTCTGGTCGCGGATCAGCTGCAGCGTGAGGAGGTTGGGAAAGGAGCCCTGCAGAATCTGATTGATCGTAATGGCCACAGACGTAATCGGTGCACCTGTACCTGGCGCGCCGGGATCGGAAACGCGGATGTCTGCCGGAAAGGGCTCTCCTGGACTGATGGTATGCGCCTGGGTATCCACTCCCCCACCCAGTTTCGTGCCCGCCAGAAGATCGGGACTATCAAAGGCCACGGGAATCGGATGGGAACTATAGAACGGGTTGGTCTGATCGACCTGCCGCGCTTCAACGGCAAAACGGCGATTGTGGCCCGCCAGAATGTTGACGGAGAACGCTGTCGTAACGTCAAATGTCGGGCGATCGACGATGTAGGCCATGGCCCCCGGTATATCGTCTGCCGTGACGTAGAGGATGATCCGATTGGTATTGGCCGGAATAGCCCTTGTATTGCGTGGCGGCCAGTGGATGGTAAATGTCGCTGTCGCTTTCCGGCCGACAGAAGCTTCGATGATGTGTGGGCTTTTCACAACTGCCTTGCTGACCGTCGCTTTGCCTCCTCCGCATCCCGAGATGACCAGTGCGATCAAGAGCGGGAGCAGATTCGCGGGGTGGTGCCAGTTTCGCATGGATGGTTTTCCTCTCCGCAGCGGCGACAGGCCGCCGCAAAGGCTATCAGTGAATATTGAAGTTGCCGCCGCCGAAGTCCTGATTCCGGATCCAGGTCGACAGTGTCTGCTTCTCAGGGACGCCATGGTCGTCGATATTTATGTCGATTAGGGGGAGATTCGAGTGGACGACATGCATCAGGATCTGGTGACCTGACGGCATTTTGCCGAATTGGTCGAGGGGAATATGGCTCCCAGACGCGCTGGAGAGGTACACAACCCCATCGCTCGCTCCGCCTTGCAGAAAAAGCTGGGTAACGTTCTCCCAGTGAGCGTTAGCGTCGGTCTCTGTTACCGTGACACTGCCAACGACCGTGTAGTAGTTCGTACTCCCCTTAAACGGGGTGCCATTAAGGTTCCGCAGAAATGCCGAATCGCTATGCATAGCTTGGAGGGCAGATGCATGAATGCTCGTACCGTTTGCCACGCCGCCTGCATTCACGGCATCGGCAGGAATACCCTCGTTCGGTGTGCCGAGCATAACAAGCATTGTGGCACCGCTTGCGCCCCCCTTTTCGATCGCGTACCGGGAGACGAGTCCTCCCTGGCTGTGGCTGAATAGATAGATGCGGTTGCCATTCTGCAGCAGAGGAGTCAGGACGTTTGCAAGCTCTTGCCCGGTCTGATCCGGAGGCTTATTTGTAGTGTCATAATTAGCGCCGACCACATAATCGAAATATGGTATGGTGTCCTCATCGCTGGCGAATTTCAAGCCACTTAGGAAACTGCCAAGCGGATTATAGTCGGAGCATGTATTCCAGGTTCCCGGCACGACAACGGCAATCCGCTTTCCCGATACGCCGTTCAGCCTTTGCCAATCGTCTGCGACGAAGCTGCCTGGGCGTCCCCCGCCCGATGTAAACAGGCAGCGGGCAAGGGGAGGCGATACAACCGTTACAGAAGGCGATTGCGCAAGCCCTATGGTCAAGGTTGAGACCGTGCTGTAATCGCCCGGATCGTATTCCGTACCGTCCCATTTTGCATGAAGTAGCGCAGGTGGAATCTGAGTCGCCATCGTGCCGGACTGTGGATCGAATGTTGACTGTAACGGAATAGGCTGCGCAATGTCAGATCGGGCTGCGTAGACGACACCGTTCGTCGTATCGAACCCGGCAGGATAGGTCGCCTGGAATGTTATGGTTCCATCTCCTGGTGCCCGGTGCAGGTGGGCTGCGCGGCCCTCTGTCCCTGAAAAAGCAATCCGATAGGCTGGAGCGCCCGTCGTATCCAGTGCGGGGGTTGTCACATGTGGGGACGTGCTCGTGATAGTAACGACCACGTCATGCCCGAGCGCTGAAGGCGGGAAAGTAAGCGTCGCACTGCGATCTGCAGAAGTGACTGTCCCCCCGGCGATTCCGATGGAAGGAGGTGCTGAGGAACCCCCGCCTCCGCAACCCGCGAACGCGGTCGAGAAGACGGTGAGGAACAACAAGAGCAGTCCGGACGTTCGAATGTTGATTGTCATGAGCAACACCTCCTGATAATAAGCGTTAAACTATCACGAAGCGGTTTCTTGCGGTTCTTGCACCGCATCGTGATGGAGTTGTTCGAAGAGTCGATCAACTAGAACCGTGCCCCCACCAGAAACATCGAGGCGACGCCCGTGCTTGAACCGAGACCTCTGAGTTCCAGAGTAAATCGTCCCAGGTCTACGCCGAAGCCCTCGGTAAAGACACCGGACTGCAGACCACTGCCGGTCGCAACTCCAAGGCCAAGGGCATAGTAAGCGATTCCGTGTCCCCCGAAGCGCCAGCGATATTCCGTGGTAAGAGCCTCTGCGTTCGATCCGGAAGCGTTCACGAACCAGAGAGTGGCGACCGCCTCGTGGCGCGTCGGTCGGAAATACGACCAGTCGATCTTGGCAGCCAACCCAGAACTGGTGCTGGAGTCGCCGCCGGTGTTTGAGAGAGAGGTGATGCCGACCGCGACATGAAAACGATGCTGCAGCCCCTTGTCCGGATTGTCGGCGTCGGCAGGCGCAGCGCAGATTCGCGAAGCGGGCGTTCGAAGAGTCCGAAATGCTGGCGATACGACGAAATTGGGAGGGAGAACGGCCGTACGCATCGCAGGCGGTACCGCACTCACGGTAAGGAGCGATGGCGGTGTTTGTTGCGCCGCTGCAGACAGTGAGAGGCAGGACGCCAGAATGAGGATCGCAATTCCGGTATAGAGTTTCAAATCGCAGTTCTCCTTTGAGTGGTGGCTTTGTAGATCAGTGGGTCGTGAGAGCTCAGAATCCGACAATCAAAACTTAGGGTCTATAAATCCTCGATACCCCGATTTCAGCAAGCAGCAATAATCAAAGATCGGGAGAGCACTTTTGCAGACCCTAAGCGCCCTGTGCTAGGCGCGTACGACGACGGTCTTCGCAATATTGTCGCCGATGCGTCGTTGCGTTGTCAGCACAAGAACGACCTCAATCAGGTTTATCGCGGCAAGCAGGCCCGCCCCCAACGCGATTCCCGCGAAGGGAATCGCGGCCAGAAGCGATACAAGAACAAGTATGAAGCAAGCCAGGGGGTAGTTAATAGGCATTCTGTGACAGAAACGTGACAGATGGGGCGTTTTTGTCTGATGGCTTAGGAATATGAGGACGAACGACGAATAGGGTACGTAGTTTCAGCAAGAGGAAGAACATGACCCCATCCGCCGTATCCGATCTGTCCATTCATCTGTTCGGTATCATGACCGTTCGTAAAGGCGGCTTGCCTGTTTCAGGATTCCGGACCCAGAAGTCGAAATGGCTCCTGGCTTACCTGGTCCTCCAGCAGGGCAAAGCGGTCGAGTACGAGGTGTTGGGACAGACGCTCTGGCCGGGAACGGATAGTGAACACGCCGTCATCAGTGTGCGCCAATGCGTCAGCGACCTGAATGCCTTGCTGGGCAGTGAGGCGCTCTACAAGCTGTCCCGGAGCGAGGTAGGGATCGATCTCACGCAGGTCTATGTGGACGTCTTCGCCTTCGACGTCGCCGTCCGACATCAGGATCCAGTCTCCCTCCTGACAGCGATCGAGCTTTACGAGGGAGATCTTCTGGAGGGCTGCCACGAGACGTGGCTGCTGCGAGCGCGTGAGGCCCGGCGACAGGACTACGAGCAGGCGCTTGACCGTCTTATTGAACAGACGCAGGCCGGTGGGGACTACGATGCGACCGAGAAATACCTGCGTCGGGCCATTGCGGCAGAGGGGCATAAGGAGACGAAGCGATGCAGTCTGATGCGCCTTCTGGCGCGGCGAGGCGAATACAATGCGGCTGTAGAGGTCTACACTCAGTTTCGTTCCCTGCTGCATGACCCCCACATGGAGCCCGGTCAAGAGATCACACGGCTGTGGCGGGAGATTCGGGAGAAGGCCCGACAGGTCTCCGGAAAACGAGCTTCTGTCGGCTCTCCCCTCTATCGCTTACCGCTGGCCATGAAGGTGTTGGTGGGGCGTCAGCGGGCGATAGCGGAAGTGGCGGATCTGTTTACGTTGCGGCGGCTGATCACGCTTACAGGCTCTCCGGGCATCGGTAAGACACAGATAGCTCTCCACGTCGCGGAGCAGCTACGCGAGGACTATTCGGACGGCACCGTCTTTCTGGACTTGACGGATGTGAAGAACGAGGGGCATCTATGGCGATCGCTACTGAGCGCGCTGCAGGGGATGCATCAGCCCCATCAGAGTGTGGAAGAGACCGTTGTCGCGCAACTCGAAACCAGGCAGATGCTTCTCATCCTCGACAGTTGCGAACATCTGGTAGATCGTTGCACGAACGTTGTCCGCGAACTTCTCCAGACATGTTCTTTCCTGCGCATCCTGACGACGAGCCACAAAGCCTGGGGGACCATACCAGGCGAACGTGTCTATATCGTGCCTCCGCTCACGGTGCCCGGATCCGGTTGGCTACAGCATCTGCCTGCCGCTCCCCTGGCAGAGTTGATGGCCTGTTCCGCCGCCCGCCTGTTTCTGGAACGTGCGCAGGAGATACTTCCGGATTTTGACCTCAGTCTGGACAATGCCAGGAGCGTTGCGCTCCTCTGCCGTCACCTGGACGGTATTCCCCTTGCTATCACGCAGGCGGCCGGCTGGCTAAAAACGTTGTCGCCCGAACAGATACTGGCACGTCTGACAGAAGGACTGGATCTCTTACAGGAGTCCCGCCAGATCATGCCGATCCGCCATCGCAGGTTGATTACGGCGATAGAAGTAAGTTACCAGCTTCTTCCGCTGCCACTGCAGAGTCTCTTTCGCCAGTTGGCCGTCTTTCACGACGGCTGGTCGCTCGAAGCGGCAGAGGCTGTCTGCCGAGGCACACGTCTTCTGGAAGGCATACGAGAGCTTCAGGAGCGTTCCCTCGTCGAAGGCACCCCTAACGGCGCGGAGCGGCGCTGCCGACTGCTGGAAACGATGCGACAGTACGGAGCGCAGCTGCTGGCGCAATCTGCGGAAACAGCGACATTGCGCCGTCGTCACTGCGACTATTTCCTCGGCATTGCCGAGGCGGCCGAAGCGGAGCTTATGGGGCCGCATCAGGGGGCCAGCCTGGCACACATCGAGACTGAGTTCGGGAACCTCGTAGCCGCGATGGAATGGACGTGCGAAGCCGGTGAACGGGAAATGGGATTGCGCGTGGCCGGCGCGCTCTGGCGCTACTGGCATATTCGGGGTCACTATGAAGATGGGCTTTACTGGTTGGAGCGTCTGCTGTCACAAGGGCAGGCCGTATCCGCGCCCGTCCGGTCTAAGGCTTTGAATGGGGCCGGTAACCTCGCCTGTCAATGGCAGGAATACACTCGGGCTCGATCCTACTTTTTAGAGAGACTTGTTCTGGAGGAGGGAACGCCTCGCGGTCTGGCGGGCACATTGGGTGGCCTGGCAAACGTGGCATGCGCGCAGGGAGACTACGTCGAGGCCCGTACACTGTTCGAACGGGCGCTGATCTCGTTTCAATTGTTGAAAGACACCCGTGGAATGGTCATGACACTCGGCAATCTGGCAGTCGTCGCCTGCAAAGAAGGGGACCTTTCTAGGGCCTGCGCTTATCATGAGGAGAGCGCCTCATTCTTCCGCAGTAGTGGGGACGGGCATCAACTCGCGATCGCTCTCAACAATCTGGCGGACATTCGAATTGCGCTCCAAGAATTTGCCGCCGCAACCCGCCTTATCTCGGAAAGCCTGGAACTTAGCCGTCGTCTTGACAGCGTGGGCAACCTAGCGCACAGCATTACGCTTACCTTCTTCCTGCTCACACAGCGGGGCTCCTTAGAACCTGCCGCTGCTCTGCTTGGCGCACATGATGCGTTCCGTGAAAGAGTCATGTGCCCATTGCCGGAGGATGTACAGGCGGCACATCAGGAACATGTGGACCGTGTACGAGCGGGCATCGACTCCGAGACGTTTACCTGCGCTCGCAACAGAGGGAGCCTCCTCACTTTGGAAGAGATGGTCGCCCTTACCCGCACGTCTCTCGGCGCTGATCTATAAAGGGTTGGCTTCCGGAGAAATCACAGCACCGCCCCCTGTTGAAAGTGGGATCGGTGCTGCAGACAGCTACCTGATGGAGGCGTTCCGGACACCGTAGGCTCCGAATAAGGCCATGTCTTCAGGCAGCGATTCACATGCCGTTAGGGGCCGGGAGTGGTGGTCACGTAACCGATCTGTTGCAGGGAAGCGTCGAAGACACGTCCGCTACTGTCGACGGTGCCGACCACGTTGTTCAACGAATCGTACAGGTAGTTCTGCTGGTACCTGTAAGATGCCGTGACGTCGGACGGGTTGCCGTAGGCATCGTACAGGTAGATCGTTGTGGCGGCACCGGCGTGGACGCCGCTCAGCATCAGCCCCACGCAAAGTGTGGTCAGCCATGCGGGACGTCTCTTTGACGGTGTGGTCCGTTTAGCGATGACCGCACCGTCCTCTCGCCGGCAACACATTCCGGAAACCGCCGTCCGGCAAAGCTGCCGGACCTGTTGTAGTAGTCTCATCGTTCTTCTCCTTCGGGATTTTCGTGCCATAACGAACTTGAGCAGAACGTCGTCCAGCTACGACGATGCCGTTGACGAAACCGAAGGGGACTGGGTAGACTGCTGGCCGAAGGCCCTTCGGGGCTTTGCACCCCGCCCGTGCCTGCACTCGGCCAAGAGAAAACAGGAGCGGGCGGGCACTTATGTAGGGTAATTGACGTATAGGCGGCCCTCGAATAGCGGTCGCAACATGGCGATGATAGCGACTAACCTCGCCGGTGATAGTTTGCAAGATGTGATCGGTTTGACCAGCCGGTGGACGGCGCCTGCTGAACAGCCTATGCCCTGATTTCTGTGTCATAGAAACGTCCTTTCGCCAACTCGCACTCTTCACATCCAGTCCGTCGACCCAGGTGTGAAGGCTCAGGCGTCGAACAGAATGTTATGGGTACATTCTGCGAAAATTTGCGCAAACCGACAAGAGGCAGGGAGCGTCATTTGCGCAATTTCAGAATTTCATTTTAGGAACCGGACAGGGAGAGAAGAGGATGAAGTTAGCGGAGTACCCGGACAACCGTAGAGGAGCGACAGGGATCGCAATCGGGGTGTTTCACGGTGGCGATATGCAGATTGCAGGAATTGATGTCCTGGCGAAACGTGCAACGGCAAAATGGATATTGTCCTATCTCGTCCTCAATCCTGAGCCGGATGTTCTACAGAGGGAAGCACAGCGCGATCAGAGGAATAAAAAAATCGGAACTCTCTACAGAGCATCCAATAAAGCGATGGAAATAGACATCTGGAATCATAATGTGGAGAGCGGCAAGGAGAAAATTGCGGGACGGTCAGCACACGTTTCGACAGCACGGCAAACCTTTAGAAAGGCTGTCAAGGAGAGACTTCCTGAGGGGTGGCGTTTCGAAGAACCAACATTTAGTTCACCCTCTTTCGAAAAGGATAGAAACGAAGACACCGAGGAACTGATCTTTCGGATTTTTCAGGGGAATGAGGAGATGCTAAGGTTCAGTCGTCTGGGCAGAGACCGCTTACAACTCTGGCTGGCACCTGCAGTAACCATCGACATACAGGTCTTCAATCAGGCGATGGAAACGAACGATCTGCAGCAACTCGCGTATGCCGAGGGCTTATGCAAGCCTACGGGTATCCTTGAAGGTCGCGAAGGCGACCACGAAACACCCTGGATCAGCCATCAACGGTCTGTGTTCCAGCACCGTCTCGCGACTCTACGGGATCGTCTCCATACGCACCTCCCGTCCAATGACTCCAGTCCTGAGATACGCGTCCTGCTTGCCGGCCTTTACCGGTCCGCAGACCGCGCTCGGGAGACCATGCAGCCAGCGATCCTACGCCATATTCCTCGTCCTGCGGCGCTGCAACCGATACTCGACGCTGTGCAAAAAGGCAGAGAGAGTCAGTCCCCAACTGCAATTTTCCTGCTGGGGCCGGCGGGTTATGGAAAGACGGTAATGCTGGGCGAACTCTGCGATACGTTGCGGACACGCGGGCAAGGATGGCTGGGGATTGTGCGCGCGGACGATGTGAGTTTTGCAGATACACATGATGGCGAACGCCTGGACCGGGCGGTTGGCTTTCTGCTTGGCCATACCAATCAGTCCGCAACCGAGATTGCGGCGATACTCTCTCCCATTCTTGGCCCTGGCGTCCTGGTGATCGACACCCTTGATCTGATCTTAAATGCCTCTCTCATCCCCGCCCTCCATTCCTTACTTCATGGCCTGCGTCAACAGAACGTGACGACAGTATTCTCGTGCCGAGATGCCGATTATGGGGACTACTTTTTACCCTCTGACAGGCGTTTGGCGGGTCTGTCCGTCTGTAAGGTATCTGTGCCTCCCTTCACGAACGAAGAGGTACTCGCTGCGGCTCAAATATACTTCGAGACCAACCCCGGTTCGATGCCGCCAGGTGGAGCTACAGAATTCGCGACAGGCATTACTCGCCTGTCTGAGCACGACCGCCCACTGCGCGATATTACACAGAGTCCCCTGTTGCTGGGAATCCTATGTGAGCTCTTCGGTAAAGAGGGGGTTGTGCCGTCAGACCTGACTGTCAGCAAGTTGTATAACGAATACTGGGAACGCAAAGTCGTGCAGAGTCGCATTCTCAAACGGACGCCCGTCCATGTCAGACGTACACAAGAAGCCCGCGTCAAGTTCTGCTACGATCTGGCCCAGGTCTTGTTTCAGCGGTCTACCGACCGCCTCTACGAATCGGTCGATCCCCTGCTTCTGGAGATCGCCCGCTACCGACCGCGTGAAGAGGCCTTTCGAGAGTTGCGCAGCGAATACGTCATTGAACAACCCTCGTGGGACCGCATCCGCTTTTTCCACCAGACCTTCGAAGAGTTTGCGATCGCATGTTGGCTCCACGCAGAGGCGGGACGAGTAGAAAAGCAGAATCTGTTGAGTGGACTACAGGGCGGGCAAATGACGACAAAAGCCCACTGGTGGCCTGTCATCCGACAGCTTCTGGTCAGAATGGAAGAATCAGAGTTCCAGCAGTGGGCGGAAACATTGCAGGAGACCTCCATCCCGGCCTTCCGGGCGGTTGCTCTGGCTACAGTGGCGCGTGCAGACGGCGCCTCCTATCTGCCCACATTGCTTCCGATCGCTCTGAAGCGCGGCCCTCTTCACCAGGACACTCTCCTTCTGGCCATCAACTCCAGTCCGACGCATCTGGCGGCTGTCACCTGGAAACTTCTTCTTGGCTTACTGAAATCCTGCGGCAAGCCGCATGCAACTCGTGTCGCCATGTTGATCGGCGCCCAACTGGCGCGCCAGACACCCAACAGCCAGCAGTTAGAAGAGACATTACGAACAATCGACGGAAGACAGCCGTCCATGGTGGGAGAGCCCAGGGGAAACAGAGGCGATGACCGTGCAGAGATCATCGGCAAACTCCTAGAAGGGTATCGCCAGGGGACGATCCGATCCCTCTCTGACGTCGAACGCCACGTCTTTCGCGAGCATTATGGAATCTTGAGCGACGATACCCGCACGGAGATTGTTCGCCTCCACCTCGCAGCGAACATCGACATGCCGGAAAGGTGCCAGTTGCTTACCGTAGCGCAGGGTTTTCCTGCCCCGAAAGCACTTCGCGAAGAGATGGCGGCCCTTGTATCAGATTGTCTTCCTGGGGCGGGTGATAACGACCGATCATCCCTCTGGTCCTGGTGGCTCGAAATACATACGCCGGACAGCGCCCCCATGGAACGCTGGCTCCTTGTATACGAGAAAGTGATGGGGTGGCGTGCGCAGAATGTTGTGGGACTGCTCGACAAACTCGTGGAAGACCTGTGTTTTGGGGATAAGGACCGAACGAATGCGGACTTGATTGCGCTGGAAGAGTCAGCCAGAGCGCACGGCGCAGCAGCCGTCCATGAAGCTCTACGGCGTCACACGGCAGGCCCCAGGAGTCCCTTGCGTCCGGGTGCCATCGAATTTCTGTCGAAAGCACTCTCTAAATTGAATTCCGATACGCCCAATGGAAACAGAGACGATATTACGGCGGGTAAGACCGTGGACGAACTCTTGATCTTTGCGCGCGGCGCTTATCCCATTCAGGCGGCCCGACATTTATTTAATATGGCGGCCACCGAACCGCGTCCAGATGTAGATGACTTGCTCTTACTCCTCAACTCGAAAATAGTCGGAGTACGCGTTTATGGAGTGAGGGGGTTGCGCGAACGTTTGCAGCAGGGATCACAGTTTTCGCAAGTTCAAATAGCGGCCCTCTGTGCAGCCTTAAATAAAGAAACCACCACCGCATGCGCCACCGGTCTCTGTCAGCTCATGGGAGAATGGACACGGAATACCCGGCGGGCGCTTCCATTGATCGGTGAAGCCCTGGGAACCCTTGCGCCTCGGATGACGACTGCTGGAACCTGCGATAGCGGGGTAGTGAGATATGTGATCGAAAGCCTGAATTCGCTTTCTCGCCATGCGCCGCCGGAACTCCTCCATCGTATTGGTATGTGGTTACAGGACCTCCTCGATGTGACAGACATGCAGAAGGTCGGGAATTGGAAGAAGATTCGAAGCACGTTTGCCCGAATCACAGGCACCGATTCGAAGTACCTGGAAGCGTTAATCGGCCACATGCGCCAGACATCTTACCCTTATGCCACCAATGTCATGGCCGTCGCGGAGACAATCAATCAAGTGGAAACCCGGAATTCGCCGACCTTTGATTCCCTGCTGAAGGATCCGCACTGTCCTGAAGTCGTGAAGGCATTTATCATCGACTTGCGCGACGGGCATGCCTGACATACAACATTAAGGTATGGTCTTCACTCTTCTCTCAGGAGGTCGATTGGGGACGCTGTAGGGGCAGTTTGATGGTAAAGGTTGTGCCGCGGTCGGGCAGGCTCTCCATCTCCATGGAGCCCTGGAGCAGCTCTACATACCGATGCACGAGCGGCAGGCCGATCTCCCAGCCCTCGTAGCCGCGCGTCGGGGAGTTTTCGAGTAAGGGGAACGGTCCCATCATATTGAAAACCGCTTCCGGGGGCAGATGCAGAGCGGTGTCGTGGGTGCGAATAAGCAAGGCGTCGGCGCTGCGCTCGGCGCTCAGCACGACATGGCCGCCAGGAGGCGTGGAGCGCAGCCCGCTTGCCAGCAGATGATAGATGATATGCCGGACGATCTTCTCATCGGTTTCGACCTGTCCCAACCCCTCCGCCAACTCCAGTTGAAACCCGACGCCTCGGCGCGCCGAGAGGGGCGACAGGACGCTGTGCAGGCTCTGCAGCACATCGGCGATCTCCACCATCCGGTAACGCAGCACCAGATTTCCAGCCCGAATATGCAGGAGATCGAGCAGATTGTTGACCACCTCCAGCAGATTGTGCGCCGACTCTTCGATATGCCCCAGCGCGGTGCGCTGGGCGTCATTCAGAGGACCATACGTGTCCTCGAGCAACAGTTCCGAAAAGCCTAGAATGGCGGTCAAAGGGGTGCGCAGCTCATGCGAAGCGTTCGCGAGAAAGCGGCCTGCCAGGTGCTGCGTCAGCGCCGCTTCGCTCTCTAAAGGAGGGTCCGGGTCCGGGTCTATAACGCTCATATTGCCCTTCCTGAATTTGACAAAGAACCTTCCCTGTGGTAGAATATTGATCGCTGCGGCAGAGTAGCTCAGTTGGTTAGAGCACGCGGTTCATACCCGCGTTGTCCAGAGTTCGAGTCTCTGCTCTGCTATTTTCGAGACACTTGGGGACGGGTTAGAGAGGATACTCTGACCCGTCTTCGTGTTGTCTCACGCCCATTGTCGATAAATATACCCATTCCCGACCGAGGCCCGCCATGAACTCGAACGACAACATCGCCACTGTGCGGAACCTGCGGAAGTGTTACGATACTCTGACCGCCGTAGACGACATAAGTTTCGAGATTAAACGCGGCGAGATCTTCGGTCTGCTCGGGCCGAACGGCGCAGGCAAGACCACCACCATCAGCATGCTCGCCGGCATTCTGCCGCCTACGAGCGGGGAGATCGTCGTGGATGGTCATGACGCCTCGCAGGCCGGAGCGGCGGTGAAGCGGGCGCTGGGCGTCGTCCCGCAGGAGCTCGCCATCTATCCGAAACTGACCGGGCGAGAGAACCTTGATTTCTTCGGAGAGCTCTATGGCCTCCACAAGAGCGACCTGACTCAGCGGACGATGCAGATGCTGACGCTGGTCGGCCTGGAAGATCGCGCCGGTTCGCGTGCGGAAACCTACTCCGGCGGTATGAAACGTCGGCTCAATCTCGCCATCGGTTTGATGCACAACCCGCGTCTCCTCCTCCTAGACGAACCGACAGTCGGCGTCGATCCGCAGTCCCGCAACCATATTTTCGAAGGCGTCCGCGCCCTGAACAAGCAGGGCCTCACGATTCTCTACACAAGCCACTATATGGAGGAGGTCGAAGCCCTCTGCAACCGCGTGGGCATCATGGACCGCGGCAAACTGGTCGCATGCGATACCGTCCCCAACCTCATCGCCGGCCTGGGCGGCGCGGTGATCGAAGTCGGTGTCGGCAGCCTCGAAATTTCGGAGGCGCAACTGCACCAACTCCGCGGCATGGAACACGCTGAGAGTGTTGAATTCGTTCCGGTCGTTGCTCCGGAAGGCGAGCCGACAGATCTCGCCCCTCCCGCCAACCTGCTCCGTATCCGCGCCCGACAGCTCGACAAAACGCTGCCGGAACTGATCGCCGCACTCTACGACGTGAAGATTCCGCTAAGGTCTCTCAACATCCAGCAGCCGACCCTGGAGACCGTTTTCCTGGCCCTGACCGGCAAATCGCTAAGAGACTGAGGGGAGTCACGATGACGACGCCAACGGAGCCGTTGCGAACGGTGGCATGGAACGAAGGGCGTGTGCGGCTGATAGATCAGACCGTCCTCCCGGCGCGTCTGGACTATATCCAGTACAGCGACTGGCGGGAAGTGGCGGAGTCGATCCGGACGATGGTGGTGCGCGGCGCCCCTGCCATCGGCTGCACGGCAGCGCTCGGCATGGCCCTCGGCGCGCAGAGTCTTACGGAACAGGCACGGCAGCCCTTTCTCGCGCAACTGGATCACATTGCCGACGTGTTTCGCGGGTCACGCCCGACGGCCGTGAATCTGTTCTGGGCCGTGGATCGCCTGGTGGCGCTGGCCGCGCGGACGGAGGGCTCCACGGCCGCGATTCAAGCCGCCCTGCTCGCCGAGGCGCTGGCGATGCTGGAAGAGGATGTCGAAACCAACCGCCGCCTGGGCCGGTTCGGAGCCGCGTTGCTGCCGAACGAAGGAACCGTGTTGACCCACTGCAACGCGGGCGCACTCGCCACCGTCGGCTACGGAACCGCGCTTGGCGTGATCCGGGCGGCGGTCGAGGCGGGCAAGCAAATTCATGTGCTGGCCGATGAGACGCGGCCCCGGCTGCAAGGCATGAAACTGACCGCCTGGGAATTGGCGCGGGACGGCATCCCGGTCACCATTATCGCCGACAACATGGCCGCCGATCTGATGCGTCAGGGTCGGATCGACTGCGTGGTCGTCGGGGCGGACCGCATCGCGGCCAATGGCGACACCGCCAACAAGATCGGAACCTATGGCGTCGCGATCGCCGCGCACTATCATCGGGTGCCCTTCTACGTCGCCGCCCCGTTCTCCACCATCGACCTGAGTCTGGCGACCGGCGACGAGATCCCTATCGAACGTCGTGACGACACCGAAATGACGCACATCAACGGCATTCGCATCGCCCCCGCAGGCGTTCCCGTCCTCAACCCCTCGTTCGATGTCACCCCCGGCGACCTCGTCACTGCCTTTATGACCGAGCGAGGCGTCCTCAAGCCGCCCTTCGTGTAGCGTCTAACGACCCTGGATTTCGGCGAGGAAGGCGCGGACGACGGTGCGACGGGTTCCCGCGCGCTTGACCAGCATCCCCGAGGGGCGACGGAAGCGCTCGGCAGCGGCGATAGGGACGACGGCCAGGATGCCCTCACGCACCTCCTGCCGCACCGTATCGATGGGGACGAGCGCGACGCCGCTGCCGATCTCGACCAAATTCTTGATCGTCTCGATGTTGTCGACGGACATAACCACGCGGACATGGGTGTTGCTCTCGCGCAGGCGGGCGTCGATCAGGCGGCGGGTCGGAATGTCGTCGGCGAAGGCGATGAACGCCAAATTCTCCAGTTGCGGCAGAGTCACGGTCGATTCCTGGGCCAGCGGATGTTCGGGGGCGCAGATAAGCGCGACCTCCTGTTCATCGAAAGGCAGCACCTCGATACCGACACGCTCCGTCGGGCAGGCCACAATTCCCACGTCCACCGCTCCGGACAGCACGTCCCGATAGACCTTGTCGGTCTGGCTATACTCCAGATGCACATTCACCTGTGGATGCCGCGCGAGAAACGGCTTAAGGCGACCGGGCAGCGCATGCAGCCCCACGGAGTAGACCGTCGCCACCCGCACGGTGCCAGCGACCTCATCGGACAGGCCGCGCAGCCGGGCTTCCAACTCCCCGAACTCGTTCAGGAGCGGCTTCGCGCCCTCATACAGGATCCGGCCCGCCTCGGTCGGTGCGATCCGTCCTCGCCCCTTGCCTCGCTCCAGCAGAACTTGTCCGAATTCGCGCTCCAGCACCCGCAGCCGCTGACTGACCGCCGACTGCGACACAAAGTTACGCTCCGCCGCCTGCGTAAACGACTCCGTCTCGACCAGATCACAGAACATTTGCAAAGTGGTTGTTTCCATAGCGTTCTTTACGTCGTGCCTTTTCTATTAGTTCTGCTTATAATTCACATCTTACCATTTCACTTTTCTTTTTGCAAGTCCTGTGCTATCATAGTTCCAGTAGGATTACGGGGCGTGCGTTGCTGCACGGTTATCCCCTGAACCGTGAAGGGAGAGAGTCATGGCTGTGAGTACCACGCCGCGCCCGGCGATGCCCAAACCATCGCCGGAGATGCAGCGTCAGGATACGTGGTGGATCGAACCGGTGTTGGTCGTCGCTACGCTGGTGCTATTTATCATCTACGGGACCATCCGCGCTTTCGAGAACAACTTCTACGATACGCTGCGCATTGTCGAAGCCCATGGCGGGGTGCAAGCCGGTGTCGCCTTCTTCGGCAATTATGCGCCGCACTATCTGTCCCCGTTCTATTCCCCGCCGATTCAGGACTGGTACGAGTCTCTGTTCCATGCGAAGATGCCGATTTCGCCCTCGCTTTTGCTTCTGGCTTTTCCGGGCAGTTTCCGCGCCAGCTGCTACTTCGCGCGTCGTTCCTACTATCGGGCGTTCTTCTGGGATCCGCCCGCCTGTGCTGTGCGTGAAATAGCGCAGGCGCGACGCAAGAACTACACAGGTGAGCGCGATTTCCCGTTCAACCTGCAAAATCTGCACCGGTACGCGCTCTACGCGATTTTCATCGTGGTGGCGTTCCACTGGGCGCATCTGGTCCAGGCCCTGTTCTTCACGGACGCCGCAGGCAAGACCCATTTCGGAGTCGGCGTCGGCACGTTGATCGTTTTGGTCGATACGGTTCTGCTCAGCCTCTACGTCTTCTCGTGCCACTCCTTCCGCCATCTGATCGGGGGGGTGCTGAACCGGTTCTCGTCCAACAAGACAAGGTTTAATCTCTGGATGAACATCTCAGGGCTGAACGCGCGGCACGGGCTCTACTTCTGGCTCAGCCTGATCACCGTTGGACTGGCGGACGTCTATATTCGTCTGGTCTGTACAGGCGTGATTCGCGACCTGCATATCGTCTTCTAATCGCCGCTCTGCCCTCTCTCCGATGCTGGACGAGGGCGAGTTAAGCCACCGCCGGTCCTTCTGATAGTCGCTGCCCATAAGCGCGACATCAGGCGGGAAGAGCGGAGGCGCGGAAAGCAAAATGGAAAACTACGAAACGTTTGAATACGACGTCCTGGTGATTGGCGCGGGCGGTGCGGGCCTGCGGGCCGTCATCGCGGCTCGGGAGGCGGGCTGCAATGTCGGGGTCGTCTGCAAGTCGCTGCTCGGCAAGGCGCACACCGTCATGGCGGAGGGAGGCGTCGCTGCCGCCCTCAACAACATGACCAACCCGGACGGCAAAAAAGAGGGCGATAGTTGGAAGGTCCACTTCACCGACACGATGAAGGGCGGCGGCTTCCTCAACAACTGGCGCACCGTGGAGATCTTCGCGAAAGAGGCGCCCGATCGCGTTCTGGAGTTGGAGCAGTACGGCGCGGTCTTCGATCGTACGCCCGAAGGTGCCATCGCCCAGCGCCCGTTCGGAGGCCACAAGTACCGTCGCCTCAACCATGTCGGCGACCGCACCGGGCTGGAGCTGATCCGCACACTGCAGGATAAGGCGGTCGGCGTCGGCATGAACGTTCACATGGAGGTCACGCTCTGCCGCCTGCTGAAGGACGGCGACCGTGTGGTGGGCGCGTTCGGCTACTACCGCGAGAGCGGCAAGTTCGTCGTTTTCAAGGCCAAAGCCGTGATACTGGCGACGGGCGGTTGGGGCCGCATGTTTAAGTTTACGTCCAACTCCTGGGAGGGCACGGGCGACGGGCTGCAGATGGCCTATGAGGCCGGCGCGGAGCTGATGGATATGGAGATGATCCAGTTCCATCCGACGGGAATGGCCTGGCCGCCCGGTATGCGCGGCATCCTGGTGACGGAAGGGGTACGCGGCGAGGGCGGCATCCTGCTCAACAACAAAAATGAGCGGTTTATGTTCAACCCCGAGTACACCCCGCCGCTCTACAAGGACCAGTTCGCCGAGACTCATGAGGAGGCCGAGCGCTGGCTGACGGACAAGAAAAACAACCGCCGCCCGCCGGAGCTGCTGCCGCGCGACGTCGTGGCGCGCGCCATCTATCGTGAAGTCGAGGCCGGGCGTGGCACCGAACACAAGGCCGTCTATCTGAACGTCTCGCATCGCGGCGAGGCCTATATCAAGCGCAAACTGCCGTCGATGTACGAACAGTTCCACGCTCTGGGCGATGTCGATATCACCAAGCAGTCGATGGAGGTCTATCCGACCATCCACTACACGATGGGCGGCGTACGGGCCGAGCCCGAGACCTGTTCCACCTCCGTGCCTGGCCTGTTCGCGGCGGGAGAGGTGGCGGCGGGCCTGCACGGGGCCAATCGGCTCGGCGGCAACTCACTTTCGGACATTATCGTCTTCGGCAAGCGGGCCGGAGACGGCGCGGCAGCCTTCGCGAAGACGGCTGCGCTGGGCCGCGTCGATCCAACCCAGATCGAGGCAGAGATCGAGGTGCTGATGTCGCCGCTGGAGACGAAGGGCGGTGAGAACCCCTATAAGATCCACCAGGAGCTGCAGGAGATCATGCAGACCAATGCCATGGTCGCCCGTACTGAAGAGGGGCTGCGCGTGGCCCTGGCGAAGGTTCAGGAGCTGCGGGCGCGCGCCAAAAACCTCTCCGTGCCCGGCGACCGGGATTTCAACCCCGGCTGGCATGCCGCCCGCGACCTGCGCTTCATGCTGCGCGCCTCCGAGGTGATCGTCCTCTGCGCCCTCGAGCGCAAGGAGAGCCGCGGCGCGCAGTGGCGGCTCGACTTCCCGGCGATCGATCCCGTCTACTGGGGCAAGCACAACCTGATCGCCACCCTGGAGAACGACGTTGTAAAGATCACGCCCCGGCCTCTGCCGGAGATGCCCGAAGAGCTGAAACAGGTCGTCGAAGAGTACAAGTAGGTCGGTGACGCGGCCCGGACGTCGAGGCGGTGGTGAAACCGTTTCGACGCTGAGGTGACCGCAAGGAGCTGAGATGGAAAAGATTACCCTGCGTGTGTTTCGGGGCAATAACGAGGGCGGCGGGCTCGTGGACTATCCGGTTGAGACGTTCCCCGGTATGGTGGTGCTGGACGCGATTCACCAGATCCAGGCCAGCCAGGACTCGACGCTCGCCTGCCGCTGGAACTGCAAGGCGGCCAAATGCGGCTCCTGCAGCGCGGAAGTGGACGGCAAGCCCGCCCTGATGTGCAAGACCCGCGTCGATCAGTTCCCCACCGGAACGATCAAGGTCGGCCCCATGCGCGCCTTCCCGTTGATCAAAGATCTGATTACGGATGTCTCGTGGAACTATAAGATAGCGGCGAAGATCCCCCCGCTGGTTCCCAAACCCGAAAACGCCGGCAAGCCGTTCAACCTGCAGCAAGAAGATGTGGACCGCGTTCAGGAGTTCCGCAAGTGCATCGAGTGCTTCCTGTGCCAAGACGTTTGCCACGTCATTCGCGAGCACGACCGCAAAGACGCGTTCTTCGGGCCGCGTCAGATGGTGCGTATCGCCGCGCTGGAGATGCACCCGATGGACAACCTGAACCGCCGCACCCAGTTGAAGGGCGAGGGGGGCGTCGGGATGTGCAACATCACCAAATGCTGCACCGAGGTCTGCCCGGAGCATATACATATCACGGACAACGCGATCATCCCATTGAAAGAGCGCGTCGCAGACGACTACTTCGACCCGCTGCGCGGCCTGTTCACGAAGATCGGCCTCATCAAGCGCGACACCAAAGCGCCGCTCGACTCCGTGCCCAATGAGCAGACCAAGATCCATACACGCGAGCCCCTGCGCGGCAAATAGCCGCGCTCCCCAGGTGACGTTGCGTCACCTGGCATCGCCAACCTTGGCGCTGAACCATGTCTCTCTCAGAACCAGCCCTTCTTGCGAACAACGTAGGTGTTCACAAACTCCGGGTCTGGTTTTGAGAGGTAGATGATCCCCTCGACGATCCCAATGATATGCATCACGGCAGTCGCGAGCCCACACGTCAGCAGCCCTCCTACCAGACTGATCACCAGCGTGATGATGCCCTCGGTCGTATAGCCCAGAACGAACTTATGAATGCCCAGTGTGCCCAGCAGAATGCCGCAGAGTCCTGCAGGGACTTTCAGCGCCGCCTGTGCCGCGTAGGGGCTCTGTGCATACCCCGACGTCTGGTAGGGCGGCATAGGCTGTCCCTGGAACATCTGCCCACATCGGGAGCAGTGCGAGGCCTGTAGTTCAGAAGACGCCTGGCACTGAGGGCAGGCTTTGTATTGAGGCGTATACATGATTGGGTTTTCTCCTCCATGGGCACGACATCCCGGCACGGCGCCGGTACTGGATTCCTGAGACGGACGAAGGCATGCCCCCGCTACTGCGACTGCACAACCGTAACGCTCCAACGGTATACTTTCGAGCATCAGGGCCTCCTCGGAGGAAATGGTTGTGTGAGAACTCCCTCTTATCCGATGAGCCCTGATGCTTCAGAGCACGACCACACTCTTTGTCAATGAGCCCGATGTCGTGGCTTGAATCTACATATGCCAGTCGCGGTCGCCGTAGATCGTCTGGATGTATTCGATCTGCGGGATGTGCGAGCGCGTGTCAGTTACCCCTGGCTGAAGCGCAGGGGCTTGCGACGATCTGTATGGATGTATTCCTGCATATAGACCTGACGCTTCTGGCGGACTGACTCCGCCCCGAGAAACCGGATATTGATCGCCGCGTTATCATCTGTGTGCCAGCAAAAACCACATTTCCTGCATTGGAACCAGGCTTGAGTTGGCCGGTTCGTGTCAGACATGTAGTGGCACTTGGAGCATGTCTTGCTGGTGTAGTCGGGAGGCACGAAGATCACAGGAATGCCTTCCAACTCTGCTTTGTAGACGATAAAACCGAT
>JBBQPO010000031.1:0-31797 GCA_038217285.1 Chthonomonadales bacterium
GTGATTGTCGGACATGGTGTCTCCTTTTTCTTTTGTCGGAACAAAGAGTACCATTTTCGACGGTCACCGCATCATTTTACCGGCCTAAAACCCGGTTTAAGTGGACAAACTCACGCAGACATTAAAGGGTAGGGTACTGAAGGTGGCTTTAGATTTTACTTGCTATTCGACAGTTATTAGTCCAAATCCTACCCGACCTTACCTACTCGTCTATACGGTTTCGATGATTTCGACGTTGGCGCGGGGGACGGTGACGGTGCGGCCGTCTTCTAGTTTGGCTTCGAGGACGCGAACCATCGTTTCGGATTCGACTTTTTGCAGCTTCTCGGGGAGGCCGGTGACGGAGCCGAGGATGCCGAAGTAGGGTTCGCGGATGACGCGGATCGGGGTGCCGATACCGAGTTGGCCGCCTTCCGCCGCGTCGTTGTCGCCGCCGAGGGCGGTGGGGGCGTCGGCGAGAGGGACGACGACCTCGGGCCGAATGACGCCTGCGCGGATCTGCGTGGCCCCGTTGATCGAGGCGGTCTTGCCCTGGAGCGACTGGAAGAGGGCGAAGGTGCGCTTCGCCATGTCGATGGTGCCGAAGCCCTCCGTGATCATCAGGGTGAAGGCGATAGGCTCCTGGCCTGTGATCGCGACGCCGATGTCGTAGCCGGGTTGATTCAGGGCCTCCGCCAGATAGTCCATCAGCTCGCGATCGATGACGCCGCCGCAGACGATCCCGATGACGCCGACCTGCACCGCCTTGCGCAGGGCCGCGCCCGAGACGTTGCTGCCGCCGACGACGATCTTGCCGGCATGGGCCGCAGTCAGCGTGGCCTCGGTAATCGGCTTGTCCGGGCCGTCGGTCACGACCACGATCTCGCCCAGCCGCTCGCCGCCGACTCCGAAGATCCCCTGCACCAGCGCCCCCTCGCAGCGCACAATCACGCCTTCGCCAGGGATCACCTTCGCGACCGTGCCGCGAATATAGGCGTCCTTCTCGACCGGCGTCGGCGCTTCACGCACCCCAACGTGGCCCGTCGAGGGCGAGATCAGCTCCACCTTGCCGCCGAAGGGCGAACGGAACTCGCTGCGGAAGAACTTGCCGAACAGCCCCTTGGTCTCCGCGATCACGTCGTCCTTCTGAAGGGTATCGCCGACCTTGATCTTCAGCACACCCGCCACCTCCGACGCCTCGATGCCCATGCGCTCCGCCACCTTGATGGTCTGCATGAGGCCGGGCAGCTCCGTCCGCGCCACCACCGTGTTCGGCGTGACGATCTCACCTTCGCGTACCAGTACGGTGCCCTTCAGAGGCAGGCGGCGCAGTTTCTCAATCGTGGTACGGGCGCTGACGCGCAGGCCCGGCGTATATGCAGTTCCCAACGAGCGGGGTTCTCCTGTCGTGAAATAGGGGGATCGGTGTCAGTTCTTCATGTCCAGACGCGTCTGCGTCACGATATGGCCGTCGGCATAGAGCAGAACGGTCATGGCGTTTTTATCGTCGTCGGCATAGTGCGGGAAGCTCATCTGCTTCAGCAGCTCCTCCTTATGGGAGAGGTTGTCCTGCGGAGGCAGCAAGGCATGCGCGTTGCGCGGCGCACCGACTCGTTCGACCAGCAACAGCAGGTCGTGCGGATCGATCTTGTTCCTGCGGTCGTCCGCTTTGCCGTTCGGCTCCAGATTGTAGCCTGCGGCGGCCTCGTTGTAGACATAGCCCACGGCTCCCAGTTCGCTGGTGCCGGTCAGATAGGCCTCTTTGCCCCCCGGACGCGCCTGCGACGAGTTCAGATAGCCGCTCACGGCGTCCGACCAGCTCTCGGCGGGCGGGAGCTTGCTGTCGTAGTCCAGGGAGTAGCCGCGCATGGCGCGGTATATATTGAGCAGATTGTCCTGCGCGATAACGAGGTCGCGCCGCGACTTGAATCCCTCGACCGCCTTCCAGCCGCCATACAGCAGCGCCATCACGATCAGCGCAACGATAGCCAGCGAAATGCGGGTCATCTCCCGCTGCCCCAGGCGCCACGTCGCCTTTCTTTTGAACTCCGGCGTTTCGATTTCCGACATAGTGCTCTTCGCCTTTTTCCCGACAGGATGCATAGGAGAGACAGGACGGCTCCGCTTCCCTGTACGGGCAGCGGCTCCCCTTTCCTCACAACCCGTCTACTGGGCGCTGGGCAGGTTCATGGCGGCGAGCCACTCTTTCATCTTGGCGATACGGGCGCTGTCCTCGGTCGGAATCTGAAGCGGACGGCCGCGCGTGTCGATGATCACGCCGGCCACGCCGCCCTGCACCGTGCGCTGGATCTCTTTGCCCTTGCCCTCCCCGAGGTCGAACTGGCGGGCGGGCGTCACGGTGATCTCCGTCTCTTGCGGCTCGCCCTCCTCACCGTTCTTGAAGCCGAGCGGATAGACGCGGATCGTGCCGAAGGGAATCGCCTCCGTCTTGCCGCCGATGGTGACGGTGACGCACGGATCGCCCTCTTTCGCTACCCCAACGGGAGCGATGCAGGTGCCGAGATAGATCAAGCAGTCGCGCTCGAACACCTGGGTCGCCGCCTCCGGATGGACCGTGGAGAGGATTCCGAGCTGGGGCATCATGAAGATCGAGTCGACGGTCAGGAGGGTGAAGCCTTCGGGCTGATAGGCGTCCATCATCATTAGGGCCGCCTGTGCGCGGCGCGGCGCGTGGGAGAGCACGCCCCCGGAGCCGACGATCATGTCCAGCTTCATCAGGTTGACCAGCGTCTGCCCGCTGCCCTTCTGATCGAAGATGTTGCCGACGTTCTTCTCCATCGTCACGCCCGTCAGTCCGCGCGCGAGGGACTTGTGGTGGTCGAACGCCAGGCGCAGCGCCTCTCGGCTGACCGCCTGCTCGATCTGCAGGTCCATGAGACGCTGCGGAATGGTGGTGGGGCGGATCATCTTGTTGCGGAGTTGGTTGCGAAGGTCGGCCTCGGAGACGGCGAAGGGCAGCCAGCGCTTGATATTATCGACCTTCGCCTCCGTCAGCACATTGCAGATGGAGTAGGACATGCCGAGGTTCGCGGAGACGGTGCGGTTGAAGATGTGGCTGAAGACGGAGAAGACGTCGGTGGTCGCGCCGCCGATATCGACGCCGAGAACGTTGATGCCCCGCTGCTCGGCGATGGTCTGCATGATCTTGCCGACCGCGTTGGGCGTGGACATGATGCCGGTGCTGGTCCAGCCGGAGAGCTTGCCGTAGCCCGGCGCCTGCTGCATCACGTGCTCCAGGAACAGATCGTGGATGGCTTCGCGGGCGGGCAGCAGATTCTCGCGCTCCAGCGTGGGGCGCAGGTTCTCGACCTGCCGCAAGGCGACCTTATCGCCGATCAGGTCTTCCACCTGCTTATACGCGTCTTTATTGCCCGCGTAGATGACCGGCAGATTGAGGCCGATGCCGAGTCGGGGCTTGGGATCGGCGGAGAGCAGCATCTCCGCCATCTCGACCAGATGGTTGACGGTGCCGCCGTCCGTGCCGCCGGACATCAGGATCATGTCCGGGCGCAGTTGGCGCAGGCGCTCGACGCGCTGGTACTCTTTGCGGCCATCGTCCACCGCGATCACATCGATAATAATGGCGCCTGCGCCGAGGGCGGCGCGCTGCGCCGATTCCGCGCTCATCGCCTTGACGACGCCCGCGACCGTCATCTGCAGGCCTCCGCCCGCGCTGGAGGTCGAGAGATAGAGGTCCACGCCCGTCTTGTCGTCCTGCGAGGGGGTCATCGGCTTGCCGTCGGCGCCGAGGATTTTCCGGCCGCTGAGCTCCTCCACCTCCCGCACGGCGTTGATGACGCCGACGGTGACATCGTCGAACGGCGCTTCGACCGTCGTGGGGGCTTCGCCACGCGTCGTCAGGCGATACTGGCCGTCCGGCTGCAGTTCGATCAGAATGGCTTTGGTGGTAGTGCTCCCACAGTCGGTGGCGAGAATGGAGCGGGCGCGGATCGCGTCCTTGAGGTCGTGCTGTTCGCTCATGGCGTTGCGTTGTCTCTCCGGATCAGGGTAAGGGCCTTCCGCGTCTTAACCACGGAACCTCCTATTTTAGCACACGCCGCACAGGAAATACAGAGGCAGAACAGGAAGGCAGGAAGAAAGGAAGGCAGGAGAAGAAGAGGGGGCTCCGGTTCTGAGGTTGCTCCGTCCGAAGGACGGTCCGGCGGAGCCGCGTAGCGAGGGGTGCGAACCCCTTGATGATCGGTTGTAGGCCATCGGGTATTGTAGGTCCAGGTTTTAGTGTATACTGTCTAATACCCAATTGGGGCGTGGTTTTCGGCCCTGCGTGGTCCGATCGGCGACAGGCCGAACAAGGAGTTTGAGCAGAAATCATGAACATCGTCATTCTCGGGTGTGGGCGCGTCGGCTCGACCTTCGCACGGCTGATGTATCGCGATGGCCATACAGTCACCGTCATCGATATGCAGAGCGAGTCGTTCCGCCGACTGGGAACCCGCTTCAAAGGCAATCGCATCATCGGCAACGGGATCGATGAGGACGTGCTGCGGCGGGCGGGCGTCGAAAACGCCGAGGTGTTTTTCGCCGCCACACAGGGCGATAACCGCAACATCATGGCGGCGCAGATCGCCCAGCATACCTTTAAGGTGCCGCGCGTCATCGCCCGCATCTACGACCCCATTCGCGCCGACCGCTACCGACAACTCGGGATCATCACGCTCTGCACCACGACCATCGCCTCCGGCCTGCTGCGCGACTTCGTGACCACCAACGAGTGGGGACTGGCGAAAGACTACTCGGAAGAGTATCTCGCGCAAAACGTTTAACAGGGGCTAAGAGGACAGGAATGTACATAATCATCGTCGGCGGGGGCAACATCGGTTACTACCTCGCCAAACAGCTTTGCGCGGCCAAACACGAAGTGCTGCTGCTCGAAAAAGACCGGACCCGCTACCGGATTCTGGCCGAAGAGCTCGGGGAAGTCGTCATGCAGGGCGATGGCTGCCAGGCCGACCAGCAGTTGGAGGCCGGGTTCGGCCGCGCCGACGCCGTGGTCGCCACCACCGGCAGCGACGACGACAATCTCGTGGTCTGTCAGATGGCGAAGATGGAGTTCAACGTCCCCCGCACCATCTCCCGCGTCAACGATCCGCGCAGCGAAAAACTGTTCCATCAGCTCGGCATCGACGCCACCGTGAGCTCGACCAAGATCATCTACAACCTGATCGAGCAGGAGGTCGGCGGCGGCGAGATGATTCCGCTTGCCGCGCTCAACCGGGGCAATATCGAGATCGTGGAGATCGAGATCGGCACGAAGTCGCCTGTGCTCAACAAGCAGGTGAAAGACCTGGATCTGCCGCCGGAGGCGCTGATCATCTCCATCATTCGCGACGACCACGCCGTGCTGCCCTCCGGAGATACTACCTTCCTGCTGCACGACAGTGTCATCGCGCTCGTCAACGCCGACCGGGAGCCGGAACTCCGCAACGTCTTCGCCTGATCCGCCGGGAGGCAAACCCAATGTCTGAGCCTTCCAACTTACGGGAGTATGCGGTCAAAGCGATTCAGCCCCGGCTGGAACGGATGCTGTCGCATCTGGACGGCGCGAAAGAGGGCGACCGGCCCGAGCCGATCAAACAGATGCGGGTCTGGTCGCGCCGCACCCGCGCCGCGCTGGAAGTGTTCCACGACTGTTTTCCCGAGAAGGAGTTTCGCGGCTTCGAGCGTGAGATCAAGACCGTGACGGGCGCGCTCGGGGAGGCCCGCGACCTCGACGTGATGATCGACACCCTTACCAAACGCGAGGCGGGACTGCCGCCGCAGCAGCGGGCCGGACTCGCCTCGTTCATCGCGCAGATGCAGGCCCAGCGGGACGAGGCGCAGAAGGCGGTGCGCGAAACCATCGAACACCTCGAACATCGGGATCTACTAGGGCATTTCCAGGCGATTGCCGAGGCCCCGCCGAAAGCGGAAGCGGCTCCGAAAGCGGCTCCGAAGACAAAATCCCACAAACAGAGGAGGCGTCGGCATGGCAAGAGCTGAACCTATTCATGGCCTGGAACCGGAGGCGCCGCTCGCCGTCAATGCCGCCCTGATCATCGGCACACGTCTCCAGGAGATGCTGGCTTTTGCGCCCTGCCTTCTGGACGCGGAAGCTGTCTACGAACTGCATCAGATGCGGATTGCGGCCAAGCGCCTGCGCTACACGATGGAGCTGTTTCAGGAGATCTATGCCCCGAATCCCGATTTCGCCGCCCGCTTTACGGCCTCGCTGGAGACCGTCAAGACGCTGCAGGATCATCTGGGCTTTCTGCACGACGCCGATGTGCTGGTGCCGCAGTTGACCGAGCATCTGACGCATCTGCTGAAGGATAGCTTCGGCATGGATCATCGGGGGGAGCCGGTGGCCGGGGTGCATTTCGTGGATTTCGACGGCGGAATCGGCCTGCTGACTCTCTGTCGCGAGACGCGTTTCGAGCGGGACGCCCGTTACGCGAAGTTTCTGACCGACTGGACGCTGTGGCAAGAGCAGGAACTTTTCGCTCACCTGATCGCTCTGCTGGAAGAGGCCGTGCAGCCCGTGCCTTCCTCTGAATCACCCGTCGCGCCCCCCGAGGCCGACGCTCCACCGCCCGCTGCCCAGGAGGTGACCGACCGTGCCGAAACCCGCCTCGAACCCGACAGACCCGCCCGCCGCGACGCCCCGCGCCGCCGACGCCCGATCGACCCCTTCCGGGTCGCCCCCGCCCCGTCGCCTCGCCGACATACCCGGACTGGGACCGATCCGTCTCCGCGCCCTCCAAAAGGCGGGTCTGGATAACCTGGCTGCCCTGCGTGCCGCTTCTCTGGAGACGCTGCTGGCGGTGCCCGGCCTGACCGAGATCAAAGCGCGCCATATACAGACGTTCCTCGCGCCCTTCAAAAACCTGCCGAAGACCGAGCCGGCCCCGGCCGGTAAGGCTGGCTCCTCGTCGCTGGTGCAGTGGGAGACCTCCCCTGCCGCCGCGCCCGCCCTCTCTCCCCTGACGGCGGAGGCCGTTCGCGCACTCGGGCAGACGGCCCGCTTCCTGCTCGGCGTCCACGCTCCCCAGTTTCGCAACCGGCTTCTGCGGGAGCTGGCGCGCTTCGCCGAACGCGCAGAGACGCTGATTCTGGAGCCGGGCGACCTGCAAGCGGCGGAGCAGGAGCAGCGTATGCGCCAACTGCGCCGGGGAGGCGAGGAGTTTATCGCCGCCGACGCGCAGCCGGAGCTGGACCGAAAGACGCAGTCCAAACTCGCCGACACGCTCGCGGAGATCAACATCGCGCTGGGCGCACCGGCGGACACGGAGCCCGCCAAAGAGAAGGAGAAGTCCAAGTCTCATGTCTGATCCGGAGGTGATGGAGTACCGCAGCCCGCTGCCCCTGCCCCCCGATGCCGCGCTCTACGCCGGGATCGACGTCGGCAGCAATACCGTCAAGATGGTCATCGCCGATCTCGGCGGCGGCCGCGCCAACCGCATCTATGAGGCCTCTCTGCAGTCGCGCCTGGGCGAAGGCATGATGGCGCAGGCGCGCCGTCTGCGCGAGGTGCCTATCCTGCGCACCCTCGACGCCTTCGACCATTTCCTCGCTGCCGTGCGCTCCTACGAGGTGAAGCAGACCGTCGCGATCGGCACCGCCGCCCTGCGCGACGCCGAGAATAGCGCCGACTTTCTGCGCCGGGTCGAAGAGCGCTCTGGCCTGAAGATCGAGATCATCCCTGGCGAAGAGGAGGCGCGGCTCTCCTATCTCGCCGTGCGCCGCGACCCGCAGTGGCGCGACGTTCCGCGCCTGCTGGCGATCGACATCGGCGGCGGCAGCACGGAGGTGATCCAGGGCGAGGCGAACAGCGACCGTATCGCCGACCGCATCAGCGTCAACTGGGGCGCGGTGAAGCTGACCGAAAACTTTCTGAAGTCCGACCCTCCAGCGGTCGCCCAACTTGCGGCGGCGCATCTGGCGGCCTCCGAGGCGTTCGCCGCCGTTCCGCTTTCCGAAAACTTTACGCAGGCGGAGACGCGTGTCGTCGGCATAGGCGGCACCGTCTCCAATCTCGCCGCCCTTCAGCGCGGCGGCCGCACCATCACCGAGAGCATGCACGGCTACACCCTGCACGCCGACGATCTGGAAGAGGTTCTCGCCCTACTGGCCTCCAGCACCATCGCGGAGCGCAAGACCTTTCCCGGCCTCGACCCGCGCCGCGCCGACATCATCCTCGGCGGCGCGATCCTGCTCTCCCAGGCGCTCGCCCACCTCGGCAGCCTCACCGTCGAAGTGAGCACCCGCGGCCTCCGTTGGGGACTCCTCTACGACCGCTTCCTCGAACCCCGCCCCGAAGCTTGACACAGCACATTGCTTGCGTCGAGCAGGCGGCCATTCGGTTTAGGGTTAATGCAGAGGTTGCTGCAAAATGGACTGGTCTGACTGCACCTTAACGAGCGAGGGACACTCGTAATATGATAAAGGAGAATCCAGCATGAGAATTCGGATGGGCAATGATGAGTTCATTCTGTATATTCGGAAGACTAAACTGGGGTGCGCGAAATCGAATGAGCAGTTAGGTAAGGAAATATGGATCTGGCTTCGAGACCAAGCGAACGGCACAAAAACTGTAGAGGATCAGCCATGTGTTTGGGAATTTGGTCAGCACGGACTTCCGAAAACGGCCGCTCAGTTCGTCTTTGACCGAGCGCAGCTCCCTGAGCTATTCACGTTCCTGGACAGTCTGTAAGAATTCTACGGAATAGGCCGAAAGCTCAAGGGGAACTATGGTCACTCCCTTTGTGGCCAATAAGTTAACGATCATGGCTGTGGCGTCGGCGCCGTTTAGTTGCTTTCGCTCCATGAGAACGTTTGCCAGGAGGCCCACAGTGAACCGAAATGCCTCATCAGACAATAATTGCTGTGCCACTCCTGCCAAGGCAACCATCTGCTGTCTACGCCATGTTTCCTTTACATCTTCTGGTGTGTTGGCCGACAGCGTCAAGCTGACGAGCATATGTGCTAACTCATCAATATCGTCGTGGTCATTGAAGCCTGTTGATACGTCGTAGTCGGTAAAAACAGGCTTATTAACTTGAACTCCAATTAGCCCGGCGTATCCTTCAACTATTTTACGCCGGAGAAGGCTACAGGCAATTACCGGGCTATAGTTGGGGACAGGGTAGATTGTAAGCGTATTGCCGGTGCTGTTCTCATTCTGTACCCATTCTCCGCCGGTATCCAGTGTGCCAATGCCCACATGCTTGTTTCTTCCACCTAAAAGTATTCCTGCTACGGCATGACCAGCCTCGTGGTATGCCGTCTGAATCATTTGCTCCTCTGTAAGTTCCATGATCTATCCTTATACTGAGAACCACATTCTGATTTGTCCACATTGATAGAGGCGCGGTCAGGGACACCGTTCCCGTTGTGAGCATTATAGCAGGTTGCTATTATTCCGATACTTGACAGGTCTGCACGAATGTGGTACATATTTCTGGTATATGAGAGGAGGTGAGTTCAAATGTTTGTGGTATTCGATGTCGATAGATGTGTGGAGGCTGCAGGAGTCCTGTTTTCGACAACGGAAGCGAAGATGATGGGTCGTCTGAGACTGCTCAAATTGCTTTACCTGGCAAATAGGCAGAGCCTAAAAGAGACTGGCGATCCCATTGTAGATGATGACGCCATCGCGATGAAACATGGTCCTGTTCTGAGCCATACCTATAATCTCATCAACGGTACGGATAGGAATGACAAGGCCCTTGCCGCCTGGAACGAACACTTTAAGGTCGTGGATTGGATTCAGATAAAGATGTTGAGTGATCCTGGCACCGGTCATCTGTCCGACTACGATGTCAAAACGCTGATTAAGATCGCGTTTCAATACAAGGATGCAGAAGACGACGATCTCTCTGAACTCACTCATACTTTTGATGAGTATAAATGGCATTGGGATGGCAACCACAAGTCGGAACCGATCCCTGAGCGCGACCTGCTGAGAGGAATTGGCTACACGGTGGAAGAGACCAACGAGATTCTTGGGGAGGCAAAGGTGTATGCCACCGAACAGGACGCACTCGGATGTCGATAGAGGCGGGTGGTGCGTTCATTTGTAACGATGAGGAACTTACTGAAGACAATCAACATTTGTGGGTAATCCTCTCTGATCCGGCGGTCTATCCAGAGTGTGTCGTCATAGTCAATCTGTCCAGTTCCAGCAACAAACGTTATGATCCCGCATGTAATCTAAAACAAGGGGATCACTGGTTTGTAAGACACCCATCATTCGTATACTATCGTGGGGCGAAAGTGCTGACCTCCCAGAAGTTGGAAGAGGCCAATATAAGCCATAAAACGTCTGTAAGTTCAGAGGTTCTTGCCCGCATTCGTGAGGGCGCAGGTAAGACCGATCGCCTTCCTCGTCATATTAAGCAGCACTTGATTGAGCAGGGGATTTTCCCATCTGAGGAAACGGCAGGCAACGGAGAAATAGGTGAGGAGCCGAACAAATAGACGTCTCCTTGTTTTCTGATCCTTCTGGCGTAGATTTTTCAGGGGCCATGCGGATGCTTGACAGCGGGCAGGGTTGGCGTGTATAATGCCGGTCAGTGAAGAATTACGGCGTGTTGCTTCGCGGAAGCGGCGTCGGATCAGAGAGTTGAGGCTTTGAGAAGGTGGAGTAAGCGGGCAGCGCGGTTACAGCGAGTCGGGATGGTGTGAGCCGATACAAGCGAACCTGCCGAAATGGCCTTTGAGCCGCGACCGTGAAAGGCGAAAGCCGAGTAAGGGTCTGCCGGGGGGCTCCCGTTACAGGGTTAGGGTGTTCGGAATGCGCCCGCATTACCGCGCACCCGCTGAGGTCGTCATCCGTGAGGAGGCGATGAAAGCAGGTGGAACCACGAAGGCAGTGCCTCTCGTCCTGTGCATTATTTGTGCATGGTGGCAAGAGGCTTTTTGGCGTTTCCAGACGCCTCGCGCCCCGCGAGCAAGACCCCGTCGAGCGGGCGATAAGGAGCGAGATCGATGTCGAAAGTGCTGGGAATGCGCTGTCGGGAGTGTGGACAGGACTATCCGACACGCCCTATTCATGTCTGTGAACTCTGTTTCGGGCCCCTGGAAGTGGTGCTGAACTGGGAGGAGATCACCCCGAAGATCTCCCGCGAGAAGATCGCCGCCGGTCCGCCCTCCATGTGGCGCTACTGGGATCTGCTGCCCGTCGAAGGGCCGCCGACCGTCGGCAAGCATGTCGGCTGGACGCCGCTGATCAAGGCGGAGCGTCTGGGGCATGAGCTCGGCCTGAAAAACCTCTATATCAAGAACGACGCCGTCAACTATCCCACGCTCTCGTTTAAGGATCGCGTCGTCGCCTGCGCCCTGACCAAAGCCCGCGAGTTCGGCTACGACACTGTGGCCTGCGCCTCCACCGGTAACCTGGCCAACTCCGTGGCCGCCCACGCTGCCGAAGGCGGGTTCCGCGCCTACATCTTTATCCCGCACGATCTGGAGCAGGGCAAAGTGCTGGGCACCCTGATCTACGGCGCGAACGTCCTCTCCGTCACCGGCAACTACGACGAGGTGAACCGCCTCTGCGCCGAAGCCGGCGACAAGTACGGCTGGGCCTTCGTCAACATCAACCTGCGCCCCTACTACGGCGACGGCTCCAAATCGTTCGGCTACGAGATCGCCGAGCAGTTGGGCTGGAAAGCGCCCGACCATGTGGTCGTGCCCTGCGCGGGCGGATCGCTCATCAGTAAGATCTACAAAGGGCTGAACGAGTTCGACAAACTCGGCCTGATCGATGGCGGCGTGCCGACGAAGATGTACGCGGCGCAGGCCAAAGGCTGCTCGCCTATCACGACCGCCATCAAGACCAACGCCGAGGTGTTCCGCCCGCAGAAACCCAATACCATCGCCAAATCGATCGCCATTGGCAATCCCGCCGATGGATATATGGCCATGGATACCGTCCGCAAATCTGGCGGCTGGGCCGACGACGTGACCGAAGAAGAGATCATCGACGGGATCCGACTGCTCGGCCGCACCGAAGGCATCTTCACCGAAACCGCCGGAGGCGTCACCGTCTCCGTCACCAAGAAACTGGCCGAACAGGGCCGATTCAAACCGGACGAGATCGTCGTCATCGCCATCACGGGCAACGGCCTCAAAACGCAGGAGGCGGTCGTCGGCAAACTGGGCGAAACGTTCGGCATTCAGCCGAATCTGGCCTCCCTCGAAGCCGCCCTCAAAACCGAAAAACTGCTGGCTGGCGTCGGCACGTAAACGTTTGCCCTTAGAGGAGCATGAGCAATATGGCAGTCAATGTATTAATTCCGACACCGCTGCGGAAGTTCACCAACAATCAGGAGACCGTGACGGTCCCGGAAGGCACCGTCACCACGCTCGTCGAGGCGCTGGAACAGCAGTTTCCCGGCATCAAAAAGAGCCTGACCGACGACTCCGGCGAGCTGCGCCGCTTCGTCAACATCTACGTCAACGAAGAGGACATCCGCTTCCTCGAAGGCAGGGAGACGCCGATCAAAGAGGGCGATGCTGTCTCGATCATTCCTGCCATCGCCGGCGGTTAAGGCTGCCAGGGTCGTTGTGAGCCTCGTTGTCGGGAAGGAATAAGGGGATCATGGAAGAGGGGATAGAGCCGGAGCGGGTGAAGGAGCAAGGGGAGCGGCTGGTCGCGGAGATCCGCAAGGTGATCGTCGGGCAGGACGATATCGTGCAGAACCTGCTGATCTCCCTGTTTGCGCGGGGCCACTGCCTGCTCATCGGGGTGCCGGGACTCGCGAAGACCCTGCTGGTCCGCACCCTGTCACAGGCGCTCTCCTGGGAGTTTCGGCGGATCCAGTTCACCCCCGATCTCATGCCCTCCGACATTCTGGGAACGGAACTGCTGGAGACCGACCCGACGACCGGGCAGCGGCATCTACGCTTCGTTCCCGGCCCGATCTTCGCCAATGTCGTGCTCGCCGATGAGATCAACCGCACGCCGCCCAAGACACAGGCGGCGCTGCTCGAAGCGATGCAGGAGCTCAGCGTCACCATCGGCGGCAGGACGCTGCCGATTGCGCCCCCGTTCTTCGTCGTCGCCACCCAGAACCCTATCGAGCAGGAGGGCACCTATCCTCTGCCCGAAGCCCAGCTCGACCGCTTCATGTTCAGCCTGACCCTCACCTACCCGACGCAGGCCCAGGAAGAGCAGATCGTCGGCGCAACCACCACGGATAACGAAGCGCAGGCCCTGCCGGTCTTCGCCCGTGAGGAGCTGATCGCGCTCCAGCATCTGGTGCGGCAGGTGCCGGCGTCTCCCCATGTCGTCTCCTACGCTGTGGCGCTGGCCCGAGCCTCGCGCCCGCACGAACCCGAGGCCCTGCCCTTCATCAAGAAGTATGTCGAGTGGGGAGCAGGGCCACGCGCCTCGCAGTATCTCGTGCTCGGCGCAAAAGCCCGTGCGATCCTCATGGGCAAGCCCGCCCCCACCGCCAACGATGTGCGCGCCGTCGCCACCCCCGTACTCAGCCACCGTATCATCCGCAACTACGCTGCCGTCGCCGACGGTATCACCTCCGCGCAACTCGTCCACCAGATCGTGCAGAGCGTTCCCGAACCCAGTTATACGCGCTGAACAAGCCTGAACAGGCATCGCCCCGTGAACGACACAGGAATCGGCGCGTAGTAGGTATAATGTGGGAGCAACGCGGCGAGTTTGCCATTTTTAAGATTTCTCGGGCATCGCTTGCGTAAAAAGGACTAATTTGCTATCCCTGTGAAATGACGGCGTATGTCGGCTTCGCAGGACACAGCAATCCCGTGGAGTGCCAAAGCATCATGCCTGAATCGCGCCCGCCTCTCGATCCTGTGGAGAGTTCGCCGTTCGCTCAAGTCCAGCCGCAGTCGGCAAGCCTGATAAAGACTCTGCGCCGGTTGGTCTTCGGCAACCCGATCTCCAGTCAGAACGCCGAGCACACCCTGCTGCCGAAGGTGCTCGCCCTGCCTGTTTTTGCCTCGGATGCCATCTCATCCGTAGCGTATGCCACGCAGCAGATCGTTCTGGTGTTGGGCGCGGCGGGTCTCTATACGGCAGCGCACCGCGGCGACTACACACGCTATACCATGCTGATCACCGGGATGATCGTCGCGCTGCTGGTGATCGTTGTGCTCTCTTACTGGCAGACGATCTTCGGCTATCCCAGCGGCGGCGGATCGTACATCGTTTCGAAGGACAACCTGGGCGTGATACCGGGGCTTATCGCCGCCGCTGCGCTGCTCATCGATTATGTCCTGACCGTTTCGGTCTCCATCGCCTCCGGCGTCCAGAACCTGGGAGGCATTCCACTCCCTGATGGACTTCACTGGCTGCATTTCGATCACCTCGTCACCTGGTGTCTTTTTTTTATTGCCCTGCTGACGCTGGCCAACCTGCGCGGACTCAAAGAGTCCGGCGCGATGTTTGCCATCTTCACTTACGGCTTCGTCATCATGTGCTATGTGATGATCGCCCTCGGCCTGTTCGGCCCACTCTTCGGCTGGCATTTGCATACCGAGTATATCAATGAAGCCTGGGGGCCAAGTCAGTCCGGGGAGGCGCTGGGTCTGGTGGTGCTGGCGCGCGCCTTCGCACAGGGCTGCTCCGCCATGACGGGCACCGAGGCGGTCAGCAACGGAATTCCCGCCTTCCAGCAGCCGAAGTCCCGCAATGCCGCCCTGACTTTGATCGCGATGGGCATCATTCTCGGCACGATCTTTCTGGGTGTCTCCTGGCTGGCAATGAACCTGCATGTCGTCTACTGGGAGGATCACGGTAAGACCGCCAACGCCGTCATCGACCAGTTATCGGGCGCGATTTTCGGCAAGACCGGCACCTGGGCTCTCGGCTACTATGTGACGCAGTTCTTCACCGCCGCCATTCTCGTGTTGGCTGCCAACACCAGTTACGCTGACTTTCCCCGCCTCTCATCGATCCTGGCCCGCGACCGCTTCCTGCCCAAGCAGTTCGCCAACCTCGGGGATAAGCTGGTTTTCAACAACGGAATCCTCGTGCTGGGCGTCTTTGCCGCCGTTCTGATCGTGGCGAAGAAGGGCAGCGTCGATGCCCTGATCCCGCTCTATGCTATCGGCGTATTCATGGCCTTCACCCTTTCGCAGAGCGGGATGGTACGCCACTGGTACAAACTGCGGAGCACGGAGAAAGGCTGGCAGATCAAGGCCATCATCAACGGCATCGGCGCCGTCGCCACCTTCGCGGTATTGATAGACATCGCCTACGAGAAGTTTCTGGATGGCGCGTGGACTGTCATGGTGCTGATCGCGTTTATGGTGCTGGTCTTCCGCAAGATCTACTATCACTATGCCGAGGTCGCGGAAGAGCTGAAAATGGTGCACTATACCGCGCCGGAAGATATCTTCCGAAACACCGTCCTGGTGCTGGTACCTTCGCTGCACCGCGGGGTCATGCCCGCGCTGGAGTATGCGCGGTCGCTCTCCCCCGACTGCCGCGCGGTCCATATATCGACCGATCCTGAAAAGACGCCGATGCTGCGGGAGCGCTGGGAGAAATGGGGCAAGGATGTGCCGCTCGTCATCCTCGACTCGCCGTTCCGAGAGCTGATCACGCCGGTCATGCGCTATCTCGATGCGGTGCAGAAAGAGCGTAGCAACCATATTGTGACGGTCGTTGTGCCGGAGTACGTCCCGACGAAGTGGTGGCACGGTCTGCTGCACGGGCAGTCCGGCTTACGTCTGAAATTTGCGCTGTTGGATCGCGACGATGTCGTCGTGGCGAACGTGCGTTACTATCTGCACAAACAGGAGATGCTTCCCCTGGACGCGATGGCGGAGGAGGAAGCGGCGGTCACGGATCACGGACACGCACACGACACTCATTCCGGAACGGAGCCGAAGGCATGATTATAGAAACTGCAGAGGATGTCGTCAAAATATCCGGCTCCCTGCACAAAAACCAGTGGATGACCATCAAGGCAGCCGCGAACCTGCTGCTCAACGATCATCCCAAAGGGATCATCGTGGACTGCAGCGCGCTGACGGAGGTTTCGGAAGATGGCGCGAAGACCTTTCTGGAGGCGATGCGGGACATCGATGCGGCGCACACCCGCATCGTCGTGGTACACTTGCCGGAAAAAGCGCTGACGGTCTTGAAGTCGGTGCCGGGGGTGCGCTCGCAGCTTCCTGTCGCCGACTCGATCGAAGAGGCGCGGGCGTCGCTACGGATGCACAAGAACTCGGCGCAGAAACCGTCTGCCGATCCTTCGAAACGCACCGGACTGATCCTCGTCCCACTGGTCGCGGGTCTGGACCTGACCTATGGCGCGACCCTGGCAGGCCGACTGGCGCGCGGGACGCGATCGGAGGTAAGACTGGTCTACTTCCTGGAGGTGACGCGCACCCTGCCTCTCAACTCTCCCCTCCTCGAAGCGGAGCAGGCGGCCCAGGAGTCGCTGACGAAGGCCATGCAGTTCGCCAGTCAGGTCAATGCGGCGGCGACCGAGCATGTCGAGCGCGTCCGGGACGCCGCCGAGGGCATTATAGCCGCGCTGCGCAACAGTGGCGCGGAGAGCGTCGTTATGGGGGCGACGGATGAGCCGCTCGGTGGCGACGGTCACGACCGCTTCCATCATCTGGTGGACACGCTGCTGCATCGTGCGCCCTGTGAGGTCATCCTCGGTCGTCTGAAACCGCCGGTCTGATCGCCCTCCCACTCGTTTACTCTCGTGAGAAACGGGCCTATCGAAGGAAACTAATGGCTACCTATTTACCCGATATCATCGACACTGTCCGTCACGCGCTCGCCGAAGACATCGGCACCGGCGATCTCACGACGCTGCTCACCGTTCCCGAAAGCGCGGTGGCGATGGGCTCGCTGCTGGCGAAGCAGGCGGGCGTCGTGGCCGGCCTGCCCGTGGCGGCCCAGGTGTTCAGCCAGGTAGATCCGGCTCTCGCCATCGAGTTCACCGCCGAAGAGGGCCAGTATGTGGAGGCCGGGGAGACGCTCATGGCCGTGCGCGGTTCGGCGCGGAGCATTCTCACAGCGGAGCGGGTGGCCCTGAACTTCCTGCAGCGCCTCTCCGGCATCGCCACGAAGACCTCCCGCTTTGTCGCCCTTGTGGAGGGAAACAAGGCCCGCATCGTCGATACGCGCAAGACGACGCCCGGACTGCGCGCGCTCGAAAAGTACGCCGTGCGTGTCGGCGGCGGCTTCAACCATCGCTTCGGGCTCTACGACGCTATCCTTATCAAAGACAACCATATTCAAGCGGCAGGCGGCATTACGCCCGCTGTCCAGGCAGCCTACGCGCAGGCCCCGCACACCATGACTGTCACTGTCGAATGTGACACCCTCGCGCAGGTGGAAGAGGCCATCGCGGCTGGCGTGGACATCGTCCTGCTGGACAACATGAGCCTCGACATGCTGCGCGAGGCGGTCGAGCTGCTGGACGGGCAGGCGGCAGCGGAGGCCAGCGGCGGCGTCAACGAAGAGACCGTCACGGCGATCGCGCAGACCGGCGTAGACATCATCTCCGTCGGCGCACTGACCCACTCCGCCGTCGCCCTCGATATCAGCCTCGACCTGATTTCCCTATAAGCACGCATCACCCCGAAAGGCGGCGTCTCGTTCGTCGTCTGGGTGCAACCCGATGGCTCAGAATGGCCCGAATCAACCTCGCTCGATCTGTCCGGTATGTGAAGGAGCGGTGACTACTGTGCAAAAGATGAAAACCCTACTTTGCGCGGTGATATTGGGAACGATCTGCGGGGCCAGTGTCTCGCAGACCGTACCCAACCCTTCGCCCATCCAACCCTCTCTTCTTACCCAAAAAGAATGGGAGAAACGCGCCGAGGCTACAGCCGACAGCCCCCGCCGCGCGCGCAAAGTGATCCTGGATGGCCTCTATGCCGGAAAGACCACCCTCGTAGCACAAGCCTATAAAACACTCTACGATGCAAAACCCTCCGACATCAGGCTTGGCACGTTCGGTTATGCAGCGGTAGTTTCCGAACGATTCCGTAACGGTGACAGCCAGGCATACAAACACGCATACCGGGCTGCCTCACTATTACTGCAACATGCCTGTGCTCCCGAAGAGGAGATGTCTGCCGCCCAAGCGGCTCAGACGACCCTGAAGCGGACGCAGGATGCGAACTCCTGGCTTGCCTGGGGGGATCTGCGTTTGCGGTTAGGCTTCGATGTGAAGGGCGCGGAAAAAGCCTACCGACAGGCCCTCAAACTCGATCCCAATCTGGCGGAAGCGTATTGGTGGCTGGCCGACCTTACCCTCGAACCCTACGACGATGCCTATTTCAGAGCGCACATTACGCAGGCGCGGAAGTATCTGGATCGTGCCGAAATGCTTGAGCCAGGACTGCATCCTTTTGCTGTCTGGGACCGTGCCTACTTCTTCCTCGACACGAGTCCCACCCACGCAAACTTTGCTCAGGCCTTGCCTTTCCTTCAGGAGTGTCTGCGGCTGTGGCCGGGTAATCCCCATACGGATGCCATTCGACGCGTCGTGGGACAACTGCAAAAAGGGCTGGCGGACAAGAATCTACGCTAATGTCACCCCGAAAACGCCTGGTCATTGCGCTGCTCGTTTGTGCGGCGGTCAGCGCTGTATTTATCCGGTTCACTGTCGGGAGGCGCCCCCTTGCGCCTCCCGTCGTGGTGGGGCCTTATCTATTCCGGGTCGTAGCCGTGTCCAACGAGCGGATGCGGCGGATGGACAGGCGTCTGCCGGCAGAGCAGGTCTGGATCACCGTTCAGCTAGAGCCGTCCGATCCTAAAAAACAGACAAGAAGTCTGCATGCCTACCTGCCTCACTTATTCGAGAATACAGAACTGGTCGGACCGGATGGGTCGCGTCAAAAACCCTTTTGGAGGCAGGAATATACGTCGTTTTCCCCTTACGACAAGATGCAACATATAACCCAGTTCAGTCGCCTACAGACATGCTTCGGCTTCGACAATACGTTCCATTGGAAGACAGCCACTCTAATGACGCATTTCGATAGCTCCAAATGGGGGACGTTCGACGCGGATGAAATGACTGTCTCCGGCCAGACACTGCGCATCTCTCCTATCAAACTCCCCTAAACAAAAGTCCTGGTAGTTTCCGCTGTATTCCCACCGACAGCCTTCCATCGCCTTCCTGTGGCGGAGCCGGACATGGGAACTGTTTTCCTTGCAATGACGTTGTAGATATGATAGAATAACAATAAGCCGAAAGGGCGCACTCTGACCTGGCGACAGTTTTTCGAATCATGAGCATGCCGAGAACACAACCTATAATCGGATATCTGGCGGTCTTGCTGGTAATGGCATTTTCAATGTCGGCGACCAGTCGGCCTGTTCTCGCCGACTGTGCGCCGGGAGATCACTCCAGCGCCCCTCGTTCCTGCTGTGTGGCTCATGTCCACTCTCCGTGTTGTCCGGATATGAACCACGGCTCCTTCCAACATCGCGTTGGCTCCGGCCATTGCGAGGCGGGTGACTGCCCGTGCCATCTTACGGCGGGCCAGACCAACGCTTCCTTACCGGCGGCCGCCACGGAACTGTCGTACTCGGCATTGCTGGTGTCTCGCCCGGTGATTTTCGTTCTTACCTCGGCGCAGCGCGGCCCGCCGATGGCCGCCGCCAGTCCGTCTTTCCAAAGCGTTTCACATTCCTCCTCCTCGCCTCGCGCTCCACCTTTCCAGGGATGAGTCTGACTCCGACTGCCTCATCGCAGCCCTGACATTACGTCACGTCAACCCAATCCAAACTAAGTGGAAGGTAACCATCCATGTTTTCCCAAACTATTCGTGCGTCTCGGCGCATCTTTATCGCGGCTCTTGCCTGCGCCGCCGTGCTGTTGCCTGCTTCCGTTGTTCGCGCGGAGGAGGCCGGCGGCTACACATGCCCGGTGCTGCACAATCCGATTGCCAAAGTCACTAAAGAGACGCAGTTCTCGGACTTCAAAGGCGTACGGTACTACTACTGCTGCGACGGCTGCAAGCCTCAGTTCGACAAAGACCAGGCGAAATTCCTCAAAGACGATAAGAACAAAGGCAAAGTGATCGGGATGGCGCTCTTCGATCCCGTCACGACCAAACGCATCGAATCGGAGAAAGCGACCGCTCACACGGACTTCGGCGGTGTGCGCTACTTCTTTGCCGCCAAGGGCGATCAGAAGACCTTCGCCAAAGAGCCGAAGAAATTCGCCGTTGCGCCCAAAAAGGAGCTTCTCTACTGCCCGGTGAGCGACGCGATCGTGGACTCCTATGCCACCGCCTCCGACTACAGCGACTACAAGGACATCCGCTACTTCTTCTGTTGCGCCGGATGCAAGCCGAGGTTCGATAAGAACCCGGACCAGTATCTGACGGGCCTGGAGGCGCGCGTCAAGAGCGCCCAGGAGAAGAAAGCGGCCGAAGCGCCGAAACCGGATGCCAAATAGCAGTGTTAAAGAACGGCACGGCGGCAGCGAAATCAACAACTGCCGTGCCCAGAGGAACGAAAATGGAAGAGAACAAGCAAGTAGGCCGCCGCACCTTTCTGTCCCGTCTGGCAGGACTGGCGGGAGCCTTTGGAATAGGCGCCGGACTGGACGCGCAGCCGGCTCAGGGACAAGGCAGGGTTATCAATCCGGCCGTGCCCAAAACCGACACGACCGCCGTGCCGGTGGAACACACGAAGCATAGCGGCTGGCCTTCGCAAATGGTCACTGACGAGACCGCGCCACGGTGGAACCCGCGCGATATGCCCAAGCCGGGCGATAAGATCCACGAGTTCAACATCGAGATTACCGTTGAGAAGATAGAAATACTGCCGCTGGAAGAGCACCACTTCTATACCTTCAACAAAACGCTGCCCGGTCCGGAAATCCGGGTGAAGGAGGGCGACTGGGTCAAGGTCAACCTGACCAACAAGACCCACGATTTTCACACCATCCACTGGCATGGGATGTACGTTCCGTGCGAGATGGACGGCGTACCGCTCGGAACGCAGTATCCCGTCGGCTATAACCAGAAGTTCACCTACCTGTGGCGGGCGCAGCCTGCGGGGACGCACTTCTATCACTGCCACAACATGACCAACATGCACATTCAAGCCGGTCTGTACGGTTCGCTGATCGTGGAACCGGCAGGCGAGGATATCGTGCAGAAAACATTCCCCTACGACCGCGAATACACCCTGGTGTTGAGCGAGGTGGACACCGATTTTCTGCGCGAACAGATGAATATGATGCTGACGATGGGCGCTACGATGGATGCCATGAACGGCTCCACCAAGCTGATGTCCAAAATGAATGGGCATATGATGGGATGGTTCGCGAATAAAGAAGAGTTCGTCAAAGCCGTCAAGAGCGGATGGATGCCGCCCTACCATCGCAGCCGCACCGGCCCGGCGACGAAAATCGAGCCGAACTTCTTCCTGATCAACGGCAGACCCTATCCCATGACCGAACACATGCATATCAGGCGGGGTGAAAACGTCCGCGTTCGGCTCATCAATGCCGGAATGCTCGTTCATAACATGCACCTGCACGGCCATGACTTCTGGCATGTCTGCACCGACGGCGCACCGCTCGCGTCGCCTGTTCGCATGAACACCGTGCCGGTCTTTGCCGGCAGTACGGCGGACATCGTTATTCAAGGCACGAATCCGGGAGCATGGCACTTCCACGACCACAGCGACATCAGCACCATGAACAACGGCATATCGCCGGGCGGTATGATGACGATGCTGATGTACGAAGATGCCGAAGAGGCCGGTTTCAAGTTCAAGGAGATCATTGCGACGGACTCCTGAGTCCGCGATGCACAGGACCCTATCAACAAGCAAGATGACCAATTTAAGGAGACACGATTGAAAAAGAACCGACATGGAGGAGCGTTACTGGCCCTTATCGCAGCGCTCCTCCCCGGCGCGGCGCATGGGCAGGCGCAGCAGACACCTATCCCGGAGCAGCCGAGCGTTGCGCCGCAGATCGAGCTGGACGGCACCGGCATCGGCACACTGCAGTACAGCACGCCGCGTATCACGCTGTTCAACGGCGCACGGTCCAGCAGCAGCCGCATAAATCTGTCGGACTCGGCCCTGCTGCTGGGCGTTTCGGAGCGACTGGCGGCGAAGGGCGGCATCGGCAGTTTCGTCGTCGGGCTGACCTCGACCGAATCGAACCGCGCGCCGAGCGGCACGGATGCGTTCCTGCATCAGTTATATGTCAACTATCAGACCAACAAAATCGAAGGCACGATCGGGCGTACCGATACCGGTACCCGGCTCGTGGACTTTCCGACGATACGCGGCGATGATCTGAACGAGTTCGTCAACGTGCTCAATCCGTTCTCGGATGGCAGCAACGTGCAGGAACATCGCTACACCAATCAGGCCACCGTCATGCTGCACCCCGGTCTGCGCTCTACGGTGAACTTTCACCTGCAAAATCTGATCACCTCGACCCCTTCCACGGTCGGGCAGGGAGGCATCAACTCTTATGGAGTCGCCTATCAGTACCAGGAGCTGGCGGCGCTGGAGAACTTGAAAAAGGTTCCGCTCTGGGGCGGCGGGTTCGAGCGGAGATCTCTGGGCAATGGAGAGGGCGGCGCCTCCAATGTCGTCTACGGCGGTATCGTCTACAACATCGCGCCCGATCCCGTAGACCGCATCGACCTGCGCGTACAGGACTACTACGCCTTCGGCAACGATACCCGCGCCTTCAACACCGTCACGGACACCTTTCGGGCCGATGGCAACACCATCGCGGTTTCGCTGCGCTATCTGCACAGTCCGTTCGGAGTTCCCGGCTATCAGGTGTCGCTGACCGCAGGCTACAAGACCTACGACAAGGTGCGCGCCAGTAACACGTTTGGGATGGCGCTCACAGGCGTGAAGCGCCTGGGCAGCGGCTTCGATCTGGTGATGCAGTACCAGTACCAGAATCGACAGTCCGCCTATGCCTCTGCGTATAGCGGGGTGAAAGACGAACACTCCCTCCAGATCGGGTTTACGTTCAACTTCAACAACACCTTCAACAAGCATCTCGGGCCCCGCCGCTCCCTGTTGAACCTACAGCATCAGTACCTCCCCGACTAGGCGCGACAAACGCAGCTCACGGAAGAGCATGAAAGTGAGAGAATCATGAATACCAAAAACAGGTGCAAGGCCTTTCGAAATATCACGAACACAGCCGCATTCAGTTTGGGAATGACGCTGCTCATCGCGCTGGCGGGCGCACAGGAGGTCGCGGGCGGAGCCGCGAAAAAGGACGGACATGCCTCCAAGGGGGCAATGAGGGAGATGTCGCGTCTCAAAGAGGCAGGCGTCATGACCGTCCAGGGGGATGAAAACTGGGACGATATGCTGGGCTTCGGCAAAGACTCCAACATGGCGGAGATGATGACGCTGATGATGGTCGGCGGGTCAGGCATGGAGCACATGAAGATGGCCGCCATGCGTCCCGGGTTGAGTATGGGCGCCATGCAGATGGACAAGACAAAGACGAAGGGCATGGCGGAGAAGAACAGCGCCGTCGAGGGATGGAAAATGAGCATCAATACCGATCCTAAAACCCTCGCGGTCGGCAAGAACATGCTGGACGTGACGATCCTCGACGCCAATGGCAAGCCTGTCACCGGGGCGAAGGTAATGGGCGCGGTCGAAATGACGAGCATGGACATGGGCGTTACCAAGCCGAAGGCTCAGGAAGGCAAAGACGGACACTACATGGTGCCGGTGGAGTTCTCGATGAAGGGGCCGTGGCGCGTGACACTCACCGTTACCCCTCCCAAGCAGAAGCCGTTCACCAAGGCGCTGGACTTCAACATTCCTAAATAACGCATAACGCCACGAGCAAATGGCGCCTCTTGCGTTCAGGCACTTTCCAGTCCAAATTCTTGGGCTGGAAAGTGCGTTTAGGTAACCTCGTTCTTCTTATCCGGGAGCGCTCAGCGTATCACGACACGCACTACTGTAGGCGATCCCCATCCGGGCTTCCACTCGCTCGTGATCTCCTGCTCTCCCTGATAAAACGCCGAAGAGTTGGTCGGAAGGGTGTAGTCCTGCTTGAGTTTCCCCTGAGTATCACAGTAGTACTTGAACAGATACCGCCCTGGCGCAAGGCGTGGGGTTTGGCGCGCTTGCTTTTCCTGCTCGCTGCCTGCGGGAACCACCAGCCACATCCACAGGTTCGTGCTATGCCCCTGGGCAAACACCCCTCTGTCCCCCGTCGCCACTGGCTGTTGTGTCCACGCGTTGCGCGTCGTATCCCAGGCATAGGCATCCACGCGCAGATTCTTGTCTCCCCACACTTCCGGAGTTTGATTTACCGTGAGAATGCAGTCGGTATAGACCAAAGCGTCTTTGGAAACCTTCGGAAGATCTTTCTCGCTGCGATACGTTCCCTTCACGCTGGCCGCATAGTCCTCGATCCAGGCGCGGAACTGTTTGTAACCGGCGTCGCCATAGAGGAGTTTTACTCCACCTCCATGAGGAACAACATTGAGGGGCTTGAGCAGAAAGAGGCTCTTTTCGGGTTCCTGTACGTTGATGAGTTTGTGTTCAACCAGGCGTCGCATGGTAGCTTCGGCGTTACCGGGGACAAACCAGTTGACCCGCTCCCCGTATTTCTCGACATTCTTTGCGTTCTCCGGCGTTCCGGGACGGTGGCAGCCCATACAGCGCCCTTCCTGGGACCAGACGTTGCGCTCAAAAGAGGCGACGACGCTGTCTAAACGCGTGTGACGGAGGACGGCATTGGAAACGGCAGGCCCTGTACGCTCGGCGGCGGGAAGAGCAGGCGTTGTGCGAAGTTTGGGATCCTGTACGGCGGCAGCGATCCAGTCCCGAAAGGCCATGTACTCCACATCGCGTGCCTTCTGCGTTACGAGACCGGTTTTTGGCGTAGACTTCCGGATGAGCTGCAAAAGGTGAGAAGAATCGGGCTTCTTTAGATCAATCATGCCTCCATCCCGCAGGGAGGCGAAGGTCTGCGCTTCCGAGGGACGGATATAATCTTTCAAATCCACGCCCGATAGATGGCATTCGGCGCAACTGGAGGGGTTGGGGGACTTGAAAAGTGGGAGGATACGTCGCTCGAAAACGTTCCGTGAAGCAGCAGCCGGACTTTGTCCGCGTGCAGCAGGTAAGAGGATGGCAACGGGCAGGAGAGCTGCCACGAAGAGGTACGCAAGGGTCCGTACTCCTGTGGATACTTTTCGGAGTTGGTCGGACCCCGGTCTGCTGCACAGCAAGCGGTAACTCATTCTGTGGTTCATGCCGTTTCTCCAGGGTAAGAATTCTGCCAGCCTCCTCTGCGAGGTTTTTGTTATTTCCACTGCCCGCACGGGATCACCTGCTTTCGCGCCTCCGTACAACCCACGACCGGCGTTCCTGTCACAGGAGCGGACGCCACCTTTTTGTCTTACCGTAAAAGAGAGGAACTTCGCGCGGGGATTGGTCGTCATTTATGCTATAGGGCATACCCCTATAGGGTATATAGGGAGGATGAGATGGCTATTCAGAACGAGGAAAAAGAGGATGTCCTGCGCCGTCTGAACCGTATCGAGGGCCAGGTAAAAGGCATTAAACGGTTGGTGGAAGAGGATACCTACTGTGTGGACGTGATGACCCAGGTCTCTTCGGTCCATGAAGCCCTGCGCAGCGTCGGCAAGATCCTGATGCGCAACCATCTGCAGCACTGCGTGACGGACGCCCTCCGCGATGGAGATGACAGCAAGGCTGAAAAGACCTATCAAGAGATGATGGATCTGATCTATAAGTTCGCAAAATAGCCCCATGACGGCTTCTGTTCGAGAAGGTGAGGTTGGAGATGAGCACAGATATGGTCGCCGTTCTGGTCGGCGGTATAGGCATAATCGCGTTGCTGGCCTGGTTCTTCTTTGGTCCGAAGGAAGGCAAGCGCGCCGAGACAAAGGCGGGCGTGGCGAACAGCGGTCAGACGCTCGGTACTGTCGCTGCCGGACGGTCGGAACCGGTGCTGGAGCGGTGCGACCTGGCGATTACGGGAATGCACTGCGCCGCATGTATCGGACGGGTGGAGAAGGCTATCAAACAGGTGCCGGGCGTCCAGGACGCGACCGTCAGCCTTCTGGCGGAGCGCGCCGTCGTCACGTTCGACGCGAGTCAGGCGAAGGCCGAAGATCTGGTCGCTGCCGTATACGACTCCGGTTACGATGCAAGCCTGGCGAACATGGACCATTTCGGCCAGACGCCGGCCACAAACCCGGAAGCAGGGACGACAGCGAAGCCGACGGAGGCGCAGGAGCTTCGGCGTCGATTCCTCACGTCGCTGGCGCTGACCCTCCCCGTGCTGGTGATGGGAATGGGGCCGCATCTCGGCCTGATCCCCATGCACTGGACGATGGTTGCGTGGTGGAACTGGGTGCAGCTGATTCTGACGACGCCTGTTCTGTTCTGGGCCGGGAGCGGCTTTTTTCGGGGTGCCTGGGCCGCCCTCAAGCAGCGGGCCAGCGATATGAACACCTTGATCGTCGTCGGCACCTTCAGCGCCTATGCCTACTCTGCGGCCGTGACGATCGCGCCGGGCTTTTTTGCGGCCCGTAGTGTGCAGGACGGCGTCTACTTCGAGACGGCGGGCGTCATCGTGACGCTGATCTTGATGGGTCGTCTGCTGGAGGCACGAGCCAAACGCAGCACGGGAACCGCCATTGAGAAACTGATCGGCCTGCAGCCCCGGACCGCGCGCGTGCTGCGGGACGGGCAGGAGGTGGACGTGCCGCTTGCCGAGGTGCATGTGGGCGACCAGCTCCTGGTGCGGCCCGGCGAGAAAGTCCCCGTGGACGGCGTGGTGGTGTCCGGCCACTCATGGGTGGACGAGTCGATGCTGACGGGCGAGAGCCTGCCGGTGGAGAAGCGGGAAGGCGAGACCGTGACGGGTGCGACGCTCAATCAGCGCGGCGCGTTCACGATGGAAGCGAAACGCGTGGGGAAGGACACCGCGCTGGCCCAGATCGTGCGGATGGTGGAGCAGGCGCAAGGCAGCCGTGCGCCCATTCAGAGGCTCGCCGATGTGATCACCGGTTATTTCGTGCCGGTCGTGCTGATGCTCGCCATCGCCACCTTTACCGGCTGGTATCTCCTGGGGCCGGAGCCGAAGTTCTTGCACGCCCTGCTCGCCTTCGTCGCGGTGCTGATCATCGCCTGCCCTTGCGCGCTCGGCCTCGCGACGCCTACCGCGATCATGGTCGGCACCGGGCGCGGCGCGCAGTTGGGCATCCTTATTAAAGACGCGGAGTCGCTGGAGACGGTGCACCGCGTTCAGACGGTCGTGTTGGACAAGACCGGAACCGTCACGGAGGGCAAGCCCGCCCTGACCGATGTGATCACCGCGCCGGGAGTTGCGGAGACTGATCTGCTGCGTCTGGCGGCCTCGGTCGAGCGCGGCAGCGAACATCCGCTGGCAGGCGCTATTGTTGCGGGCGCTCAGGCGCAGGGAATCGGACTGGCCGAAGCGACACAGTTCCAGGCGCTCGCCGGACGAGGCGTGGAAGCCCGTGTGGAGGGCCACGACCTGCTGCTCGGCAATGCCGCGCTGCTGCAAGAACGTGGCATCGACACAGCGGCCTTCGAGGCAGAGATGGCGCGACTGTCCGGGGAAGGCAAGACCCCCATGCTGGTGGCGCTCGACGGGAAAGCGGCGGGGGTGCTCGCCGTCGCCGACCCGATTAAGGCGACCGCGCCTGCCGCGATTGCGCGCCTGAAGGCGATGGACGTGACGGTGGTGATGCTCACCGGTGACAACCGCCGCACGGCGGAAGCGGTCGCCCGACAGGTCGGCATCGAGCGTGTGCTGCCGGAAGTGCTTCCGGCGCACAAGGCGGAGGAGATAAAGCGGCTGCAGGCTGCAGGTCAGGTCGTGGCGATGGTCGGCGACGGCATCAACGACGCCCCCGCTCTAGCGCAGGCAGATATCGGCATGGCCATCGGCACCGGAACGGACGTGGCTATCGAGGCCGCCGACGTCGTGCTGATGCGCGGCGACCTGAACGGCGTCGCCGACGCGATCGAGCTGTCGCGGGCCACCATGCGCAACATCCGGCAGAACCTGGCCTTTGCGTTCGGCTACAACACTCTGGGGATCCCGATTGCGGCGGGCGTGCTGTTTCCCTTCACGGGCTGGCTGCTCTCCCCGATGATCGCCTCGGCGGCGATGGCTCTGAGCAGCGTGTCGGTGGTGACGAATGCCCTGCGTCTGCGCAGCTTCGCGCCCACCGGTTCCCGAAAGGTTCAGGATCCCGCCGACACGCTCTCCCCACCGGTCCAGGCGGAACCCCGCGAGATTAAACGCACGGCGTGAGGGTGCCTACAGGAATGGTTCCGCCAACGAAAGTCTGGCTGGGCCATCACCGAGTCAATCTCTGTTTGCCCCGCCGGGGTAGGCAGTCACCATAGAAAGAAGAAAAAACGATGACACAGACATTTCAGGCCCATGCCCCCGACATCAGTTGCGAAGGCTGCGCCAACGCGATCAAGCGCTCGCTGAGCCGCGTACCAGGCGTGCAGACAGTAGAAGTGGACATTCCTGGCAAGAACGTCACCGTAGAATACGACGCTGTGCAGATCACCGACAATGACCTGCGCGCCCGACTCGAAAAAGCGGGCTATCCCACCCAATAAAGCGGTTTTCTCTCTGGAAATGCGTAAGGCGGCGAATCATTTTCGCCGCCTTACGCATTGCTTGGGCTTAAATCTATCTTGCTACAATCCGCCATTAGGGGGACACTACTTTTTCGGAGCACAGGTACTATAGGAAACAAGACCTCTACTGTCGATAGAATGCAGTTCTCGACACGGGGGCGGATTTCCGGATCGGGGCGTCGCGAGTGTGGCTGCGGTGCTCCCAACAGTGTACGGCAACGCCCAATAATAATCGCCTGAAGTTTTTGCCTCAGATGCGGTCAAACCTGCGTTTGAAATCCAGCGGCAATTGTTGCGCGTTGCCTACGCAACCCGACAAATCAGACCGAAGCACTAGCGGAGCAGCCGGGTTGACTCCTGTCCTCGCGCGAACGCTATTCAGATCTACGAGGACAATTCCTATGAGACTTAAATTTTTACTTGCATCGATGCTTGCTTTTACCCTCGGCCTCTTGCTTCCAAGCCTTGCGCAAACCGTCACTGCGAATCCCTATATGGCGGCGCTCAAGACCAATCCTAAGACCATCCAACCAGGCAAGTCTGCGACACTCGACATCTTTATCATGAACTTGCCCTCGATGACCCCGAGCGCAAACCTCACCGTCACTGCGTCCTTAACCATGCCCGCCATGGCAGGCATGACATTGGATCAGCCCAACGTCATCCCTGGCAACGTGCCCGGCCACTACAGCGTGCGGCTCACTTTCCCCCAGGCCGGAAGCTACACCCTCGATCTCACGGTCAATCCGGCGACCGGAAAAGGCGCCACTCTGTCTTTCAAGATCAGCCCAGGCAACGCTGGAGACGGAGCCATGAAGGCTATGCCTGGCATGCCCGGTATGCAGGGGATGGCTAGCATGCAAGGCATGCAGATGAAAGGAAGCCTCGGGAACTGGTTGGCCAACCGAGAAGGATCCGGGACTTCGTGGCAGCCGGACTCTTCTCCCATGTTCATGAAAATGCTCCCGTCGTTGGGCGGCTTCGAGTTCGGCACGATGGGAACCCTGCAGGCCGGATACGTCGATGCCGGCGGCAGGCGCGGTGACAGAGGCTTCTTTAGCAACTCGATGATTATGCTTATGGGTCGCAAAGAGTTGGGCGGCGGCGTGCTCGGGCTGCATTTCATGACATCGCTTGATCCCCTCCTTAACGGGGCACGCGGAGTTCCGAATCTCTTTCAAAACGGGTTTACGGTCCACGGCATTGACGTCGGTGACCGCAAAGACCCGCACAATATATTTGCGGAGGTCGCGGTCAGCTACAGCCACCCACTCTCCAAAGACTGGGCTGCATTCCTCTACGGCGGCCCGGTCGGCGAACCGGCGCTGGGAAATGCGATGTATCTGCACCGCACGAGCGGCCTGGAGATCCCGGAAGCGCCGATCAGCCACGACTGGTTTGACGGCTCTCATATCAGCTTTGGCGTCGTGACCCTGGGAGTTGTCTATCGGAACAAGTGGAAGATGGAGGGATCCGCCTTCAATAACGCCGAGCCCGGCAAGAATCAGTACGGCATTGGCCCCGTCGCACTGAACTCGGCCTCCGGTCGTCTCAGCTACAACCCGTCTCGCGACTGGTCGTTTACGACTTCCTACGGCTATTTGAACTCCGACGTCAATCAACACCGCTTCACTCTGGGCGCGGCTTATAGCCACTCCCTCCCCCACGGTGACAATCTTTCCGTGACCGCCTATTTCGGCCAAAACATCGTTCAAGGGTCCGCGACGTCCAATGCCTGGCTTGCGGAGGCGACCTATTACCATGCCAGGGAAGGGTTTTTCGCCCGCTTCGAACGCGTCGACAAGGGCGAACTCGTCGATGTGCCACCCGGAAACTACACCATCAACAAGCTGCTCTTTGGCGACGTGCATAACTTCACGAGCAAAGGCGGGCTCGACTATGGGGTGGGAGCGTATATCGGCGTTTACAGCTACCCGAGTTCGCTAAACGCTTCGTACGGAACGAATCCGCTTACCTTCGGCGTGTTCCTACGCATCCGCCCGAGCAAATTGTAAGGAAGGCATAAAGCGCTTTACTCATAGCCCTTTGGGGCATCAAGAAAGAGGAATTTCCATGAAAACGATACGCACTTCCACGCTGGTATTGACCGGGGTCATGCTGGCAACCGGCCTGTTTGCGCAGACCCCGGCGCATTCGCACGATCATTCGGCCCAGACACCCGCGCGGACGGGCAAGCAAGCCCCGCCGAAACCAGGGATGATGGACGATAAGACGATGATGGCTCACTGCATGGAGATGATGCAGAAGCACGACCAGATGCAGGCGGATTTCAAGGCAATGGACGCCAAAATGGACGATCTTGTGGCGAAAATGACCGCAGCCAGCGGTGCGGACAGATACGAGGCCATGACGGCGGTCGTCACCGAAATGATCGCCCAGCAGCGAACGCAACGCGACAAGGCAGCCGCCATGCAGTCCGAGATGATGCAGCACATGATGGAGCATATGCAGATGGGCAAGCAGTCCAAGTCTATGCCCATGTGTCCCATGATGAAGGGAATGCAAATGCCGCCGAGCGGATCCGCTACGCCCGAGGACCATTCGAAGCATCATCAACCCTGACGGATAGTAAGCCCGGTCTCATCTCCAAAAGACAGAGGCTATACGATCAGTCGGCAATATGGTTCTGTTAACGGGTTGGCTTCCTGACGCAAGCCGGGTCCAACCCAAGAAAAAATACCAAACGTACGCACAACAGGTGGAACGCCCTTATGGGCAATGCGGGAAAGAGGCAAGGGCAGGTTATGGAACTTGGTAAAGAGGTCAGAACAGGGCTGGACGCGCCCATCGACCGGCGCAAGTTGCTGCGGATTCTCGGGTCCGGCGTGGCGGTCCTCGCGGTGGGTGGAATGGTGTTCCGGGTTGGAGATAGAACCGTCCATCTGACTCCCTCGGCCGCTACTGTCGGCTTTCTCCCTGATGTAGAGATCGCTCTCAAGGCGAGCCCGGCAACGGTATCGATCTTTCCGGGCGCTCTGACAAGAGTCTGGAAGTATTCGGGAACGGTACTGCACGGCGATCCCGGCAGCCTTCAGACAAATCCGGGTTCTTATCTCGGTCCCACACTGCGTCTGCGCAGGGGCCAGAAGGTGCGCATCCGGTTCACGAACGATCTCCCGGAAGACTCGATC
>JBBQPO010000032.1:0-31453 GCA_038217285.1 Chthonomonadales bacterium
GGACGCACGAGGGGCTTGACCAACTGCCACAGATCGGCAGAAGTGAAATCGGCTGCCGAAAGAAAGCGAGTGATCTTGTCGTGACTAATGGCACCGCCGAGCAAGGTGGACAGTCCGGTGGCTGTCGTCAGACTGAAAGACCTGATCAGGTAGTCGGTATAGAGATCGAGAAGTTGTGTGTCCATGACGGTATTTTACCGCCAACAAGGGCAAACTCAGTCAGAGTAAAATGCTCGGCTGCGTAAGGTGAGGACCTAACACTCTTCGGTAACCCGCACGGCCACACAAGTAAGGTCAGCGCAACGATAAGGAAATGGAATGATGCTGAACTACATCCCGCACTGCGCCTCCAACCTCAAGCGGCGTCAGACCTTTTGTCAGGAGACCAGACCCATGCAGGCTTCCGCTCGCGCCCTTCCCCGCTACTCTCTGGTCGATCTTGGAACCCTCGCCGGTGGAAGCGTCAGTGAAGCGACCGCGATCAACAACCTCAACCAGGTGGTCGGCTGGTCCAACCTCGGCTCGGTGCAGCAGGAGAACCGGCGCGTGGACAAGTCCTCCTTCCGGCACGGCTTCCTGTGGGCAGACGGACAGCTTTGCGATTTGAACCCGGACGACGGCGTCGATATTCGCCTGCCGCGCGGCATCAACGACGCCGGAACGGTCGTCGGTAATCTCTTTCCGCTGGGGGCGACCAGTCGCAGCTTCTGCGTGAGTGCGGACGGGACGCGAGCAGAACCTCTGCCGGGAGTCCATCGCGCGGAGTCCATCAACGGCCGCGGCTGTATCGCGGGGGCCTGGATCGATACGAACGATACCGTGCAGACGGTTCTGGTCTGTCCGGACGGTGATGGGAACTCCGCTCCGGCGTTTTGGCCGATGCGCCTGGAATCAAGACTGTATGGCGGCGCCATTCGCGCTATCAACAACCGCAACGAGGGCGCCGGCTTTGCGATGCTCGGTCGGACGCCGGACCACGAGCTGAAACAGGCGATCTACTGGGGAGCGGACGGCACGGGCTGCGCGATCTTCACCGACCAAGAGGCGGCGACGGCAAGCGTAGCGACTGGCATCAATGGCTGGGGGCAGATCGTCGGCTATCGCGACGCTCCACGTCTGGCTCAAGCGGCGACTCGGTCCGCTTTTCGGAGAACGGAGCGGGGAGAGATCCTGACCCTGCCCTGCCTGCCCGGCGCGAAGCAGAGCGAAGCCTGCGGCCTCAATGACGCCGCCCAGGTCGTCGGCATTTCCGGCAATCGCGCCTTCCTCTGGAGCGCCGCCTATGGCGCGGCGGATCTGAACGAACTGATCCTCTCCGACAGCGGCTGGACCCTCACCCGCGCCAACGCGATCAACGCCGTCGGCGCTATCGTAGGGCAAGGAGTTTTCCAGGGACAGCGCCGCGCCTTTCTCGCGCTGCCCTCCTCTACTCCGGGCGGGCGGCAAGGATGGCAGTGAGCGTAAGGGTCTCCTTACCGCGCTGTACGACGATCTGAACCTTATCGCCGGGTTTGTGCCCCGATAGGGCGACCGTATAGTCCTGAACGCTCTTGACCGTCAGGTCGCCGAACTTGACGATGATGTCGCCCGCCTTCAGTCCGGCCTTGTCGGCAGGGCTGCCTTCGCGGACGCCGTTCAACTGCACGCCTTCGACCATCGCCGCGTAGTCCGGAATACTGCCGAAATAGACGCGGAATCCGGGCGATCCGCCGCCGCCGGTCACCTTTACTTTCTGGTAGGTCGGCCTGTCGGGAGCGTCCGCGATGCGCTCCGCACACTCCGCGACCAACCGAAGCACTTTCGCCTCTCCAGGCGCGTTGATCAGATCGACCGTATCTTCAGGCGTATGATACTGCGGATGCGAGCCGGTAAAGAAGAAGAGCACCGGAATACTCTTGTTGTAGAACGACTGCTGGTCGCTGGCTCCGAAGCCGTCCATGCTGCGCGACAGGGTAAATCCGGCCGTCTGGTTCAGGCTGTCGAGCAGGCCATCCCACTCCTTCGCCGTGCCGCTGCCGATGGCGATGAGCTTGTTGTCGCGCAGTCGCCCGACCATGTCCATGTTGAGCATGGCGACGGTCTTTTCCAGCGGGAGGATCGGGTGTGCCGTATAGTATTCCGAGCCGAGCAGCCCCAACTCCTCGCCGCTGAAACAGATGAGCACCAGAGACCGGCGCGGACGCTGGCGCAGTTGGGCCGCCCGCTTGATGACTTTTCCTGATGTATCCAGCCCGAAAAAGCGGGCCAGCGCCAGCACACCCGCCGCGCCGGACGCGTTGTCGTCCGCGCCGTGATGGATCGCCGGGGCGCTGGACTTCGCCAGTGAGCCGGGGCCTCCCATGCCGAGATGATCGAGATGCGCTCCGATCACGACCACTTCGGCCTTCAGCGTCGGATCGCTGCCTTCGATCATCCCCACGACATTCGCCGTCACCTTCTCGACTGGCTTCACATCCGCAGTAAGGACGACAGTAAATCGCGACTCGAAAGAGACGTTTTTGCCTGCATCTGCGTCGGCCAGCACCGATTTCAGGTGGTGGTCGGGCGCTAACAACCGTTCCGTAATAACCTGTTTAATCCGCAGCACGGGTAATCCGGCGTCCGCACTCTCGGCAGAGGTACGCGTGTTCGCGCCAAAGGGGGTCTCTGCGGGCACTGCGACCAGGACTGCGATCGCGCCGAGTTCACGTGCATTCAGCGTTTTGCGCCGGATGTCGGCCAGCTCCGCCAGAGGACTGTGCGGGTCGTTGCCGGGGCTGCCCGCCAGCATCACGACGATCTTGCCTTTGACGTCCACGCCGGCAAAGTCGTCGTGATTGGCTTGCGGCGCACGGATGCCATAGCCGACGAAGACAAGTCGTCCCGTCGCCTCTCCGCCTGCCGAGACACTCGACGGTTCGAGGGTCGGCCCCGACACCCACTGTGTCAGCCCTGCAAAGCCTTTGCCCATAATGAAAAATGTCAGATGACTGTATGTGCCGACAATATGACCTGCACGGAAGCGAAAGGGCTGATAGTAGCCGCTGCCGTCGAGAGCGGCATGGGGGTCGCGCTGTTGGGAGGTGCCGAGCGGTTTGAGGCCGAAGCGCGCGAACTCGGCGGCGATATACTGCGCGGCCTTCTCATTGCCGGGCTCTCCACTGCCCCGTCCCTGGAGCGCGTCAGAGGAGAGATAGGCGATCTGTTTTTGGATCGTTTCCGGTGCGAAGGCCGCACGGGAGATGCTATTATCCTGGGCGTTCGCAGAGAGCGTCCAGAGCAGCCCCAGGACGGCCAGAAGTGGCCCTGCAGAGCGGAACCGAACCGTGCGCAGAGCGCTCGAAGTTTGCATCCTGGTCATTCCTTTTCTGCCGCGCCTGGCTCGGCGTCTTCGGTGGGAGCGATGAGGCGCACGGGGACGGCGCCGGGCGCTTGAATACGATCGCCGGGGCGGAGTTTACGGCCGCGCCGCTGTTCGGGCTCGCCGTTGACGATCACGACCGTCTCGGACAGATAGTTTTTCGCTTCGCCGCCCGTGCCGATGATCCCAGCCACTTTCAGCAGTTGACCGAGCGTGATGTGATCGCCCTGGACGACGATGGTCTGGTCCGGCTCGATGGCCGCCGTGGGAATGCGATTGCGTCGCGCAAGCATAATATTCCTATCTCCTCCCGCGCCAGTCCACGATGCCGGGTTCGGTCGCACTGTCGGGCGGCTCGATGTCGGCTTTTTCGGCTTGGCGCAGTACCGTTTCGATGGGGGGGCCGCCGGGGTGCATGGCGGCGAAAATCTCGTTGGCATAGCCGATGGCGCTGTTGCGGTTCGGCGCAAGAATGAGCAGCAGGAGGTCCGCCAGTTTGAAGGCCGGCAACGAACGTACGTCCAGCGAAACCTCCCATAGAAATAGTGTCGGGGAGGAGGCGCGCAAGCCGCGTAGCCCGGCGAGCGCGGCGCTGAGGGCGTCGAACTGGTCTTCGGCCTTCGGCGCAACCGGATGAAAAAGGTTGACCGCGCCCAGAAAGCAGGCGCGCGCCTCCGGCTTGCGTTCGGCCTTCTCGTGCAAGAAGCCGAGCTGCACCCAGGCCATCGGGTAGAGCGCGTTGGCGGTGGCATGGTGAAAATGTGCCGTCGCCTCCGCAAAGTGATCGGTGATGACGTAGGAGGTGCCGAGCCGAAAGAAGGTCTGCGCCTCCGGATGCTGCATGGCGGCGATCCGCGCCTGCGCGTCGGCCTGGTCCTTGTGGTCGAGCATCAGGTGCAGGCGAACGAGCGCAAGCTGCACCTCGCAATCCGTCCGCGCATTGGGAAACTTCTCGACGGCCTCGATCTCCGGCACCGCCGCGCGCGCTTTGCCGGCCATGAGCATGTACTGCACCAGGCGCAGGCGCAGGCGCATCGATTCCGGCTCCAGCGCCACCGCTCGGCGCATATTCTCGATGGCCTGCCGCAGATTGCCGCGCCGGGCCTGCGCCAGCGCCAGGGCCGCGACGAAGGTAGCCCTGTCCGGCGCTTTGTCCACGACCCCGAGCATATAGGCCTCCGCCTCCGCCCAGTTGCCGGTTGCAAGGCAGACCCACGCCATCGCCCAGCGCACCGCAGTGCTGCGGGGATGAATGTTGATCACCTGGCCCAGAAGCCTGTCTCCAGCCGACTCCTGCCCCAGGCAGTTGTAGGCCACGCCCGCCAGCAGCCTGCCCTCCAGATTGGTGCGAACCGCTTCCAGCGCCTGCAGCCCGCAGGAGAGCGCTCCGGTGTAATCACAGCGCTGCAACAAGGTCTGACCACGCTCCGTCCAGTACTGCAGGCGTTCCGCGCGACCGGCGGAGGCGGCGGGACCTCCTGTGGAGAGCGGAGGCGTCTGCATTACCGGCGTGTAGTTGCTGCCGGCAGCCCAACACCGTTCCAGCGAGTCTTCGAAGAGTCCAAACTCGGGTACCGGGAGCATCTCCGGCTCCGGCGGCGTCCCGAGGCGAGAGAGCGCCACGCCGAGCACCATCGCCGCCAGACCGCCGCCGACGATCAATCCGCGTACTTTTGCATCGGCGTCTATCGGGCCGACCATCCCCCCGAGGATCGCGACGCCTCCGCAGAGCAGCAGGACGACCGCGAGCGTCTCCAGAGCGTTCGGCTCCCGCTTCACGCGCCGCTTGCGTTCCCAGCGGCTCAGGTTTTCGCTCTCTTCGCGCTCTTCGTCCATGAGTGCGCGTTCGATCAGGCTGAACAGGCGATCAACGGTGGCATCAGCATCCTTGAACCACGGCGCGGCCACGGTCGGCGCGAACCGAACCGAGACAGGAGCGCCCGCCGCCTCTTCATGGACCTGCGCGATGCGGTCCTCGATGGTAGGGTGAAAGCTGTAGTGCGAGCGGCGATCCCGGTCGATAGCTTCCCGACGGAGTTTTGCCAGCTCCTTTTCGTCCTGAACGCGGAGCTTGCCGCGCATCCATTCCGTATAGCTGCCTTCGCGCTGGCTCTGCAGGACGCAGTCGTGCCAGGAGAACTCGGCGGCTTTGGCGTCGAGGATCGCGCTCTTGAGGAGCGCATCTCCAAAGGTGACGCCGCCGCACAGCTCTGCCGAGGACTTGTCGGCATCGAACTCGTCCTGACGGGAGTAGAGAGCGTAGAGGCGTACCCCGGCGGCGGCCAGAAGGCTGCCAAGCCGCGCCAGCAGGCTCGCGGTCCAGAAATGGCCCCAGACTTCGCCCTGGACGGGCTCTTCGCGCAGGGCCAGCTCGCGGGTCTCTTCGACCAACCGGACGAAGCGTGACACGCCCTGCATGCCGACCTTCTTCGCACCGCGCTGCACCAGCAGGGCATGCGCCATCTCGTGCAGGATGATCGCTTCGATCTCCTCCTGCCCGAGGCCGGTCAGCAAGTTGAAGCCCAACCCCAGCGTGCTCCGGCCGTGCCCGGAACGATAGCCGTCCAGTCGGACCCAGGCGCCGCAGGTCATCTCCAGCACGATAGAATCGGGCTCCGCGCATCCGGTACGGCGCGCGCAGTCGCGCACGGTCGCGAAGAGCTGCGGGGCTTCGGCCACGGTCAGAGCGATATGGTACTTCGCGCCCTCGCGCGGGCTGCGAAAGGTGGAGACGATCACTCGGGCAAGCCGCCACATGCGGCGAAACGGCGGGATCGCGGCTCCGGGCTGCAGGAGCCGCGCCATGATGAGCAGCAGAAATACGTCGGCTACCAGCACGCACGCGATAATCAGTAGCGCCAGCAGGCAGAGCGGAAAATAGAGCAGTGTCAGGAGGGCCAGCAGGAAGATCAGTCCGGCTTTCACCGGCGTCGAGATCGGCCGTTCACGCCTGGCAACGACAATAGTGTTCACGGAAATTTCCTGATAGGAACAGAGCGGATAGAGCAATGGGCCGGAAGCCGCCGTGCGCTTCCTCCCTTCTCATTATAGCGGAGATGGCCTGTGACGTCAACCGGGCCGAGGAGTGCCGCGCTTCTACTCCCGGCGGTCGGGCGGCGCGACGATACGGGGACGCAACAGTTGTTCCGGCGCGGCCTCGGGCCGGTCGCCTGCCGGCCTCAACAGGGACTTAGGCGTCTCCGCATCGCTGCTTTTCGCGGGCCGCAGGAGCGCACTGTTCTGTTTCTGCTGCTTCAGCCGGGACTCGATCTCCTCCAGACACTGCCGCGCCGCCGCTTCCACCTGATCGCTGCCGACGTACCAGTGCTCTTCGCGAATCAGCCTCTTCAAGGCGGGAATCGTTTGCGCGTCTCCCCACTGTTCCAGACGGTCAAGAATGCCGACCGCCAGTTCGACGTCGTCCTCCGGTCTCTGCAGGAGAAGCAGCAAGGCGTGGCGCTGTTCGGCAGAAAGCTCTATCGCCTGCTCCGGACCGATCTGCGACAGCAGTCCCTTGACGAGCCTGCGATACCGTCGGCGCTGCTGGTTGGCCTCGTGCAGACCGAACGTAGAGTAGATGCTGTTGTATCCCATATTTGCCGGGGTGAACCTAGCTCCGGGGCGGATCTCATCCGTAGGGTCTTTATCCCGCTCGAAGAGCGTAAATCTTTCGGCTATATTGGAGAGGAGATAGGGCAGGAAGCGCGCATCCGATCTGTCGGCAATCAAGGAAACCACGGAGAAAGGGGGAGAAGCGACAGCGCTCCGATTGCCACGCCCAAAGTTCCCATACCATGGTATCGAGCGCGCCAGACAGCCCATCATCGTCAGCATCATCGTCACGATACCGACGCCGAGGACGGCTACGACTGCCTTCATCAGAGGACCAGCCGACGGATCTCTGCGCAGCGCCCAGGCAATCGCGAGGGTAAATAAGGCGTAGGGGAGGGCGTGGGTCAGTCGGCTCGCAAGCCGTCTGTTGGCCGCCGTGCACCGCACCGGATGGCTCACGAGAAACTGCAGTACAGTCTCATCGGGCAGTTCCGAAATCTGCTTCGCTGCAGCGGTTCGGAGATCAATATCCGGACTGTAAGCGTGCCGGATAAGCAGTTCGAGAACTTCCTTTTCGGTGGACACGGATCACTCCAAGAGGGAAATCAGGATCAACGCTGTTATACCCCAAACACGAAAGTTATAGATTTACGGACCCTCAGAGCGCACGACCCTCCCCTCAGACCCTGAGAACTACTGCGGGCTGTAGCGAAATACTACAGCCCGCACAGGCATAGTTCCCTCATTTTGCATGAGCGGGTTAGGCGTGGAGGCGAATCCACATGCCCACGGAGGGTATCCGGTTGTGGTCTACAATAAACAGCAGGTGGAATCCGGGCGGTGTGACTGTCCCGTCAGGCGGGGCTTGGACTTGAAGCACGCCAGCGGTCTGGCTGACGATAGTGCAGTACACAAGCCGCTGCGCCATGTTAAAGCCATGGGTTGTGGCGCCTGGGTGGAGAAGGACCACTTCCGCGATCAAGGCCGCGTTCGGTGTCTGCACGGAGAACTGCGCACCGAATAGGACGGAGGCGTCCGCTGTTGAAATGGATGGCCTTGGCTGCTCGAAGTAGGAGGGGAAGTAGCGGTCATGCGGTGTTATGATCGGTGGGTCCGTGCGGACGTCGGGTGGATCACCGCCCATCAGGATACTGCCATCGGGCAATAAGATGGCGGACGAGTGGTACAGGCGATAGTGCGGCATGACAGCGCCGACTACCCAGCCATCCTCGGGCTTCATGGGATCGAAGATCTCGACCGGCCCCGGTCCACTTGGTCCGGGCATGCCTCCGGCGATCAGGACGCGCCCATCAGGCAGAAGTACCGAATTTACCTGCAGGACCCGCCGGCCGTTCAGTTCTTTGGTATAGGTCCACGCTGGGGTGGGAACCGATAGGTCGATAATCTCGGCTGTTTTCTCCGGATGGTTGTGGTTTCCAGGGTCTCCACCGGCGATCAGAACGCGCGGCTCATAGTTCGGCGGCCGCAGTGGCAGTAACACCGATGTGCCCATCTGCTGGTCATTGGGGCTGCGGTCGCCCGCATTGGTGTTCCATGTTTTGCCTGGGGCATCGACAGGTGCGGCCCGATCAAAGCGACGCGTGACTCCTTGGTGACCTGCAATGAATAGATCGCCGCCAGGCAACACATAGGTCCATGGGTAGTACCGATAGTCGAATGCGGGAAACGCAGGGTACGGCGCGCCGCGCGCCCATGTGCCGGCGTTAGGATCATAGATCTCCATGGAGTGAGCGAGAGTACGCGGAGGCTTGTTCGGTTCATGACCGCCTTCCTGATGCGATCCGAAGAGCGTCAACACGGTACCGTCTGGAAGCGTCAACGTCGTCGAGTAGTATCTGCCCTCGATGGTCGGGGACGTTCGTGACCAGGCGAGCGTCCCCGGGTTGAATCGAAAGACCTGCGTCGAGGTGTTCCCGCCATGGATAAGAAGTTCCGCATCCGGCGTGTCCATATACGCATGTTGGGAAGAGTGTAGGTCCCAATTAGCGGGCGGCGGTGGGTCACCGGGTGCCGCCGGATCCGGTAGGGCGACATCAATGGGTTGGTTCGTCGGCGGCACGTACAAGCCTGAAGCGTAGTCCCACAGTTGGCTTATTCTGCCATTGATGGTTCCGTCAGTGTCGACTGCATAACCGTAAAACAGGACCTTGGTTGTGTTTGGCAGCAACATCGAATGCATCATTGTCTTCCCAGGATCGCCGGGAACCGTTTCCCAGCGGCCCAGAGTGAGACGGTCCATGCGATTAGCCGCCATGAAATTTGCCGAACCGATAGCCGGTGCTAATGCTTGAGCAGGGTTCGCCTCTCTGGGAACGCCTGGGCCTGGCGCGCCTTTCGGTACCAACGCGTCGATATCGACCCCAATTTGTTGCTTCTGAGTGTCCGTAAGCCAGAGCGTCTGATGGGACCGGACGAGACCGGCAAGTCCGGCCATCATGTGCATCTCCACATGACAGTGAAAGAGGAAGTTGCCGACGATTTCATAGGCATTTGCTCCCTCCGGCCTGTTGGCCTCGTCCTGCGTCGCCTCGATCTCCGGCGGCAAAAGCAGTACAGGCGGGGCTTCCGTCTCGATGACGAATGACTCCGCTGGCCCGATGCTGAGCACGTCTACGACCTTGTTGCCGACATTCCAGCGCTGACCGTGCGTATGAAAGTTGTGCCACCCCGTGCCAAGATCAAGGTTAAAGACATACCACCGAATTCTCTGACCTGGGACGGCACGGATGATCGGAGTGTTGCCCGCGAATGTGCGCCCGTTGAGACAGTAGGACTGGATCTGCAACTTGTTCCCGTTCTCGGTCACTGTGTGCGCCATTGTAGCGGGAAACCAGGTGACCGTTCCGCCGGGTCGTACGGTGACCGTAGGCGGATCAAAGCCCATCTGGTCACCCTCGTTTATCCGCACACTGACACCAGCATCGCCGTCTGCTTGCACAATGACCGTCCCCTTCATCTCGGGATGAATCGTGCAGTGGTAACCATAGGTTGCTTCTAATTGGAAAACGAACGTATAGGGAGCCGTTCCAGGCTCCAGCCGATGGTTAAACAGTGGCTTCGCAGAAAGACTGGCGATTTTCATGTCGGGGCCGGAGGCGTTTGACATCGCCATATCCATAGGTGGCATAGAGGAGGCGGCTAGCGGGTTCAGCAGATGCAGGAAGATCGGGACATGGAGCACGCGTGAATCGCGAGATTCCGGATGCACATAGGTCAGTCCGGCCCATTCGGAGAGGAAACTTTTCAGCGTTTTTACATCTTCATTGGGAACCGGCACGGCGCTGGTCTGGGAATGATCGGTGGTAGCCTGCGCGATTGCCGGCAGTTTCAGGTCCGGGATCGTATCGCGGTCCTCCTCCGGCACCACGATAATGGCGCCAAACAGGCCGCGGGTTATGGTCGAGCCGATGCTCTGGGCGTGGTCATGAAACGGCCAGGCTCCGATCATATCCTCGGTAACATCAAACGTATACGTCCAACTCTGTCCCTGACGTATCTCGTCCGAGCGCAGGAGTCCTCCGACGCTCTGAACTCCCAAGGGCCATGATCCGTCCGAATCGATACCGTAACGTAGGCCATGGACGTGAAAGCTGTGTGGTGCCTGATCGGCGTTGAAAACATGGATCTTCAGCCGCTCTCCTGGGAATGTATAGACGACCATACCCGGCACCCGGTGATCGAATACCGGCTCCGTGATGTCGGCCAATACCAACTTGTCGGGCTTGGGTACAGCATATTGGGGGTCCAAATACTCACGGTACACAAGGGCACTCAGTCGGCGCGCCTCGACCTCGATATCGGGTATCGTGCCGTCCTCATGTCCCGAGTTACGCATCATGTCACGTCGGTACCCCTTCATAGGGCCACTTTTGGGTTCAGGATCAACGGGGCTGTAGTATGGGATCTCCTCGATCCGAACGTAGATATTGCGCTCTGCCATTAGGTGTGCATTCCTTTCGATCTCGTAACGGTTCCCCCGGTAAAGCCTGGGGGCTTTGACGTTCCAATGCTTACAGCGCAGGCTGCAATCGGACATCTATAGGGCGCGTTACAATTTCGCCCTGTGCTTCCAGTCCTTTGTTTCGCCACCGAGGCCATCAGGTTGGCTTGGAAATGTATATTGCTTTCTAATGCTAATGCAATTCGACATCAATCGGCAAGTTCCTGCATGTTTTTTTAGTGGTTTCTTTTTAAACTTCCGGAACTACAAGCACCGCCTCTGTGTCCTACCGAAGCACCATGCACTGAAACACAAGCGACCACTTGACAAACATCTACAACTTATGATATAGTTTTAAGTGCTCGGTCGCACTGACATCATTACATAGTTTCGTTACTTTTGAGCGACGTCAAGGAAGACTCACCGTTCTCACAAGACCTCCTGTTCTTCCTCAACATCGTTTCGAACCACACGAATCCTTCCAGACACGCTCTGTGGGCGAGGGGAAATTCTTCGCAGATTTGGGTACACCGGCATGTGTGTACCATGTGCGCGGAAAACCCCCGGTCGTTCTCTGAGAGCGATTATGAAGAAGCCTCCCGCTACAGATGCGTTTCTCAGGCGACCGCAAAAACAAAAAACAGGACAGACGAAAGTCTAAACGCCAATTTATCGATACCAATTGGTTGGCCGCGATTCTGGTATCCGACGATTTCACTTGAACGGCTTGCTGCCCGGCGGCACGTTTTACATGTCCCGGACAGGAAGGGGCGAGCGCACCTTGGTAAATTGGAAACGCAAGTTACTGAAGATTGCCCCGGAAGAAGTCACCTTTGAACGACGAGGCTTTTCGTGTTCCAGCCGCGACACACGCGATCACCTGGAGAGTATCGGCCGAACGTTCGTCGCAGGATACCATGCTGCGCTCGAAGAGGACGACTTGACGGCTCTGTCCAGTTCCTTGAACGCTGTACCCCGGGAATACCGGGGTTTCGCTTTCGAGGGAGCCGCCATGGGTCTCACTCTCCTGGACTGCCTGATGCCCTGGGGCCGCCGCCGCCTGGACGCTTTCCTGGCTGGGCCTGGGGCCGATCATACCTATATGGTGTACGTGGGAGCGGGTTGGGCGCTCGCCCGGTTGAAGCGCCGGGTGGACGGACCGCTCACGCGCTGGGATCCCTTACTGCGCTGGCTGGCGATCGACGGCTACGGATTTCACGAGGGATATTTCCACCCGAAACCGGTTATCGCGCATCAGGAACGACCGGGACGATGGACCGGTTATGCGCTGCGCGTCTTCGATCAAGGCCTGGGCCGGAGTCTATGGTTCGTCAACGGCGGCGATGCCGACCGCATTCGGACGACAGTGGCCGCTTTTGACCCGGACCGGCATGCGGATCTCTGGAGCGGTGTCGGACTTGCGTGCGCCTACGCCGGCGGAGTAGACCGTTCTTCCGTGGAGGCCGTCCGGTGCGCTGCCGGTCCCTTTCTCCCCAGCCTGGCGCAGGGGGCTGCCTTCGGGGCGAAAGCCCGCCAACAGGCCGATAATCCCGCTGACCATACGGAGGTTGCGTGTGCCGTCTTCTGTGGCCTGAGCGCTGCGGACGCGGCGCGCGTCACCGATGCAGCCTTGATAGATCTGGCGCCCGAGGGCGCGAAACCAGCATACGACGTCTGGCGAAAACGAATTCAGAGCCGATTCACGGAGGACGAGGCCGCGACATGCTACACACCCTGTTCCGAAAATACTGCGTACGGTTCATCGCGATAGTGCCGATCATCGTGCTCTATCGGCTCTCGCAACTGCCTGCTGCTACGGGCGAGGAACGCAACGCCATGGCGGCCCGGTTTCACTTCGCGACCAGCCCCCTGCCTACCCTTCCCGGCCGTGTGCAGAAGTCTATCCGGAACGTAAATCCCAGCCTGAACCACATTTCGGGCTGGATCTCGTCGGTCGGCGCGTCGGTCGCGTTAAGCGATCTGGATGGCGATGGACTTCCCAATGATGTCTGTTATGTGGATCCCCGTACCGATGAGGTGATCGTGGCTCCCGTGCCTGGGACGCCCGCACGCTACAAGCCCTTTGCGTTGACCCCGGAGCCGCTGCCCTACGACCGGAAAACAATGGCGCCGATGGGGTGTGTGCCGGGTGATTTCAATGAAGATGGTTTGACCGACATTCTGGTCTACTACTGGGGCCGCCCTCCGATCCTGTTTCTCCGCCGCAGTATCCCGTCGGGGCATGGTCCTGTGCCGTTGACACGCCCGGAATATGTCCCGCAGGAGCTCGTCACGAACGGCGAGCGCTGGTACACCAATGCGGTCACACAGGCCGATCTCGACAGCGACGGCCATATCGACCTCGTCGTGGGGAACTACTTCCCGGATGGCGCGCGCATTCTCGACGCCTCTGCCACAAACCCAGAAACGGTGCAGGACACCATGTCGCGCGCGTTCAACGGGGGCGGCAAGCACTTTCTGCTCTGGCAGGGCGGTACGGCCGGGGCCTCGCCGACAGCGCATTTCAAGGAAGTCGATTCGGGGCTTGACGACGAGACGCTGCATGGGTGGACTCTGGCCCTCGCGGCGGGGGATCTCGACGGCGACCTGCTGCCGGAGCTCTATCTGGCCAACGACTTCGGCCCGGACCGTCTGCTGCACAACCGTTCGACGCCGGGACACCTCCATTTCGTTTCGCTCAAAGGCCGCAAGAGGTTCACCACTCCCAACTCGAAAGTGGTGGGGAACGACTCCTTCAAAGGGATGGGCGTTGACTTTGGCGACCTGAATGGAGAGGGTCAATATGACATCATGGTCAGCAACATCGCCGCAAACTACGCGCTGGAGGAGAGCAACTTCCTGTTTATGCATACCGGCGAGACGGCGCTGATGAAACAGGGCGTCGCACCCTACGAAGACCGCAGTGAAGCGCTCGGCCTCTCGCGCGGGGGCTGGACCTGGGACGCCAAGTTTGCCGATTTCGATAACAGCGGCGCGCTCGATGTGATCCAGGCGGCAGGCTTTGTGCAGGGAACGATCAACCGATGGCCGGAACTACACGAACTGGCGATGGGCAACGACGATCTTCTCCGACGCTCCTCCTCATGGCCGCGCGTCCAACAGGGCGATGACCTGTGTGGGCACCAGCACAATCCCTTCTTCGTCCGCGCGGCGGATGGGCGCTACTACGACATCAGCCACGAGATAGGGATGGACGAGACCCATGTCACGCGGGGAATCGCCATCGCCGACGTGGATGGGGATGGTCGCCTGGACTTCGCCATCGCAAACCAGTGGGAAACATCGGTCTTTTATCATAATGAAAGTCCCAATCCCGGCGCGTTCCTGTGCCTGCATCTTCTGCTGCCGGTCCACGGGGAGCCGCCGTCGGAATTTAGCGTTCAACCGGGCCATCCGACGCCGGACCATCCCGGTCGCCCCGCGATTGGGGCGACCGTCACGGTGAGCCTGCCGGGCGGCAGGCGTGCCATGGCCCAGGTCGATGGCGGAAACGGCCATTCCGGACGACGCAGCCCGGAACTCCATTTCGGATTAGGACGCCTCGCTGCCGAGGCGCGCCTTAATGTCGCTCTCCGATGGCGCGACACGACGGGACAGGTTCACTCCAAAACAGTCGAACTCTCCCCCGGATGTCATACCCTCTTGCTCGGATCCGCGACCGGGAAGGGGACACGTCTTTGACACAGAGCAAACTCCCTGCAAAACCATTTCTGCCGGCGCTTCGGCGGTTTGCGTTCGCCATCACGGTTCTCAATATCCTGGGCCACACGGTGCTGGGTTTTGAACAGTCCTGGGCGACGCCTGTCGTGGCGCTTCTCACCGCCTACAGTATGGAGTTCCTGCTGGAATGGGTAGACTCCCTCGTCAACCACCGGCGACCACGATTCATCGGAAACTTCCGGCACGTTGTCGACTTCCTGCTCTCCGCCCACATCACCGGGCTGGCGTGCGGAATGCTTCTCTATGCCAATGATCGGCTGTGGCCCACCAGTTTTGCGGTCGCTGTCGCCATCGGCTCAAAAGTGATCCTCCGGGTTCCTATCGGCAAAGCCACCCGGCATGTGTTCAACCCCTCCAACTTCGGTATCACCGCGACGCTCCTGCTTTTTCCGTGGATCGGTATCGCGCAGCCCTATATGTTCACCGAGAACCTGCATGGCATCGGCAAGTGGATTCTGCCGGGAGTGATCGTGCTGAGCGGCTCGTTTCTGAACCTTCGTATGACGCGCCGCGGCCCTCTGATCGCTACGTGGCTCGCCTGCTTTGCCCTCCAGGGCTTACTTCGCAGCTTATCCTTCGGCACACCGATAGAGGCGCCGTTCCTTCCCATGACCGGAATGGCCTATCTCCTGTACACATTTTATATGGTAACGGACCCTGCCACCACCCCGGACAACCCGAAGGGCCAGATCGTCTTCGGAGCTTCCGTCGCCGCGACCTATGGACTGCTGCTGGTGAATCACATCGTCTTCGGCCTGTTCTTTTCCCTGACGATTGTCTGTACGCTGCGTGGTCTGATGCTCTGGGCAAGATCTCTCTCGCTTGCCGCTCATCCGACAAATCTCTCCACGGAACCAGTTTTCGCTGCGGTAGCAACTTCCTTCCCGGAACCGGTTCGCGCTGTGGTAGCGGGTGAACGAGACCGCTCCACGGAGATCGTGAGGACGACGGGACCATGAGAAATGCAGTCGCCGTGATCGGTATGGCGTGCCGCTACCCGGACGCAAAATCTCCGCAAGAGCTGTGGGAGAACTCGCTCGCGCAGCGCCGCGCATTTCGACGTATCCCCCCGGAGCGTCTGCGGTTGGAAGACTATCTCTCGGACGACAGACGCGCGCCGGACCGAATCTACATGGGAGAGGCCGCGCTTATCGAGGGTTATGAGTTCGACCGGGTGCGCTATCATGTGATGGGCAGCACCTATCGCACCGCAGACCTGACCCACTGGCTGGCGCTGGATGTGGCAGCAGAGGCGCTGCAGAACTCCGGCGTTGTGATCGAGGGCGCTGCCCGTGAGACGACCGGCGTGATCGTGGGGAATACCCTGACAGGGGAGTTCACACGCGCGGGGCTGATGCGCGTGCGGTGGCCCTATGTCCGGCGGAATGTCGAGGCTGCCCTCCAGGAGGAGGGATGGGAACCCGACCGGCGGGCGCACTTCTTAGAGGTTCTGGAACAACGCTACAAGCACCCCTTTCCGGAGGTCAGCGAAGAGAGCCTTGCCGGCGGCCTGTCCAACACGATCGCGGGCCGAATCTGCAACTACTTCGACTTCCAGGGCGGAGGCTACACGGTAGACGGCGCGTGCGCCTCCTCGCTTCTGGCGCTGGCGACCGCCTGTTCCGCACTGGAAGCCGGGGATCTGGATGTCGTTGTCGCGGGCGGCGTCGATCTCAGCATCGATCCGTTCGAACTGGTGGGGTTCGCAAAGACTGGAGCGCTGGCGGCGGAAGAGATGCGCGTTTTTGACGTTCGCTCCGCCGGTTTCTGGCCCGGCGAAGGCTGCGGGTTTGCCGTGCTGATGCGGTATGAGGATGCGGTGGCGCAGGCGCGAACGATACACGCCGTCATCCGGGGATGGGGGGTCTCTTCGGATGGAAGCGGGGGAATTACCCGGCCCGAGGTCGCCGGACAGATGGTGGCGCTGCGCAAAGCGTATCGCCGGGCGGGATTCGGTATCGACACGGTCACCTATTTCGAGTGCCATGGAACCGGAACCAGTGTGGGAGATGCGACAGAGTTGGAAGCGCTGACCCGCGCCCGTCGCGACGCGGATGAGACGGCAGCGCCCGCGATAGTCGGGTCTATCAAGGCCACCATCGGCCACACCAAAGCGGCCGCCGGCATGGCAGGATTTTTCAACGCGGCGATGGCGCTGCAGCATCGAACCCTCCCGCCACAATCGGGTTGTGAGCAGCCGCACCCCCTGGTGAACGGCGAATCAACGATGTTACGTGTCCTCCAGGAAGCCGAGCCGTGGCCTGCCGCGCGACCACTCCGGGCAGGCGTCAGTGGGATGGGATTCGGAGGGATCAACGCGCATCTGGTTCTGGAAGGGGTGAGCGACGGTCTGCGCAACGACCGACCTTCCACGGCGCAACGGCCTCTCTCCTCTCTGCAGGACGCGGAGCTGTTCCTGCTGGCAGAGGCAACCCCCACGGCCCTGCTGGCAACGGTAGATCATCTGCTCACCTTCGCTTCCCGAATATCGCGGGCGGAGATGGGCGACCTCGCCTGTGCGCTGGCCGCCAGGGCGGAGGGGGCGCCAGGCCCTTCCCGGGCCGCCCTGGTGGCGGTCCGTCCGGCCCAACTCCAGGACCGATTGCTGGCGCTCAGAAACCACCTTGTCCGCAGCCGAGAACCTGTGCTCGACAGCAAGGGAGGCTGGTTCTTCCACCCGGAGGCTTCCGGTAAAAAGCGAAACCGTATCGGCTTTCTGTTTCCGGGGCAGGGCGTTCCTCTCCACGCGGACGGCGGACTCTGGAGGCGGCGATTCGCCTCGGTCAAGGCGAGGTACGCGCGAGCGGATCTGCCGACACCCTCCGGCAGTACCGGGACGGAGGCGGCGCAGCCCATCATCGTTACCGCCTGCCTGGCCGCGCTGGATCTGGTGGGAGCGGTGGGAATCACCGCTGACGTCGCCCTCGGCCACAGCCTGGGGGAACTGGTCGCCTTGCACTGGGCCGATGTGTTCGATGAGCAGGCGGTGCTGCGCATCGCCCGTGCTAGAGGAAGGGCCATGGCCTCGGTGAGCGGACCACGCGGCGCGATGGCGAGCCTCTCGGCGAGTGCGGAAGAGGTGCGCGGGCTCTGTGCAGGTACCGGCGCCGTGATCGCCGGACTCAACAGTTCCCAACAGACCGTCATTTCCGGGAAAGCCGACGAGATTGCGAGTGTGGTGCAGTGTGCGCTGGCAAGGGGCTGGCAGTCTGTCATGCTTCCCGTTTCCCATGCCTTCCACTCGCCGCTGATGGAAGAGGCCGTCCCTCTTCTGCGCGAAGCCTTGAGAGCCGACACGCCCGCTCCCCTGCACAGAGCCGTTCTCTCCACGGTGACAGGCACGCCGTTATCGAAAGAGACGGATGTTACGGCTCTGCTCTGCGCGCAACTGACGGGGCCTGTCCGGTTTTCAGAGGCTTTCGCAGCCGCACAAGCCGGAATCGATCTGTGGCTGGAGCTTGGCCCTGGCCAGGTCTTGACAGGACTGGCGGCTGGAATGACGTCGGCGCCTATCATTGCGCTCCACGCAGGCGGCGAGTCACTGCGCGGCCTGCTCCTGGGAGTCGGAGCCTGCTTCGTTCTGGGAGCCGTGTCATACCCGGCTGCTCTGTACACGGATCGGTTTGTTCGCCCATTCCCATGGAACTGGCAGCCGCGCTTTTTCCAGAATCCGTGCGAGCTTGCGCCCATCCTCTCGGCGAAGGCTCCAGAGGCTGTTAGCAGAGGGACTGCCTTCGAGGAAGCGCCTCCGACCCCCTCGCTGCCGCCGCACGAAGCGCCCCTCGGTTCGGCGCGTGAGAATCGACAGGGCGATTTAGGCTCGACCCTCGAGGCCATCCGTCAGCTCGTCGCCGAACGAACAGAGCTGCCGGTTGCCGCCATCGCAGGGGAGCATCGATTCCTTTCGGACCTGCATCTCAACTCGATCACGGTGGGCGAACTGATGGTTCGGGCGGCGCGGGAGGTGGGTGTCCCGGTCCCCTCAATGCCTCTGGACTTTGCCGACGCCACCCTGGCGGACGCTGCACGCATGCTGGACGAAAGCGAGCACAACGGCGGAATGTCCGCCGACGAGAGGGACAGCCTCTCTCCGGCGGGTGTGGCTCCCTGGGTGGAGAGTTTTACGGTGGAATGGGTGGAGACGCCCCTCCAGAATGTCCGCCCTCCGACGGAGCGTGGGATCTGGCATGTGTTCGCTCCTGAGTCGTGCCGCTGGGCCGAGTCAGTACGCATCGCCTTTGCAGCCGCGCCTTCAGGTGGCGTCGTGGTCTGCATGCCAGCCGCTCTCACATACGATTCTGTGGACCTGCTGCTGGCGAGCGCCCGGGCGCTGTTCGCGCAAGAGAAGCCGGAGCGCTACGTCGTGGTCCAGGAGGGTTGTTCTGGCGCTCCTTTCGCCAGAACCCTCTCTCTGGAACACTCCGGCATCGCGACCTGTGTTGTCGATGTCCCCTGGGATCACCCGGAAGCAGCGACCTTTGTCGTCCGCGAAGCGCTGGCCGCAGAGGGCTTTCGCGAGGCAAGATACGATTTGGAAGGCGTCCGCCACGAACCGCGACTGCGCCATCTGCCTCCGAAGCCGAAAGCCGGGATGACGCTCGGATCGAACGACGTGCTGCTCGTCTCCGGAGGCGGCAAAGGCATCGCCGCCGAATGCGCGCTGGCGCTGGCGCAGCGCACCGGCACACGCCTCCTTCTCCTGGGCCGCGCGGACCCACACGTCGATGCGGAGCTTGCGCGCAATCTGGCACGCCTGGCCGACGCAGGCGCCTCTGTGCATTATGCCCGGGCGGACGTTACCAATTCTGCACAGGTGGAATCGGCGCTTCAGGAAGCGCAGGCAGAGATAGGCCCGGTGACGGCGATCCTGCATGGCGCAGGCCGAAATGTTCCCTGCCCGATCCGCGACCTGACCGCAGAAGCGTTTCATCTCACGCTGGCCACGAAAGTGACGGGACTGCAAAATATTCTGGCGGCGATCAACTCGAAGGCGCTGCGCCTGCTCGTCTCCTTTGGCTCCATAATCGCCCGCACCGGACTGCAGGGCGAAGCGGACTATGCCGTCGCGAATGCCAGGCTAACGAGCTTTGTGGAGGAGTGGCAGAGAGATCACGCGGACTGTCGCTGCCTCAACCTGGAGTGGTCGGTCTGGGCGGGCGCCGGCATGGCCGAACGAATGGGGCGCGTGGAGGCGCTTACGCGACAGGGGATCATGCCGATTTCTATCGAGGACGGTACCGCACAGTTGGTTCATCTCCTCGAACAGCCCGCCAATGCGATATCGTACGTGGTCACCGGGCGATTTGGCAGCATCCCAACGCTTACGTGTGAAGAGGCGTCGCTGCCGTTTCAGCGGTTTCTAGAGCGGCCTCGCGTCTACTACCCGGATGTGGAGCTTGTGGTGGATTCGGTGTTGTCGGCGGATTCGGATCCCTATCTGAGCGACCATATCTTCGCTCGGGAGCGATTGATGCCGGGAGTCATGGCGTTGGAGGCAGCAGCACAGGTCGCCATGGCGCTGGCCCGAAGCGCGACACCGCCCCGTTTCGAAAACGTCCGGTTTCTACGGCCGACCGTTGTGCCCGAAAATCAGGCGGTGACGCTGCGGGTGGCGGCTCTCCAACGGACGCCGGGCCGGATCGAGATCGCGATCCGCAGCGACGCGACCTCTTTCCAGGCCGATCATGTTCGCCTGACCTGTCGGTTCGATGCCCCTGTGGAAGCTCGGGAGCCTGGGGAACTGGAGCGCTCCCCTCTGCTCGATCTGAGAGAACAACTCTCCAGCAGGTCGGGAAGCGAACTGTACGGACCGCTGCTGTTTCAAACGGGCCGCTTCCGGCGACTGAAGGGATACCGCCTGCTGCGTGCGAAAGAGTGTGTCGCCGAGATCGGCGCGGCGGTGGAAGCGCCGTGGTTTGGACCCTATCTGCCGACCGCCCTGGTTCTGGGCGATGTGGGAGCGCGGGATGCCGCCATTCACCTGATCCAGGCCTGCATCCCTCACGCAACTCTTTTGCCGATCGGTATCGACCGCCTGACCCTGGGGCAGACGCCTCTTGCCGCGCCTTGCATAGCGCTGGCGCGAGAGACATCGCAGGAAGGCGACCTTTTCACCTACGATCTCACGCTCTACGACCGGGAAGGCCGCCCTTGCGAATCGTGGCAAGGGCTGCATCTGCGCCGGGTGGCGGATCGCAATCCAGCGGAGACCTGGCCCGAACTGCTGGTGGGGCCGTATGTGGAGCGCATGCTGGCAGCCCACCTTCCACCCTCGCAAGAGATCGGCGCGATCCTGACGTCTTCAGGCTCGGACAGATCCGAAGACAACACCGAACAGGCGCTGACGCAACTCCTGGGAAGGCCGATACAGGTGCGGAGGCGACCCGACGGCAAGCCGGAAACGGAAGGAGGGCTCACGGTCTCCTCGGCGCATAGCGGCAGCCTTACCTTTGCCGTTGCGGGAGCCGGCGCCCTGAGTTGCGACGCCGAAGCGGTGGTTCATCGCCCGGTAGGCGTCTGGCAGGATCTGTTGGGCGCAGTCGGAATGACGCTGGCCCAGCGGATTGTCCATGAAACAGGAGCGGATCTGGATCAGGCCGCAACGCGCGTTTGGGCAGCGAACGAGTGCGCGAAAAAGCTGGGACGGCGGCATTCCTCGCTTGTGCTTGAGGCGGCAACAGTCCCGGACTGGGTGCGCTTCTCCAGTGGCGATCTCCATATTGCCACCTACGCTTGCCATGTCTCGACGCGGTCTGAGCGGCTGGTTCTGGCTGTGGCGACGGAGTGTTGACCATGCCCGACTACTATGAGTACCGCCATATCGTCGGTTTCGAAGAGACAAATCTTGTCGGCAACGTCTACTTCACCAATCATCTGAAGTGGCAGGGACGGTGTCGGGAGCTCTTCCTGCGCGACCATGCGCCCGTGGTGCTGGCGGCGCTGGCGGACGGGCTCTGCCTGGTGACGGCCCGCTGCTCGTGCGACTACCTGCAGGAACTGGCGCCCTTTGACGAAATCGCGGTTCGGATGCGCTTAGGCAGTCAGGCGCAGAACCGTCTGGTGTTGTTATTCGAGTACTGGCGGTGCGGAGCCTCGGGCGAGGAACTGGTGGCGCGCGGCGAACAGCACGTCGTCAGCATGGAGCGCCGGGCAGATCAATCGGTGGTGCCGGTGCCGATGCCAGAGGGACTGACAACCGCCTTGACCCGGTTTCTCCGAACCGCTCCGTGAGTCTCTGCCGGACGGCGCATGTCAACATTTTATCGCGACTATTCAGTCTCACCCGGCCGAGGGTGCGGCTGTCTACTACTGAAGAAGAAGGAAAGGAGGTGGTTCTACCGCAGCGTCTGTCGAATACGCGAACGGATCGCTTGCATCTCGCAAGTCACCCTGACGTATCGACCCAACTAGAAACAATGGCATTTCTGACGTGTGGCCCGAATGTAAACACCGGAATGTTGAATCGCGCCCGCGCAAATTCTCGCTTCCTATGATTAGGAAAGGATTCCATTCACAATGCGAACTAAGCGAACACTGGTTTCATCTCTGGCTACTGCTGCCTGCATCCTGCTAGGGGTTGGCGCCGCACTACCCTCCCACGCTCAGGCGTTTGACGTCTTTGCGGGGTACGATCTTTTCGAAACCCAATCTGGCACCACCTTTCTGGGAACTCCGCTCAAAGGAGTTCCCGTGAACAGTTACAACTTCGGCGGAGTCATTGGCACCCAGAACGTGGGGACAACCGATACGATCGTCCAGCGTCTCAACAATGCGGGCCCCTCCGTACTGAATGGGACGGCCCCAACCAGCCTTCAGATGAACTTTCTGGACATGGTGACCACTGCGCCCACAACGTTTGGAGGCGCACTGCCCCTGAACACCTACTACATCTTTCTGAATCCTGCGTCGCCCAGCACCGGTACGATGAACATCACCTACCTCACCGCGATATCAGGAACATTTCAGTCAAGCATCAACGTGAACTACATGATCGGAACTGCACCGAATGACCCCAGTTCGGCGGTGACCACCGGCTCCAGTACTCTCACCACTCCTGGCCCTGTAAATTGGTCGGACACAGCCCCTCTGGGCGCGCTCCAGATTCCTGGGGTGAACCTCAACCTCAACGGATCGACTATCAACAACGATTTCTGGCCCAATTCGAGCTTTGTTGAGGACCACCCTGCCGGTGCCCATCACATAGTTAACAATGCAGTAGCTACACCTGAGCCAGGCAGTCTCGCGCTTGTGTTTGCTTCGGCCTCGGTCGGCCTCGGCCTGCTGCGCCGACGCCGCTCCCGCTAGGGTGGCTCAGGTTTCATCCTGATGCCATGCGACCGCCCTTCTGAACAGCTTCAGAAGGGCGGTCGCAGTTTTGTTCGGCTGCCGATCACTCGGTAAAACGAAGGGATCACGACCAGCGTCAGCGCGAGTGACATCAGCAAGCCGTAGATCAGCGCCCAGGCCAGCGGCGGCCAGAGCGTTCCCCCGTTCAGCGCCTGCGGCAGTACGCCGAAGATCGAGAGCAGCACCGTCAGCAGGATAGGTCTCAGCCGACGGCGACCGGCGTTGAGCAGAGCCTGATCCATGCTGCCTCCCTCCCGCATCTCCGTCAGCGCGTACTCGAACAGCACGATGGCATGGTTGGTCAACACACCGCTCAGGCTGACGATGCCCAGAAACGCCATAAACCCGAACGGCAGGCGCATTAGCCAGAGGCCCAGAATCGCGCCGATCATGCTGAAGGGTATCGCAATCAGGATCGTCACAGCGACGCGGAACGAGTTGAACTCCCACACGACAATCACAAGGTTCGCCGCAATCGTCACGCCAAGGATCAAGAGCAGCTCGGTAAAGGACTTGACCACCTCCTCAAGCTCGCCGCCGTAGCTGACTGTCACGCCGTGCGGTATCACCGAGGCCGCGATCCGCTTCTGTGCCTGCGCGAGAATCTGCGAGGCCAGATGTGTCCCGTCCGTAAATGCGGAGATCGTCAGGGTGCGCACATGATTGCGCCGTACAATCCGCCCCTCCTGCGGCGCCAGGGAGAGTGTGGCCACCTGGCGGAGCGGAATCGATGGACCCTCTCGGGTCGGCAGATACAGGTCCTCCAGTGACTGGGGGCCTGAGCGTTCGGCGCGAGAGAAGCGCATCTGGATCGGGATCTCCTTCTCGCCCTCGCGCATCATGGAGACGGTCAATCCGGAGTAGCCCATCTGCGTCGCCTCGGCGATATCGGCGTTGGTCAGCCCCGCAAGTCGGGCCCTGCCCTCATTGATCTTTACCTGGAGCGTCAACGGCGGCGTATCGTAGTCCTGAAACACCGACTTCGTTCCGGGGATCGTGTTGAGGATCGCCTGAATCTGCTCCCCTGCGGCACGCAGATCTGCGATACTCTCACCGGCGACTCGGATGGCGATGGGAGCGCCTACCGGCGGTCCTTGCTCCAGCGAGCGCACAGTGACGCGCGCCTCCGCGATGGTGGCATCGGCCTGCTTCTGAACGGCAGCGATCAGGGCGCGCGCATCGTCCGACCGAGTGGTGTTGACCAGGATCTGCGCATAGTTCGACGCCGGCGGCTCCGGGCTGACGTTGTAGTAGAAGCGCGGCCCTCCCTGCCCGATATAGGTCGCCACGGATTCGATTCCCGCCTGGGCCTGTACGATCCGCTCCACCTTTTCGGCGGTCTGCAGGGTGGCCAGCACGTCCCGCCCTTCCGGCAGAGAGACGTCGATGGTGAACTGGCTGCGCAAGGCAGGTGGGAAGTACTGGATGCCGAGCCGCGGGACGACCATAATGGCGACCGCGAGCCCGACGAACGCCAACCCCACGGTGAGTCTGGCGCGGCGCAGGCCCTGTGCCGCCAGCCAGGAGATTCCATCGCGCAGCCGATCCACCAGCCGCAGAAACAATATCCGGATGCGATTGGGATGCTCTTCCTGTTCGCCCTTCAGGAAGCGAAGCGCAATCAGCGGCGCAACGGTGTAGTTGAACAGCAGCGAGAGCAGAGTCGCCAGGCTGGTCACGACGCCTACATCCCGGATAAACTCGCCCACCGCGCCCGAAAGCAGCAGCATCGGTGCAAACGAGGCGACCGTGGTCAGGTTGGAAGTGAGGAGCGGGATGCGCAGCTCATCGACCCCCTCGATGGCCGCCTGTTCGCGTTCCATGCCCGCGCTGAGTTTGCGCTCGATGTTGTCCACCACGACGATGGAGTTGTCTACAACCAGTCCGAGCGCGATAATCAGAGCGCTGATGGAGATCTGTTGAATGTCCCGCCCAAAAACGTACATGGCGGCGAACGTGCCGAGAATCGTGATCGGCAGCATCACGCCGACGATCAGGGCGGAACGGAGCCCCATAAACAGCGTGAGCACCACCACGATCAAGGCGATGCCCATCCAGAGGTTTTGCTTGAACTCCGTCATTCGGCGCTCGACGGAACGCGGCAGATCGTTCACCAACGTGAGCCGAACGCCCGCCGGCAGATCCGCCCGCAGCCGTTCAAACTGCCGCTTCACGTCCTCTCCCAACACCATGATGTTGAATCCCCGGCGCATGGTGATAGAGACACCCACCGCTGGCTTGCCATCGACCCGGAACAGAAATGCAGAGGGGTCGGCATAACCGCGCGTAACCGTGGCGAAGTCTCTCAGAGAGATGGGAACACCGTTGGGGGAGGCGACTATCAGACGGGCCAGGTCGGCGGGATCGGTGATGTTGCCGCTCGGCTGGATGGAGAAGCGGGTCGCCCCAGGGGCCACGCTCCCGCCCGCGCCCGGCAGAACGTTGAGCCGGGCAATAGCCTGCGCCACCTCGGTGGGGGATACGGCGAACTGCGTCATGCGCTGTGCGGAGAGAGTGATCCAGACGCGCTCCTGCTGCTCCCCGATCAGATCGACCTGCCCCACCTCGGGAAGTGTGCGAAGCCTATCACGCACCCGCCGGGCAACATACCCACGCTGCCGGTCTGTGGCGCCGTCCTCCGTCACGCCGACGATTACGGCGGCCGTATCGCCAAATCGATCGTTCACCTCCACGCTCAGCACACCGGCGGGCAGGCTCGTCCGAATGTCGCCGATCCGGTCGCGCAGCTCGTCCCGAAACTTCTTGAGATCCCGCGTCTGATCGGCACACTCCGCCTGCAGCACGGCGATTCCGGGCCGGGACGTGCTCCGGACATTCTTGATGTCATCCAGTTCCAGCAGAGAGCGCTCGAGCCTATCGGTAACGAGATTCTCCACCTGCTGCGCCGTTGCCCCCGGATAAGAGGCGACGATCTGCACGAAGCGGCCCTGCAGGTCGGGGTCTTCGCGCCGCGAAAGGGTGAAGATAGCCACCAGGCCCAGGCCAAGAATGGAGGCCAGCAGCACCAGCGTCACACGCTTGTTGCGGATGGCAAATCGTGTCAGGCTCATCTCGGGCGTCTTGCCAGACTACCGTTGTCGGTCGCGTTTAACCGTACCGCGACGCCATCGCTCAACCGCTGCGGAGCCGCAGCGATCTGCTCCCCTCCTGTGAGCCCGGCAGTTACCTCCACATAGTCCGCGTAGGGTGTCCCCAGACGCACCTCCTGCCGGCGCGCGCGCCCCTTCTCCAGCACAAACACGCATAGCCCGCCCCCGCTGCTGTCTCCCAGGACGGCGCTTGCGGGAATCAACAGACGCTGCGCCGCGCCGCCGACCGGCAGATTGAGGCGGGCCACCATATTCGGCAGCAGGGCCTCCTCCGGATTGGCGACGGTCACTTCGATGGGAAAGCTGCGCGTCTTCGCGTCGGCCTGGTAGGTCAGGGCGGAGATGCGGCCGCGAAAGTGGTGATTGGGCAAAGCATCGACCGTGATCATCACGGGCTGATTCAGCCGCAGCGCCGAGCGAGAGAGTTCCGGCACGGCAAAGGTCGCCTTCACACGGGCAATCTCGCCGATTAGGGCGAGGGGAGCGCCCGGGTTCAGCATATCACCGACATCGGCCATCGTGGTGAGCACACGGCCATTAAACGGCGCCCGAACGGAGTGTTTGGTCAGCGTGATCTGCGCCTGACGCACTCCGTCCACCGCCTGCTTCTCCTGCGCGCGCAAGCCTTCGATCTGACGGCGCGCCGCCGCCAGGCGGGTGTCGCCGGTGTCGGCGAACCGGAGAGCGGCCCGCGCCTGTTCCACCTGATGGGCGGCCGAGGCCGCGTGTGCCTGCGCGGCGGTCAGCAACGCTCCTGCGGAATCGCGGTCTTCCTGGCGCGCGCCCTCCTTTGCCAGGGAGACCGCCTGTTCCGCCGACTGGCGTCGTGCGACGGCGGTGTCGAAAGTGGCCTGCGCGCGGTCCAGCGCGTCTCGCGCCGCAGCGCCCTCCCGAACGAGATAGACCTGCCGATCCCTCTGGATCTTCGCCAGCCGTTCCTCGGCGCGGGTCTGCGCCAGGGCGTCCTCTGCCTGATGCTGCTCCTGTTGCCGCGTGAGGGTGAGCGTTCTGCGCTCACCGGCTGCTGCCTGCACGACCTGCGCCTTCGCGCGGTCCTGGTCTGCCAGGGCCTGCGCCACCTGCGCGCTCGCCTGCTGCCGGTTGGCGTCGGTTTCGATGACGGTGCGCGGATAGTCGGTCTCCGCCTGCCTGCGCGCGGCAGTCGCCTGGTCCAAGAGGTGCGTCGCCTGTAAGACGCCGGTCTGCGCGGTTTCTGCGGTGAGGCTGACCAGCAGGCCGCCCTGAACCACACGATCGCCCCGTTGGATCGGACGGCTCACGATCCGATCCGCCACCTCGGCTGCGACAGTCGCCGTGCGGTAGGGTTCGACCTGCCCGATCAGCCCATTCGTCTGCTGTACGCTCACCTTGCGAACCTCGATCACATCCACCAACAGAATCGGCCCCCCGGTGTCGGAGGCTTCCGAGGACGCCGTCTGGGTCGCCCCGGCCTGCAGGTTCGCATGGGATTGCGCTCGAACCACCAACCGGCCGATAGCGATCGCCGTGACAACGACGATAGACCCAGATGCCAGTAGACGGAGTCTTCGATTGATCCTCATGATCCGGGTTCCTCATTTCGCCAATAGCCGATACTACATTTCGTTAACCGGAACAAAAATCCTGCTTCGGCCAGATTTGACCAATTGACTTCCTGCCCGCTAAGAAAAGGGGACTACGAAACTCAGGTAGTCATGAGGGCAGAGTAAATTGACTCTGCATTCCGTAGGATCCTACTGTCGAATCTTCTCCTATCGGCCTTCGACATTGACAGAACGGCTCCGGCTTCGGTATACTGTGTGTTAGTTTCGACAGCCTTCGCAAAATTTCCGATTGCGTTTGCTTCGCGCCCGATTCCGCCCCGCTCTTGCTTACCGTTCAAAGGGCCTCGTCGGGCGTTGTGCTGTCTCTTCCGCCTCTTGTGCGGGAAAGTTTTATCATGTTTGAGAGTCTTTCCGACAAACTACAGGATGTCTTCCGCAAGCTCAGCGGTAAAGGCAAGGTCTCCGAGGCCGACCTCAGTGAAGCCATGCGCGAAGTGCGTCTGGCGCTGTTGGAAGCCGACGTCAACTTCAAGGTCGTCAAAGAGTTCGTCGCCCGTGTCAAAGAGAAGGCCCTCGGGGTCGAGGTACTGGAGAGCCTGTCGCCCGCACAGCAGGTCATCAAGATCGTCAACGACGAGATGGTGGCGCTGCTGGGCGGTACGCAGACAGGGATTGCCCTCGCTGCCGACCCGCCGACGGTGATCATGCTCTGCGGACTGCAGGGCTCCGGTAAGACGACGCTGAGCGGCAAGCTCGCGGCCTGGTATAAGAAGCAGGGGCGCAACCCGCTCATGGTCGCCTGCGACATCTATCGCCCCGCCGCCGTGAAGCAGTTGCAGGTGCTGGGCGGACAGATCAATATTCCGGTCTTTACCCTGCCGCCGGGAGATGGCAAATCGCCGCCGACCATCGCCCGCGCCGCCATTCAGCAGGCGCAGCAGACCGGCAACGATATCGTGATCCTCGATACCGCCGGCCGCCTCGCCATCGACGAGGAGCTGATGGACGAGTTGGGCCAGATGAAGGCCTGGGTCAAGCCGCATGAGATCCTGCTGGTCGTGGACGCCATGGTCGGGCAGGACGCCGTGAACTTCGCGCAGGAGTTCCACGCAAAATTAGGGTTGACCGGCTTCGTCATGACGAAGATGGATGGCGACACCCGCGGCGGCGCCGCGATCTCGATCCGCGAAGTGACCGGTGTGCCGATCAAGTTCCTGGGCACCGGAGAGAAACTCGACGCGCTCGAACCCTTCTATCCCGACCGCCTCGCCTCCCGTATCCTCGGCATGGGCGACATCCTGAGCCTGATCGAACGGGCGCAGGAGGCCGTCGATGAGAAGAAGGCGGCGGAGCTCGAAAAGAAGCTGCGCGAAAGCAAGTTCGACCTCAACGACTTCCTCGAACAGATGCAGCAGATGAAGAAGATGGGCCCGCTGGAAAACATCCTCAAGATGCTCCCTGGCGTCAATAGCCAGATGCTCGATCAGGTCAACATCGACCCGAAGATCCTGCTTCGCAAAGAGGCCATCGTGCAGTCCATGACGCAGGAAGAGCGGCGCAATCCGCCCGTCATCAATGGGCCGCGCCGCCGGCGTATCGCCAAAGGCTGCGGGCAGAGCGTGCAGGATGTCAACCAGTTTTTAAACGAGTTCGAGCAGATGCGGAAAATGATCCGTTCCATGATGGGGCCGGGCGGCGCGGGCAATAAGCCGGGCGCGGGCGGCAACGGCATGGGCAGTCTCATCCGCCGTACCGGGCCGAAAATGCCCACCGGCGGCAAAGGCGGGCGCTTCCGCAACCCTTTCAAACACTAGTCGTCCTTTCCGCCCCTCGCGGCGGTCACCTACAGACGCAACGCAGGCCGGCTCTTGCATTTACCGGCGTTCCTGACAGAACAAGGAGTGAGAACACAGTGGCAGTGAAGATAAGACTGAAGCGCATGGGCGCGAAGAAGCGACCGATCTATAGGGTCGTGGTAGCGAACAGCACCGAGTCCCGCGATGGGCGCTTCATCGAAACGATCGGACAGTACGACCCGTGCCAGGATCCCCCCCTGATCACGATCGACGCCGACAAGGCTCTGAGCTGGCTCTCCAAAGGGGCGCAGCCGACCGATGTCATCCACGACATGTTTCGCAAACAGGGTATCCTTGACCGCTTGGAAGCGGCTAAGAAGGCAGCGCGGGACGCACGGGCGAACGACGCAGCCAAATAACTACCGAAGAAGGGGTGAAACCGTTGCAAAGCCTGATCGAATATCTGGTCAAAGCGCTCGTCGATGAGCCGGACCAAGTCACCATTACCGAAGTTCCGCAGGAAGAGGCCACGACCTACGAAGTGCGTGTCGCTCCCGGGGATCTGGGTAAAGTGATCGGCAAGCAGGGACGCATCGCCAATGCGCTGCGGACAGTCGTCAAGTCCGTCGCCATGAAAGACAAGCGCAAAGTCTACGTCGAGATCATCGCCTAAACTATGCCGACTCCTCAAGACAACCTGTTGAGTCCCGAAGAGTGGAGCCTGATGGTCGGGGAGATTGTCGCCCCATTTGGTATCAAAGGGGAGGCGAAAGTGCGCCTCTCCACCGATTTTCCCGACCGTTTCGCTCGCCTGCGTCAGGTCTGCCTGCGTCTGCCCGACGGCACGATGCGTCTGTGGGACGTCGAGACGGCGCGCCACCACAAAGAGCAGGTGCTGCTGAAGCTGCGGGGCGTGAACCGCATCGAAGACGTCGAGCTTTTGCGCGACGCACAGGTGCTGATCCGCGCGACCGAGGCCGTGCGCCTGCCTGCCAATGAGTTTTATATCCACGATCTGGTGGGGTGCGAGGTCGTCCTCGAAGATGGACGCGTACTGGGGCCGTTGACCGCCGTGCTGCGCGGCGATGCGAAAGCCCACGATGTCTACGTGATCGGGGAAGGCAAGAGCGAAATCATGCTTCCTGCCGTGCGCGAGATCGTGCGCAGCGTGGATATGAAGACCCACCGCATCGTCGTTGCGCCGACCCCCGGCCTGCTGCCCGAAGAGCAGGAATCCGTCGTGTGATGCGAATCGATATTGTCACCGTGTTTCCGGAGATGATCGAGGCCGCTCTCGATCACAGTATCGTGAAGCGGGCGCAGGAACGCGAGCTCGTGACGATCCGGGTGGTCAATCTGCGCGACTATACGCGCGATAGGCACAGAACCACGGACGATGTGCCCTACGGCGGCGGCGGCGGCATGGTCATGAAGATCGAGCCGATCGCGCTGGCGCTGGAAGATCTGACGGCAGGGTGCGACCCGCCGCCGCGGATCGCGGTGACCGACCCGCGCGGCCCGCGCTTCGACCAGGAGACAGCCCGTACCTGGGCACGGGAGCCGCATCTCATCCTGCTCTGCGGCCACTACGAGGGCATGGACGAGCGGGTGCGGCAGCATCTCGTGACCGACGAGATCTCCGTTGGTGACTATATTTTGACGGGCGGTGAACTGCCGGCCCTGATCATCGTGGATGCCCTGACGCGCCTGCAAGCCGGCGCGCTGGGCGACGCGCAGGGGGCGGAGAAGGACACCTTCACCGACAACCTGCTGGAGTATCCGCACTACACCCGCCCGCGTTCGTTTCGCGGCTGGGAGGCGCCGGAGATGCTGTTGAGCGGGCATCATGCCCTGATTGAACGCTGGCGGCGGTGGCATCAGCTACGCGCTACCCAGGAACGGCGACCTGACCTGTTCGCTCGCCTGAACCTGACGCCGCAGGATAGAAAACTGCTGGACGCGGAGGAGCCGCAACCCCCTCCCGACAGCCGACCGGTCGTACCGCGCACGACCGGCGCTCCGACTCTGGAGCCGACCGCAGAGGCCGACAAGCCGCGCACGGA
>JBBQPO010000033.1:0-31232 GCA_038217285.1 Chthonomonadales bacterium
CGGGTTCCTGCACCGATCACACAGGAGAGGCCGAAGGGGTTGCAGCCCAGAATGAAATCGCGCTGGCGTCGGGCAAGATCGACATACTCTTTCTCCCCCGAGAGTGCCGCGTAGACAAGCGAGGTGATGGCCGCTCCTGCCGCCGCCTCCGCCGTTCCCCAGATGTACGGCGTACCGAGGCCATAGGGGTTCTGAGAACGACGACGCGTCAGTTGCGCGTCCGAACGCAGATGGTCCAGCAGAAGGCGACGGTGCGCCGGAGGGGCGTAGGGATAGAGCGTATAGTGCGCCATGGCGTGCGTGTTGTAGACGCTGGTCTGATCGTCGGCGGGACCAGCTTCCAGCGAGAAAGCCAACGCGTCACGCAGATAGTCCGGGTGTCTGGTCGATTTATAGAGGTCGATGGCGGCCCACTCCATATCGTCCTTCCAGGTGCGCTCTGGGTAGAAGTCGTAGGGTTTGGTCGTCAGCACCTTCTTGTTCTGGAGGCCCAACTGGTAGACCGATTGCGCGGCGGCCAGACAGCGTGCGGCGAACTGCGGCGCATAGGGCCGATAGAGGCGGGAAGCGATGGACAAGGCGACCGCAGTACGGCCCGCCAGATTGGCGCCGACGCCGAAATAGACCGGGCGCGGCTTCCAGGTCTTGTTGCATCTGGCGCAGTCGTCTTCCGGCAGACGCCAAGTATCGTGGTCCGTCGCGTCGCCGACCTGATAGTAGAACTCGTGCGGAGAGGGATGCATCTTCAGCAGCCAGTCGAGGCCGACCTTGGCGTATGCCAGCAGTAATGGCATGGTTCCGACCCGAACCCGGGCGGGAAACTGCCGACGGTTGTGCTCGTAGGCGAACAGCATCACGGCGGTGACATAGCTGGTAGTCTCGACGAACTTCAGATAGTCACCCGCGTCGTGCCAGCCGCCGGAAGCGTCGATACGGTGTCCATTGCGCGGGCCGCCGACGATCACACCGTCATCGAGATGGCAGTTACCGCGATGGGCCGACTTCTGGGTTCCGCAGCGCTGCACATCGAAGTACTTCAGCAGCAGTGGAACCAGCCGCGAATAGACATTCGATCCGATCGAGAACGGCGGCGACAGATGCCCGTCTGAGAGACGCAGACGATAGCGGCCGGGACGCTGAAACGCGCCGAAGTCCGCAAAAAAATGGTGGTCATAGTGACCGTACTTCGCGCCGTTGGGATTGTGGTAGAGCGTTAAGGCTCCCGTAAAGCGGATCTCGGGCGTGACATCGTCGTCCACGATGGCGAACGCGTTGCCCGGAACCGGGCCTGTGGCAGGTATGACGGCCCGTTTGGGTTCCCCAGGCAGAAAACCGACCTGATTAATGTGGACCCTGGCATCGACATGCCGGCGGATGGGGGAGGCTGTATTCGTTGCGCGCTGTTTCGCTGCCAGATTGACGGACGATTTCTGAGCCGCCGACTTCTCATTGGCCCAGGCATGGCCGGACAGCAGGCTCGCTCCAAGGCCAAACGACCCCGTCAGAAACCGCCGCCGGCTCGGTTGATAGCGCTTTGATTCGTCTACGTCTTCGCCCATGTTCTGTTGTCTTTCGCGCCTCGTACCCCGTTTACTATCAAACGCCTGACGGAGCGAGGGAGGGAGAAGTTCCTTCAGGGAAATTGATTGGTGTAGGTTCTCAAAGCAGAGAACAACCTTTTTGCGGTATTGAGTTCCCGTTCTCAACACGTTTAAGGGCAGGCAGGGTGTTGTCGGCTCTCGATGTGCGGTTCTTCTGCAGGGCGTGAGGTCGGGTGCGGTAACAACGCCTATTCTCAGTTTGTGGGCAGATAGAAGGAGGTCAGGAGGAGGAACTGTGCAGTGTAGTCGATGGCAGGCTCGTTGGTGACGAAGTCATGGACGGAGTCTTGATAGACGCCGACCTTAGCAGGATCCAGACTGGAAACCTGCCCGAAGGGGACGCTGTATTCGAGGTTTTTGTGGCCGAAGTCCTGTTCTTGGAGGACTTCCAGACTGGTGGGGCCGGCGATCATACCGCCGGTGAGCTGGGTTTTGCTGATGGCGGCGACTTGATGGTGGGGCGAGAGCGGGAACCGTGTTCCGGCTCCGATGACGCAGGAGAGCCCGAAAGGGTTGCAGCCGAGGATGTAGTCTCGCTGACGCCGCGCGACCTCTGTCGCCGACGGATCACCGGAGAGTTTCGCATAGAGCAGGCAGGTGAGAGCGGCACCTGTCGCAGTTTCCGCCGTCCCCCAGACATAGGGAGTCGCCAGTCCGTACGAGCCGCGCATCTGACGGCGCAAGCGGTCTGCATCGGACTTCAAGTAGCCAAGAATTTTTTCACGATCCTCGGAAGAGGCATGCGGGTAGAGAGCGAAATGGGCCAGGGCATTGGTCGTATAGACGCTGACCTGTTCGCCGGCGACATCGACCTCCTCGGCAAAAGCGAGCGCCTGCCGCAGATAGGCGGGTTTGCGCGTCGCCTTGAACAGTTCCGCCGCCCCCCACTCCATGTCGTCGTCCCCGGTATCTTCCGGATAGAACGAATGCGGCTGCGTCGAGAGAGCACGGCTGTTCTTCAGGCCCAATCGATAGACGGACTGCGCGGCGACAAGGCAACGGGCGGCGAACTCAGGCGCGGCGCTTTTGTAGAGACGGGACGCCATGGCGAAGGCGGCGGCCGTGCGCCCGGCAAGATTGGCACCGATACCGAAGAACGCCGGACGGGCATGCCACGACTTGCGAAAGGTCCGATTGTCCTGTTCCGGAAGACGCCAGCGGTCATGATCGCTCTTGTCACCGACCTGATAGTAGAACTCGTCCGGCGTCGGGTGCATCTTTAGCAGCCAGTCCAGCCCGACTTTCGCCTGCACGAGCAGGGGAGAGAGTGCAGGAGCGCCGGACGAACTTGCGACAAGCTGCGGGTGCAGATCACAGGCGAACAGCATCAGCGCGACGGCATAACTGGTGGTTTCGACAAATTTCAGGTAGTCCCCGGCGTCGTGCCATCCGCCTGTCGCATCAAAAGGCTGCCCGTCGCGTGGTCCACCTCGGGCTATGCCGTCGTCCAGATGGCAGGGTTTGCGCTGCGGAGAGGTCTGCGCCCCGCACTGCTGCACACCGAAGTAGTTCAACATTAACGGGATCAGATCTGCGTAGGCCGCCGAGCCGATGGCGAAGGGCGGGGAGAGTGTGCCGTCCGCAAGGCGAAGTCGATAGCGTCCCGGGCGTCGAAACGCGCTGAAATTCGCGGTCCAGTCCTGTTCCTGCGCGTCGGATTGGGAGTGATCGGACGTCGTCAACTCACCGGAGTGCCTTCTGACTCCCGTTTTCTCTTCAATCAGATGAAAAGCGGGCGTGGACGGTGGCGTGGTAACGGAGACGACAGCGCGCTTTGGTTCTGCCGGGAGATAGCCGACTTGATTCAGGTGCACCCTATTCCGTCGTGATGTCTCTGAAGGACCGCTCGCGCCGGCTTTAGCGCCGAAGAGGCCCATCCCTGCCGCCAGAGTGCCGGAGAGGAAGTGGCGGCGAGGGAAGGAGGCCGGGGCGATTTCCTTAGCTCGATTCAAAGAGAGGGCTCCTTTTTCCGACGAATCGCCCTCTATCCGGCGACATCGACGACGCGGTTCTCTTCCCAACTGGTTTTTGCGGCCTCGATGATCTCCTGGACGGCCAGACCATCTTCGCCGCTTGCCTCGATCTCCTCACGCGGGACTCCAGCCTTGACCTGCTCGATCCATCGGGCGATTCGTTTGTCGAAGGTCTGTCCGAAGCCCGTCATGCCGCCCATAATGCTGTTCTTGATGACAGTCAACTCCAGGCTGCGGCGCGGGTAGAAGGTCAGCTCTTCGAAGCAGTTGTCCAGCACGAAGCGGCCTTCGGTGCCCATGACTTCGCAGCGCTCCAGATTGTGGGCCGGGTTGGTGTCGTAGGAGCCTGTCAGATGCCCGACGACGCCGTTCTCGAAGAGGATGTTGACCTGCGCGTTGCTCCAGCAGACACGCTTGCCATCGGGGCCGTCTTCCTTGGGGGCGCGGTTGAAGAACGCCTGCACTTTGACGGCCTTGCCGCAGTAGTAGCGCATGATGTCGAGGGAGTGCGGGTGCAGCGCGCGAATGTGGAACCAGGGCGATGTCTCGTTGGGGTTGCCGATCCACATGGTCATGTTGCAGAGCAGAGGCGTGCCGAGTTTGCCGCTCGTGATCCACTCCTTGGCCTGCGCTCCCGGCGGGGTAAAGCGGTGATTCAGGTTGATACCGAAATAGAGGTTCTTCTCTTGTGCCGTCGCCACCATCTCGCGAGCATGTTCGATGTTGTTGCTGATCGGCTTCTCACCGAGCACATGCAGCCCGGCGTGGAGGCACTCCATGACCGGCTTGTAGTGGTCGCCGCCGTTGTCGGCTCCGGCGGAGCAGACGGAGACCATGTTCAGCTCTTTGCCGACGTCCCCCAGCATCTCCTCGATGCTGTACCACTTCTTCACGCCATCCCTCGCCGCCGACTTGTCTGCTCGTTCGGGCAGGATGTCGCAGTAGCCGAGCAGTTCCGTATCCGGGTGACGCAGGTAGATCGGGCCGTGCGTGTTTCCAATGCCGCCACATCCGATGACCGCCACTTTGAGAGCCATTTCTATTCTCCTCTATAAATCGTGTACTTGAAAATGTCAGCCGTTTTCGACATCGACCACGCGCTCTTCTTCCCAACTCTGAATCGCCGCTTCGATGATCTCCTGAACGGCCAGACCGTCCTCGCCGCTTGCATCGATCTGGTCGCGGGGAACCCCGGCCTGGATCTGTTCGACCCAGCGGTTGACGCGACGGGCGATGGTAGCATCGAAGTTGGGGACGCCGCCGAACAGGGCGTTCGGAATCACCACCAGCTCCTGACTGCGCCGGGGATAGAGAGTCAACTTCTCATAGCAGTTGTCGATGACGAACCGGCCTTCCGTGCCCATGACCTCGGTCCGCTCAAGGCTCAGGCGACTGTTCGCGTCGTAGGAGCCGGTGAGATGGCCGACCGCCCCGCTCTCGAAGAGCACGTTGACCTGCACGTTGCTCCAGGTAACGCGCTTGCCGTCCGGCCCGTCCTCTTTCGGCGCGCGGTTGAAGAAGGCGTGTACTTTGACGGCCTTGCCAAGGTAGTAACGCATGACGTCGAGGCTATGGGGATGCAGAGCGCGGATATGAAACCATGGCGATTTGTCGTTGGGATTGTCGATCCAGAGCGTGATGTTGGCGAGCAGGGGAGCGCCGAGACGGCCCTCCTCCACCCATTTTTTTGCCTGTTCCGCCTGCGGGGTGAATCGGTGGTTGAGGTCTGTGCCGAAATAGACGCCCATCTGAGCGGCCTTGGCGACCATGGCCCGCGCTTCGGTCAGTTGGTTGGACAGCGGCTTTTCGCACAGAACGTGCTTGCCGGCCGCGAAGCACTGCATGGCCGGGCTAAAGTGGTGGGAGCCGTTCTGCGCTCCTGCCGTGGCGATGGAGACAGCCTCGAACTCCTCATTCTGCAAGAGAGCGCCGACACTATGATAGGCGCGCGCCCCGACCTTCCGCGCGGCCTCACTGGCCTTCTCTTTCAGAAGGTCGCAGACCGCCACGATCTCGACATCGGGATGGGCGTGGTAGGCATCGAGGTGAAACGAACCGATGTGTCCGACGCCGATGACGGCGACACGTAAGGACATAGTGAAAACTCTCCGTCGAGCGGGCGTCTGGTTCGCTCGTGATAATTGTCTTCCGGCGGCGCTTGTGTGCAACCTGCAGTAGGCAGAGGCGAACATGCGTCGTGGAACAGGCGTAACATTCGGCCTCTACAAAGCAGACTCCTGCCCCTCTTGACAGCAACGCTCCTCCTGGACTATAATGAGATAACAAAGAGCTTTGTTACACAAAGTTATTCGCGGTAATGGCAGCCTGCTTTCTGTTTCAAGTGCGGCAGGCAAGGGAAGGAAAAATTACCATGAATACCGATTGCGACAGTTCCAGGACAGAAGCCTCGAAGGGTCGGAGACGCGTGGTTCTGGCGGATGTGGCAGGTTTCTGCTTTGGCGTCCGGCGCGCGGTCGAAATGACCGAAGCGTTTCGGCGCGAGCATACCGGTCGTGTGACGACGCTTGGCCCCATCATTCACAACGAACAGGTCATCGCCCGGATGCGGGAGGAGGGCGTCGAAACGGCGGCTGAACTCGACACGATTCGAGAGGGCGCGGTCGTACTTTCGGCGCACGGTGTCTCTCCATCGGTCGTCGCGCAGGCCCGGAAGCAGGGGTTGCAACTGCTTGACGTGACCTGTCCGTTCGTCACGAAAGTGCATCTGCGGGCGAAGCAGCTTCATGAGCAGGGCTATCAGGTACTGCTCGTCGGAGATCGTGGCCATTCCGAGGTGAAAGGCGTTGTCGGCGCGGTCGAAGCGCTGGGAGGGCGCGTTACGGTCCTTAGCAGTCCGGAAGAGGTCGCGACGCTGCTCATTGGCAAAAAAGTCGGCGTCATCACCCAGACCACGCAGTACGCCGATACCTTCGCGGCCATCGTCGCGGCGGTCAGCAAGATCGCTGTCGAGGTTCGTGCGTTCAACACCGTCTGCAACGCAACTGAGGAGCTTCAGGACGCCGCGATCCGCATGGCGCGGCAGGTCGAGGTCGCGCTGGTCGTCGGCGGCAGAAAGAGCGCCAACACGCGGCGTCTGCGCGACCTGTGCGCCGCAGAAGGCATCCCTGCCTACCACATCGAAACGGCGGACGAGGTTGAGACCGAATGGCTGGAGGGCAAAAACGTTGTCGGCATCACAGGCGGCGCTTCGACCCCGGACTGGATTCTGGAAGAGGTGGCACGGAGCATAAACGGCGGTGAACTGCCTTCCGACTGGAGAATGCATCACCCCGATGAGTCTGTTACCCCTGGCTGAAGGTTAGCGATGAAAAGCCGTTCGCGGTGACGTCATCAGGCCGGGCGAGCATGTCGTCCGGCCTGTTATCAGGTCCTGAAGCGGCTCAGAGCTTACTTTTTGCGTCGTTTGAGGAACAGGCCGCCAGAGATGGCGAGGCCGGTTAGGAGGGCGATGCTGCCGGGCTCGGGGGTCGAGGGCGCGGCTGCCGCGCCTACACGAAGAGTGAAGCCTCCCTGAGCCGCAGCGTTGTCGGAGAAAGCCACAAACGACACGGTCTGCCCGCCAACAAGAAAACTGGAAGCGCCGCCGTAAGTGGTCGCGCTGGCGCCTCCAACGCTGTAGTTGGCGAGTTGCGTCCCGTTCGCAGGGACAAAGAACGGACTGGTCGCAGCCGTACTGCGCGCCACATCGAGGTCTGGCGGGACAAAGGTACCAGAGGGATTGTAAGACACGCCAGTACTGTTCAGGAAGATTTCCAGACCGCCGAAAGGACCGGGGCCGGCACCGCTGTTCGTGAAGGTAAAGACATTGTCGCCGGTAGTGAGGGGAATGGAGATGCCTTTGCCGAAAGTGGTGCCATTGAACGTCAGGGACAAAGTTCCGAATCCGACGTTTGTGTTGGTTGTGTACTGATAGGTGCCGCCGGTGGCGTCCGCGCCTGTCGAGGTGTTGGACGTCAGCAATGCGCCGACCAGCGACACCTGGGCCTGGGCCAGCAGAGGCAGAGTGACGAGAGCGCCGGCGAGTGCGAAGACTGCCGCGGCTTTTGAAATACGGTCGAGAGAGAACATAGCTGAGACATACCTTTCAAGAAAGAGATACAGCGAGTGTAGCCGAGCCTCAACGGGAGGGTGAAGCCTTCGTGACATACATGTGTCCGGCTTCAACTCCGTCCGTCTGTCTCAACCGGTCTCATTATACGGATCTACCGCAACAGCAGCGCAACAAGAATCGTAACAGACCCGGTACTGGGGACGTAAATGGCTTTCCGCCTCAACATTTTCAAAATAAAACGCCAAACAAGGAAAAATCTGCCGCTGGAAACGGGCTGGAGAAAACTCCTTCCGCGTGGGTATAATGGGAGCCACAGCTCTTCTAACTATACTGGGAACCAGAGTCCATGAACCGACGGGATTTTTTTGGGCATTCGGCCATCGTGAGCATCGGTGTTTGGGGCATGGAACGCTCCATTCACAAGGTAATCGGCATGCCAATAGAGACAGAACCCAACCAGAAATTGGGCGTTGCTTCGGCCAGTCGTTGGATCCGACCAGAGGAGCACGAGAAGCGACCCGTCTGGGGGATTCGCGGCGGCATTCAGGTGAGTCTGTGGCCCGCCGGTGTGGAAGGGCCGGGAGACGGCGGACCGCGCGGCCTCCTGCGAATCGGCTATCCGATCCTTGACGGCGGCAGGGGCGTCGGCCTTGTCAACTTTATCGCCATCGAGCCGGTCGTCAGCGGGCAACGCGGGTTTAGCGAACTCGAACGGAGCGACACCGATAAGCAGCCAGGGCGCGTATTTTGGACGGGGGAAACGGCTCAACCCGGCGGTGTGCCGCATCCAGGGACGGTTCGGACCGTCGATGGCGTAGAGCGCCTGTCGGTGCGTATGCATACCGAGCGTTTTGACAACGGTGCGCAGGCGATTGTAGATATCGAGATCCGCGCCGACCGCCCCGGCGAACTCCAACTCACGACCTCCTCCGCGCCGGGAAGCGCAAAGATGGACTACTGCACCCTGACGGCGACCATGGGCAACTACGCCCGGTTGCGCCTACTCTCACTGCGAGACGGTGTGATGGAAGCGGGGAGGGTCTGGCCTGACTTTACGGGGAATGAGTTCACTGCGGACGCCTTCGCTCCACAGGACCGATTCGTTCACATGCCGGACGGGGATCTGGTCGTGTGCGCCACGTCGAACGAGACCGATCCGCATTCTGTGCCGCCTGACCCCGTCGGTCCGGGCTGGGCCTACCGGGGAAGCTTTCCCCTGACACAGTACTGGCGCAAGCCCAAAGCGCAGAGCGACGATCCGAGCCTCAAGGTCAGGGTGAACGGACGCCGCGTCTACTGGGCCACGCACAACCCTATACCGGGCGGGCTGGCCTACGAGAATTTCGACCTGGTGCAGCGGTTTAACGAAGGTCAGGTATTCGTGTTTGGACTGACCCGGCAGACGCCGGACGAGGTTGCGCACGGACGGATACAGAGTAGCTGAAGTTGGGAGAAAAGAGTTTTATGGACGCGAAAGAGGTGGCGGCGCGGGCGGCGCTGGCGTATGTGGAAGACGGCATGAAGCTGGGACTCGGCACCGGATCGACCGCCGCGCATTTCCTCCGGCTGCTCGGGAAGCGGGTGCGTGACGAGCGCCTCGATGTGCGCGGCGTTCCTACGTCCGAACGCAGTCGCATGATGGCCGTGGAGTACGGGATCCCGCTTTGCGATCTGTCGGAAGTGGAAGGGCTCGATCTGGGCGTGGATGGTGCCGACGAAACCGACCCGGACCTGAACGTGATTAAAGGGGGTGGGGGTGCCCTCGTGCGCGAGAAACTGGTGGCCTCCGCCTGCAAACAGTTTATCATCGTCTGTGATTCGAGCAAGGTCAAAGCGCAGTTAGGCGCGTTTCCCGTTCCTGTTGCGGTCCTTCCCTTCGGATGGACGATGACGCGACGACGCCTGGAGAAATTCGGGGTCGAGGTGACGCTACGAACGCTGGAGAACGGCGCTCCGTATCGAACCGATGACGGTCTCTATATTCTGGATATGCACCTGGGGCAGATACCGAACGTCCCGGAACTGGCAGGTGAGTTGAAAGCGATGGTCGGTGTGGTAGAAGTCGGGCTGTTCGTTGGATTGGCTACGAAGGTGATCGCTGGCTATGAGGACGGCCATGTGCAGGAGTTTGGCAGGAACCACGCATGACACTGGACGAGGCGGATGCGCCGTTGGCGGACTGGAAGGCGCGTCTTGCGTTGGCTGCTCTACCTCGCTCCCATCGCGACGCTCGCAATCATTCTTCTGGCGTGGTTCGGACTGCAACCACGTCTGCGGGAATATGACCTTTGACTACGACTCGGCAGCCTAGGCCTGCGGCGCTGCTTCTCCTCTTCACCCTACTGACCGCCCTGGGGTGTCCGAATACCCGCCCGTCTGGCGCACACACACTCGGCACGGCTGCCTCCTCGTCGTCTGCACCCCTCTTCCGTGAAGTCGCCGAATCAGTCGGCCTCCATTTTCAGCACTATAGCGGAGCGACGAAACAGAGATATTTCCCGGAGATCATGGGGTCGGGCGTCGCAATCCTCGACTACAACAACGATGGCGCCGCCGACGTCTTTGTCGTCCAGGGAGATCTGGTGGACCCCCACCAGAGGCAGGACGATGTGCTGTTCCCTCGGCCTGCGGGCCAGAAACCAGGCTGCCGTCTGTTCCGCAACGATCTTGCCCGTACCGGCAAACTCCACTTTACGGATGTGACCGAGCAGGCGGGCCTGGGACATCTCGATCTCCGCGCCGGTATGGGGGTCGCGGTCGGGGACTACGACAACGACGGCTTCCCCGACCTCTACGTCACGGGCTACGGACACAGCATTTTGCTGCGTAACAATGGCGATGGCACCTTTACCGATGTTACACGGAAGGCGAAGGTCGGGGACGACGGAAACTGGGCGACAAGCGCCGCCTTTGTCGATTACGATCAGGACGGCAAACTCGATCTCGTGGTCGCCAACTATGTCGATTTTACGGTTGCCAAAAATCAAAAATGCACCTCGCTGTCAGGCTTGCCGGACTACTGCGGTCCTACCTCGTATAGACCCGTTTCCGCCCGTCTGTACCACAATCTGGGCGGCGGCAGATTCGCGGATGTAACGCAGGCTTCACATATTGGGTCGGTGCCTGGGGCTGGACTGGGGGTTGCCTGCGCCGATGTTGACGGGGACGGATGGCCCGACATTTTCATTGCCAACGATCAGACCCCCAACACGCTCTGGCTCAATCAGCATAACGGCACCTTCAAGGAGGCAGCGGTACTGGCGGGGTGCGCCTACGGCGCGAACGGCTTTCCTCAGGCAAATATGGGGCTGGCGGTCGGCGACATCGACAACAGAGGCGTGGAGGATGTCCTGATAACCCACCTCGCCACCGAAGGCGCGATGTTGTATCGCAACGACGGCAAGGCCAATTTTCGCGATTCTTCGGCGGAAGCGAACCTGCGCGACCCGACCTTTCGGACGACCGGTTTTGGCGCGGACTGGTTCGACTATGACAACGACGGGCGTCTGGATCTGTTTGTCGCGAATGGCGCCGTGGCGACGGAGGAGAAGCAGCACGGCACGGCGTGGCCCTTTCAGCAGGCCAATCAACTCTTCCACAATGCGGGGGCGGGCAAGGGCTTTACGGAAACTACGGGCGCTGCAGGGCCGGATCTGTCGTTGCAGGGAGTCGGCCGGGGCGTCGCCTTTGGGGACCTGGACAACGACGGACGCATGGACATCGTGGTCACCTGCAATAACGGCCCTATGCGCGTGCTTCTCAACCAGGTGGAGAGACGAAATCACTGGCTGGAGGTGCGGTTGGAGGGAGTAAAGTGCAATCGCATGGGACTGGGGGCGAAGGTAGGGATCGTGCGTCCGGGGCAAAAACCGGTCTGGCGGCGCTGCCACACGGACGGAAGCTACTGCAGCGCCAGCGATGCGCGCCTACATTTCGGTCTCGGCTCCGATTCCACGCTTCAGGCGGTGCTCGTGCAGTGGCCGGGCGGCGCACAGGAGCGCTGGGACAACCTTTCGGCGGACAGACAAATCACGCTGCGGCAGGGGACGGGACGGTGGCCGTAACGCGCAAAGAGGTGGCTCCGTTCAGCCGGCGAGGGTAGCTAGCAGCACCATCTGGGCATTGCACTTCTCAGCCTCGTGGAAGGGATGGCGGCGGATGTATCTACCGTCGGACTGAAGATCCCATGACTGGCAGTTGTCCTGAAGCAGGAGTTCGAGCACATCCGTTCGCAGCGAATGGCACAGCGCCGGGACGCGAATCGGCACAATCACTTCGATGCGCCGGTCCAGATTACGCGCCATCCAGTCGGCGCTGCCGATATAGATCTCCTCGTCTCCCCCGTTGCGGAAGTAGAAAATACGACTGTGCTCCAGGAAACGGCCCACGATGCTCATGACGCGGATGTTCTCCGAGAGATCCTCGATGCCGGGGCGCAGGCAGCACATACCGCGAACGATCAGATCGATCTGAACGCCCTTCTGGGAGGCCGCGTAGAGCGCGCGAATCATCTCCAGATCGACCAGCGAGTTCATTTTGGCGATGATGCGGCCTGGGTTGTCGGGCGTATGTTTCGCAGCCTCCCGTTCGATCATGGCGAGCATACGTTTGCGCATGGTCACGGGGGCGACCAGAAAGTGCTTAAAGACGTCCTGCCGAGAGTAACCCGTGAGCAGGTTGAACAGGTCGGTCGCATCGACGCCGAACTCCGGGTTGCAGGTCAGTAGGCCGATGTCGGTGTAGATGGTGGCGGTTTTCGGGTTGTAGTTGCCCGTGCCGACATGAACGTACCGCCGAATGCCGTCCTCCTCGCGCCGCACGACCAACGTGACCTTACAGTGGGTTTTTAGCCCTATCAGTCCATAGACGACGTGGACGCCCGAATTTTCCAGTTGTTTCGCCCACGTAATGTTGTTGGCTTCGTCGAAGCGGGCTTTCAGTTCCACCACGCAGGCCACCTGTTTGCCGTTATCCGCCGCTTCGATGAGAGCCGCCAGGATAGGGGAGTCTCCCGACGTGCGGTAGAGCGTGTGCTTGATGGCCAGCACCTGCGGATCGGCGGCGGCGCGGCGTAGAAACTCAACGACGCTTCCGAACGACTGATAGGGATGGTGCAGCAGAACGTCTCCGTGCCGGATCGAGGCGAAGATGTCGGGCGCGCCGCGCAGGGCGGGGGCGATTCCCGGTACGAACGGGGGAAAGCGCAGCTTGGGAATATCGATGCCGGTGATGGAGAAGAAGTCCGACATGTTCAGAGGGCCGTCCACGACGTAGACCTCCTCTTCCTGCGCATCCAGTTCCTCCATGATCACGCGGCGGATATCGGGCGGCATCGCCTGGGTGATCTCCAGTCGTACCAGCTCCCCAAAGCGTCGCCGTGACAGCTTCTCCTCGATCAGCTCCATCAGATCGTCGGTCGCCTCTTCCTCCAACTCGAGGTCGGCGTTGCGCGTGACGCGAAACGGAAAGCAGGCTTTCACCTCCATGCCGGAAAAGAGCCGCCCGATATGCGCGGCGATGACCTCCTCCAGCAGCACATAGTTCCAGCCTGCGCCCAGCGATACCAGACGGGGCAGGACGCTGCCGATCGGGACTTTGACACGCGCGAAGCGGTCCAGGCCGGTGACCGGATCATGGACGATCAGGGCAAGGCTCAGACTGAGGTTGGAGATATAGGGAAAAGGATGACCGGGATCGACGGCGAGCGGAGTGAGTACAGGAAAAATGGTGCGTTCGAAATAGTCTTCGACAAAGGCCTTCTGCGTCTGGCTCAGGTCGGCATAGCGGCAGACGCGGATGCCATGACGCGCCAGTTGCGGCAGCAGTTCCTGAAAACAGTGAAAGTGCGCTGCCAGCAGGGGAATGATCTTCTCCTTGATGCCCTGCAGCGTGGTCGCCAAAGCACGTTCCAGGGTATGACCATTCGTCTCGTCCTGAACGCGCTGCTGCATACCGGGCACATGCACCATAAAGAATTCGTCGAGGTTATTGCTGAAGATGGCGAGGAACTTGAGGCGTTCGAGGAGGGGATGACCGCTGTTTTGCGCCTCTTCGAGCACGCGCGCATTGAAGTCCAGCCAGCTTAGCTCCCGGTTGAAGAAAAGCTCCTGCGGCGAACGGTGGGCGCGTACCCGTCCATTGGAAGCCGTGCGTTTCGGGGCGGGCGCTGCCGACGACCGGGCGGTGGTGACCATGGTGAGTGAAGGCTCCTGCGTGGTGTGTGGTTCAGCCAAGGATGCTGTCTTCCATCATCCAGCCGGAAGCGGCGGCGCGCGGCGCGGCAGCCGGACGGATCAGGCCCAGCGCTTCGGCGAGATCGCGGGGGGTGTTGCCAACGACGCGCAGATCGAGCCCGGACTGGAGACGGGCCTCGTCCAGAGTGACGTCGTCCAGGAAGAGCGTCCCGTCCCGGAGGCAGATCGTCGGAAGATAGATCGTCGCATGGCGCTGGGCAAAGGCAGACACTTGCATCAGAATGTCCTGCGCTGTCAGCAGTCCTGCGATGTGGATGTCTCCGCCGAAGAAGTCGTTCTTGACCACGCAGACGTTGATACTTACCCCTTCGATGCGGTTCAGGCGGTCGGCAAACTCCTGCACGACCGCAGCCGGCATCTCTGCGGTGACCAGGGTCGCCTCGACCGGAACGGGAACGCGCGTCGGCAGTCGGCGCTCCAACTGTTTCGCGTTCTCCAGAAACAGGCGAATGGTGCCGATGCCGTCTTCAAGTTGCGGAAAATCTTCGTAATGCGTCTTGCCCGGAACAGGCATCTCGGCGATGACGTACCACTCATCGGCGAGCCAGACGAATCGGGTGCCAAGCGTCGCCATGAACTCTTTTTCGCGCTGCGTGACCTGCGTGATCATCTGGCGGGCATAGTCTCGCTCGACATGGTGCAGACTGGGGAGTCGTTCCCGGAAGCGCGTCATCCCGACCGGCACCACGGCGACGGAAGGCACCCCGGCCCGTTTTCCGGTCACGCTGCGGTGTTCCGCTGCCAGCTCGCGGAGGGTTCTATCCAGGTTCACGCCGTCGTTTAAGCCAGGACAGAGCACCACCTGCGCATGGACGTCTACGCGGTTGTCCGCCAGTTCTCGGATCTGGGGCAGAATAGAGGTCGGCTCGCGGCGGCCCAACAGGACAGCGCGGAGGTCCGGATCGGTGGCATGTACCGAGACATAGAGTGGGGAGAGGCGTTGCTCCAGAATCCGTGCCCACTCGTCGTCCGACAGATTCGTCAGCGTCACATAGTTGCCGTGCATGAAGGAGAGGCGGAAATCGTCATCCATCAGATAGAGCGATTTGCGCATCTTTTGGGCTGCTGATGGATGAAGCAGAAGACGCACTTGTTCTTGCAGGTATGCACCTTATCGCCCAGGTCGAACTCGAAGTTCAGACCGGCGTCCTCATCCAGGCCCTTCCGCAGCGAGAGCGTCAGTGGCAGGCCGTCCCGCTCGATGTCCAGTTTGAGCCGTGTCGCGCCGGAGTGAAACCGATAGTCCAGGATGTCGATTACGCGCCGTTCATTGACCTGACGCAGGAGATCGCCGACGCGTACTCCGGCCTTCGCGGCCGGGCTATCTGCTTCGACCTCAGAGACGATCAACGCGTTGACGTTTTTAAGGAAAATTTCTGACATGGTCTCCTATTGTACTCTACATCAAGAGTGGAATCGTCAATTCTCGTCGATACTGTCGGAGTCGCCGCCTTCTAGCATCTGTTCGAAGTCGTCGTCCATATCCTCGCCCATCGCCGCCGTCATATCCCGCATCATGCGGCGCATGGTTTTCGGATCTTCGGAATCGCCGATAGACTCCATTTCGTCGGCGAGCGAATCCAGCGTATCGTCTTCGCTGCGGACGCGCGCGAATCGGGAGATCTGGCGATTCAGGATGGTGGATTGGCAGCGCGGACAAGCGGGGGGGGTGTTCTGGGCGACCATTCCGACCAGCTTCCGGAACTTTCGCCCGCATTCGCCGCACACAAATTCATAGATCGGCATAAAACCCCTTTTTTCAGAACTTCGCAATGCTTCCGATTGGACTATGGGGGCGCTTTCGGCGCGGTGATCGGTTCGACACGGTCGATATAGAGCCGTCCACTCGGGCCAACGCGATAGACGATATGCGCGGGTGCATCGACACGAAGCTCGGAGAATCCGAAGACGGCTTCGGTGGGATAGATTTTGCCCTGAAACCGAACCAGAACGGAGGCGGGGATCGGCTTTTCGTAGTCGTCCAGTTTTGGACTGCGCCGGTCCACCACGATGGCGGTGCCCTCCCGAGGCGTCCCCTGCATTCGGTCGCGCTTCGTCGCCGAGCGCAGCAAGGGATCGAGCCCCAGAAAGGCAAGCAGCACGACGCCGCCGACGGTCAGTATACCGACGCGCAGCCAGCGTTGATGTGTAGCAGGCGGTCTATTCAGTGTGCTTGTCATCGGCTCCTCATTATGGCGGGGGAGGGGTGACGTTACCGCCCGGAGGCGGGTTCGTCGGAGGGATGACGGTCGCCCCGCCGCTTGCGGGGGGGGGCGTCGTATCCGGAGGAGCCGGTTTGGGATCCGGGCGCACAGTCACCTGTTTGGAGACAGCCAGGCCGGCGCTGTCCGTGACCGTCAGGGTGAACACCGTCGGTACATCCACAGGAATATCCGCGCCGCCGGAAAGATTGACATCCTTACTGTATCCGCCCGTGTCGGAGGAGAGATGGACCGTCTTCGCATAGTGCGATTTCCATTTAATATGCGCGGAGTCACCCACAAAGACCTGCTGCGGTTTGAGGATGAAATACTCGATCTCCGCGATGCACTGATCTTTGGGTATAACCGTGACGTTTATTTTGCGTTCGATCGGCTTCTGGTCGGCTCCGATCACTCGCAGCGTATAGGTGAGGCTCTGATCCGGCGTCGCATTCATGGTACGCTGAAACGCGCTGAGGACGTTGTTGCCGGGATCTATGATCGCCTGCGTATAGTTGCTTGCGTCCCAGGAGAGACGCACAGTGTCGCCTGCATGAACACGCGACGGCTCCGCGTCAAAAATCTTCACTTTGGCGGGCAACGGTATCGGCGGGGCGGCTACATCGACTTTGATCTCCTTTGTCAATACCGTTTGACCGTTGCCGCCGCGCACCTCGATCGTATAGACCGTCGCCGGATACTCGGGTTTGACCTGGACGGTGCCGACCTTCGCCGTCTGCTCGCCGGGATTGTTGACCTCTTCTCCCGCTTCCTTTCCCTTCAGAAGATGATGCTTGATGACAATCCGTTGCGCGTTGTCTACATCCCATGAGAGAGTGATTGCCTGGCCATAGGCGGCCTTGGTCGGCACCGCATTGAACGAATGTATCTGCGCGGGAGGCAGGGGATGGGGACGGGTAAACAGATAGCCCGCAACTCCGAAACTGAGCAGAAGCAGAAAGATACCCATCAGGGGCGAGATCAGAGCGTGTTTTTCCACCTGACCATGCACACTTGCGGAGACGTAGGAGTCGTTGACCGAACGCGCCGTGATCGTAAAGCCATAAAGCCGCACACCGCCCAGCACCGAGGAGACCTTCGGGCGCAGAGCCAGAGGGACGGCCAGGGTCTGGCCCGGTTTCAGGGTGATCCGGTCGGTATCGAACTCGTAGGCACAGCCGTCATCGGGATCGAAGGCTCCCAGGTCGAGGGTCTCCTCGGCGTTCCCCTGATTGGAGACGGTAAAATCGAAATCGTTGAGGGGACGGAAAAACGTTGCGCTGGCGCGTTTAGGATCGAGTTCGACCTCCAGAAAATTGAACGGCTTCACGACCAGAGCCGCCTGGGCTACGCCTACTTCGCCTGTCTCCTGCGCCTGCACCTTTACCAGGAAGGGATAGGCTCCGGCGCGATTGGCGCTGTTTCGAGCCACTTTGAACAGTATGCGTTCCGTTACCGTGGCGCCAGGGGCCACATTGACCGCCGGAACCGGGATAGCGTACCACTCGACATCGATACCTTCGACTTCAATGGAGAGGCGATCCGGTTCGTCCTGCCGATTGGTCATACTGACGATCAACTGAGCCGTGCTGCCGGGTTCGATCACGATGTCAGCGGTCGAGAGCGAGACGAGTATCTTCTGTATATCGGAGGTGAGGGAGGCCATATCGTATCTCAAAACCTTCTACACCACGCGGTGTGATGGCTATATTGGCAAACAGTACGCCCAGAGAAGGGGAGCGACACGGGAACTCGCCCCGGCCCACTCCGCATGACGAAAAAGCTGCATGTCCAGTTCCGTTATCTCTGTAAAAGGGAATTCTCGCGCCGGTAAGGCGCCGACTTCGCCACCTCAGCCTTCCATCAATGAACCCGTCACGCGTCCTTCACCGGCGTCATTATATTCGTCAGAGCCGGTTTTGTCAATCCGTGGCCGCCAGATGGCGTCGCATCAGGTCACTTTCCCAGGTGGCAAAACCCAGTTTACGGTAGACAGCCTCACCCGCGCCATCCCCTTCCGTGTAGAGATAAGTGAGTGTGTTTCCGGCTGCCAGAGAATCCGCAAGGGCGCGGGCGACAAGAGCCGACGCAACCCCGCGCCGCCTGAATTCCGGGTGTACGACCACACTGTCGATCCGTCCCCAGCCCTGTGCGACGAAGAGGTCGCAGGCGCCGACAGGTCGGCCATCCAGACAGGCCAGGTAGAGGTGGCACGGAGGATAGGCCGCTTCGCTTTCCGCTACCGAACGCCACATCGGCGCGGTCTCGGGATCCTGTTCGTCACTCATCAGAACATCCACCCAGGCCCGCGCTTCGCCCTGTCCGGTTTCGTTGGCGACCGAGAGCACCTCGATTCCCCGCTCCGGCAGGGAGGGAAGAACATCGTTGTCGTAACGCATCAGCAGCCATCGCCCTACCACGGGCATGATTCCCAACCGTCGTAGCGCCCGGCCAATTCCCTGGAGTTCTGCGATAGCGTCCACATCGATGACGATCCGCATCCCTCGGTGTTGAAGTTGGTCCACAACCTCGCGCGCTGTCGCCTCCGGTCCCTCTCCTGCATCGCGCAAGCGCAGCGCCCGGTTTGCATCTCCCCAGTCCGGCCGTGTAGGCGCGATGAGGTACCAGGCGCAGTCGGTCTTGACGGTCGTCGCCAGCATACCGAGATAGTGGGTTTCATGCTCTATGAGTCTGTCCAGAGGAAGTTCCATTGCGCCGCTCCCGCCTTCCGAGATCCTGAAGCTATTATACTCCCTGCTTCGCCACAGATTGACGTCCTTCCCTTATGTCTGTTATACTGAATCACTGTACGGACCGCTTTCGAACCGGTGCCGACCGCTCTGGTGCGGCTGTCTGCTCCTCTGGAGCGGGCAGCAGTGAGAACCTTCCGGGAGAATAAAATGGCGCATTTTCAGGACATCGCCTCCTGTCCTTACCCTCATCCTCTGTTTCGGACCGGCAGTCTCCTGCGTCCGACCCTGTTTCTGACGGTGATCGCCCTGTTCGCCGGGATCGGGACGGCCCAGGCGCAGGACGCTCGGACGGTCCAAAAACACAAAACCCAAACTGCCGGTGCAGCGCCTGCCGCGCCTACGCAGGATGGCCGCGCGATCCTGTTAAAGACCCTTAAGTTGTATCAGTCGCTCAACAGTTACTCTGGTCAGGCCAATGTCGATACCATGATGCTGTCCACGACCAACCAGACTATCAAACACATCGGTTCGTCGTCCGTGATGAAACTGCAGCGTCCGAACAAGATATATCTCTACTTTCAGACTCCCATTGGAAGCCGACGAATCTACAGCGATGGCGTGAATTTCAGTGTCTACGACGAGACTCCGAACCAGTATCTCACGGTCCCGGCACCGGCCGACATGCCGGGTCTTTTGAAGATTTTATTGGCCAAGGCCGATGTGGCTGCGGGCCTCGACCCACTCTATTTTCTTACCCAGAACAGCCTGCCGAAAGAGTTGAGTAAAATCAACATCAAAGGGTCCGCGACCTACAACGGCCATCCCGTCTATATCGTTACGGGGATGACCACTTCCACTCCGGTCGTGACCAAAAGCGGCAAGACTCTTACGACGGTGCCGACGTCCTACTGGACTTGGTGGATAGACCGTACCTCCTCTCTGCTTTACAAAATCGAGACCATGACGCCCAATATCACAAAGCCGGTGTCGTTCGGATCTGGGGCGCAGCGCACCGTCCAGAACGTCAAAGGCACCCTGGTTCTGCGCCACACCGTTTCCGAACTCAAACCCGACGCCAACGTTGCGCCTTCGGAGTTCTCTTTTACGCCTCCCAAAGCGGCGACGCGCAAACAGATGGCGCAAGACGTACTGGACAATAAGCGCAAATAGTTCGGAGGGAGGGCACGAGGTATGACCGGAATTCTGGCGGCGGCTCTGATAGCGGCGTTTCTGACGGCGTGGATCACCCCGACCGTATTGCGGTATGCCGAAAAAAGCAGTGCAATCGATATGCCGGGGGATCGGCGCGCCAATACTCGGCCGCTGCCCCGTCTGGGCGGGATCGCGATCTACCTCGGTTTCCTGATCGCGGTGATCCTGACCGTTACGCTTCGTCAGTACTCTCGGGCGGGGCAGCATACCTGGACGATGCAGATCCTCGGGGTGCTGCTCGCGACGACGTTCGTCGCTATAGTCGGATTGATCGACGACTTTCGGGATCTGTCTGCGAAGGTGCAGTCTCTGGCACTCGTGACCGCCGGGCTGATCCTGTTCGCGTTCGGCGTCCGTATCGAAGGCGTCACCAACATCTTCGGCAGTGCGAGCAGCCTCTCCTACAATGCGTTGCAGAGCTGGCATCCGCTCGGGCTGGTCGCCTCGCTGCTGCTGACTATCTTCTGGGTGTTCGTCGTGACGAAAACGGTCGATGCGATCGATGGCGTTGATGGACTGGCCGCCGGCGTCTGCGCGATTTCGGCCGCCACGTTGGCTCTGATGGCGGTGCAGTTGCGCAACCCGGAGTTCGCCACGCTCGCCTTGATCGCCGCCGCCCTGGCAGGCGCCTGCCTCGGCTTCCTGCGCCACAACTACCATCCTGCCAAGATCATTATGGGAACGGTCGGGGCCTGGGTGCTCGGACTCGTGCTGGCCTCTGTCTCGATGCTCGGAGCCTTCAAGGTCGCTGCGGCTGTCTCCGTGCTGGTGCCGGTGCTGGTGCTGGGCGTTCCGATCTTCGACTACGCGCATGTGCTCACGCGGCGCTTGCTGGAGCGCGCCCCACTCACCAAGGCTGACCGTCGGCATCTGCATCATCGCCTGCTGGCGCGGGGCTGGAATCAGAAGCAGACCGTCTGGTTCATCTATAGTGTGGCGATCATCCTCTGCATCTTCGCGCTGGCGCTTTTCAAAGTGGGCCGTCCCGGCCACTAATTCAACGTTAACCGGTGGAGTAGAATGTCTCAAACCCGACCGATTCGTGTGCTGTGTGTCTTCGGAACGCGTCCGGACGCCGTCAAGATGGCCCCCGTCGTTCTGGAGCTGCAACGCTCTCCGCAGGATTTCGAGGTGCGGGTCGTTGTGACCGGCCAGCACCGTGAGCAGCTCGATCAGGTGCTGCGTGTCTTTGAACTGACGCCCGACCACGATCTGGCGATCATGACGCATGGGCAGACGCTGGCGCAGATCACCACGCGCGCGCTGGAAGGGCTGGACGCCGACCTTCTGGCGCACCCCGCCGATGTCTGTCTGGCGCAGGGCGATACCACGACGACGTTTGTGGCCGGTCTGGCGGCCTTCTATCATAAGGTGCCGTTCGGGCACGTCGAAGCGGGCCTCCGGACGCGCAATCTCTACGATCCGTTTCCCGAGGAGATGAATCGCCGCCTCGCGAGTGAACTGGCGACCTGGCACTTCGCTCCCACGGAGCCAGCCCGCCAAAACCTGCTGGCCGAGGGCATTCCCGCCGACAGTATCTATGTAACGGGCAACACCAGCATCGATGCGCTGCGTTCGGTCGCGACGCGCGACTACACCTTCGAAGATCCCGTTCTCAATGAAATTGTCGGTGGCGGCCAGAGGCTCATCCTTGTCACCGCCCATCGCCGTGAGAACTGGGGCGATCCGATGTCCAATATCGGGCGGGCCGTCGCCCAACTTGCCGCCGAGTTTACCGACTGTGAGATCGTTGTCGCCATGCACCGTAATCCGATCGTGCGAGACATCCTGCGCCCTCTGCTGGACTCGACGCCGCGTGTCCATCTGATCGAGCCGCCCGACTACGTGCCCTTCGTCAAACTGATGCAGCGTTCGACTCTGATCCTCACGGATAGCGGCGGCGTGCAGGAGGAGGCGCCTTCACTCGGCGTCCCGATCCTCGTTCTGCGCCAGACAACGGAGCGCCCGGAGGGAGTCACGGCGGGAAACGCGAAGCTTATCGGCACCGACACGGAGGCCATCGTGCGCGAGGCACGTCTGCTGCTCACCGACCCGCAGACCCACGCGCAGATGGCGAGCAGTACCAATCCCTATGGAGACGGCAGCGCCGCCCGCCAGATCGTCGATGTTCTCAGACAGAGGTAATTCACGTCGATACTTGATTCTACCGAGAGGAAAAGGAGAACACATGAAGGCAAAAGTGACGTTAGGAACAGGGATACTGGTGATGCTGGCGGTGTTCGCCACCATTTTCGCCTTCATGAACTACAATCGGGTGCAGGTCTGGCCGTTTCGAGCGATGTATCCGGTGACCATCGTCATCGTCGCCTCGTTCGGGCTGGGGGTGGCATTCGGCGTCCTGTCGGTGGCGCTCTTCGGCCATTTCAAATCCCGGCGCGAAGGCAGCGTCCTCGAATCCGTGCAGCCCGGACAACGTGACACTCCCGGTCGGCCTTGATCGATCCAAGGGCCGGGTCGTTTGCTTCGTTAACACTACCCATGAGAAAATCCCATACCCCAAAACGCTGGCACATACTACCGGCCGATGAAGAGGCCGAGAGCGTCCTGCAAGACCAGCTCGGCATCCACGCTATTGTCGCCCGACTGCTCGTGCAGCGAGGCATCACGACGGCGGACGCAGCCTATGACTTTCTGAATCCCTCGTTCGACCAACTGCACGATCCGTTCCTGCTGCCCGACATCGAGGTCGCCTGCGAACGCATCAAGACGGCGCTGCACGGTCGCGAAAAGATCATGGTGCATGGGGACTACGATGGCGACGGCGTGACGAGCGCGGCGCTCTGGGGCCGGGTTCTCGAAAAACTCGGGGCGGACGTCGAAGTCTTCGTCCCGCACCGGCAGCGCGATGGCTACGATATGCGCAAAGGGTTTGTCGAGCGGGCGAAAGAGAAGGGTGTCGCCCTGATCATTACGACCGACTGCGGCATCCAGCGAATCGCGGAGGTGGAGCATGCGCGACAGATCGGAATCGATGTCATCATCACCGACCACCACACGCCTAACGCCAATGGGTCCCTGCCGCAGGCGGTCGCGGTCATCAATCCGAACCGGGCCGACTCTCGCTATCCGTTCTGCGATCTGGCGGGCGTCGGGGTCGCGTTCCGTGTCTGCGAGGCGCTCATCCGAACCCTAGGGCACAACGTCGATACCTACCGGAACGGTTACCTCGATCTGACGACAATTGGAACTGTGACCGATGTTGTACCGTTGATAGATGAAAACCGCGTCTTTGTTTTTCATGGCCTTGAAGCGGTCAGGAACTCGAAGAAGCCGGGGGTGCGGGCGCTCCTCGAAGTGTCCGGCTGCAACAACGGTCGGCCGCTGAATGCGGGCACGATCTCCTTTCAGTTGGGGCCGCGCCTCAACGCGGCGAGCCGGGTGGAAGAGACGCAGTTCGCGCTCGATCTGCTGATGACCAAGGACGAGAACGAGGCGCAGCGGCTGGCAAAAAAGCTGCATGAGCTGAACGACCAGCGCAAGGAGATCCAGGCGCGTGTCGCCGACGAGGCGATGGCCCAGATCGCGCTGATGGATATTACGGAGATGCGCTGTCTCGTCCTCAGCGGTTTCAACTGGCCCGGCAGCATCGTCGGCATCGTGGCGAGCAAGGTGGTGGAGCGTTACCATCGGCCGTGCGTCATCATCGCCAAAAGCGACGAGACAGGCACCGCCCGTGGTTCGGCGCGGAGCATCTCGAATTTCAACGTCGTGCAGGCCATCGACGCCTGCAAAGATCTGCTCTCGGAGTATGGAGGCCATGCCCATGCCGCTGGCCTCTCGATGGACAACGAGAACATTCCCGATTTCGCCGCGCAGATGAACCGCCTCGCCGCGACGACTCTGACCGAAGAGGACTGCCAGCCCAGTCTGGACGTCGCGCAGGAGGTTGCGCCCTCCGATCTCTGTGCGGCCGTGGTCGATCAGATCGCGTGGCTGGCTCCGTTCGGCAACAGCAACCCTGCGCCGCGCTTTATCAGTCGCAGCATGCCCGTGCGGCAGATCAGCCGTCTGACCGAGGGCAAACATCTGAAACTTCGGTTCGATGCCGAGGGGCTGAGTCGGTGGGGAAACGTAGACGCGCTCTGGTGGAACCGGGGCGACCTGGCCGAGGGCCTGCAGGAGGGGATGTCTTTGGACATCTGCTATCGGCCCGATATCAATGAGTACCGAGGAGAGCGCAGCGTCCAGTTTATGCTGGAGGACATTCAACCGCCGGAGTGGTAGCCGTGAGATGGGGATCGTGGAGACGCTGGCAACGACGCCGCAAAAAATGTAGGGATACTCGCAATTTGATCGTCGGACTTGTCAGTCGCGATCCTGCCCAACGCTACGCCTCCGAGCAGGTGCTTTTGGAACTTGGCCCCGAAGGGGTGAGTCTGCTCCTGTGCGAACTGAAGCGGATGGGCAATGTGGTGCAGCCATTGCCTACCGCCTTAGGCCAGGCACTCGCGTTGGGCGCCCTCCTCGACTATGTGTGGCTAGTCTGCGGGGGGCCGCCGGGGCCGGCGTTTCTGCCAGCGATTGTCGTGCTGGCGGGTCTGGTCTGGCAACTGCGCCAGCACCGCAACGCGACGGCGCGTCTACTGACGCAGGTGGAAGATCGACGGATCGTAGGACCGCTGATGGAAGCACTGGACTACGGGGACGCGGTGACCCGCGACGCCTCCCGCCAGTGCCTCTTACGTCTGCTGCCGCAGTTGGCGCCTGCCGACGCCTCTAAGCTGGATGCCCGCCACAGGAGACGCCTGAACCGTGTGCTTGGCAGTGAAGACGAACCGCTGATCCTAGCGATCCTGCAGGCTCTGCCGCAGATCGGGGACGGCAGTTCCATCGGCCCGGTTCAAAGTCTGAGACGGCGTACGGGCTCGAAGAAGCTGAAAAGAGCCGCGACAAACTGTCTGCCGCTCCTAACCCTGCGTATCGAGGAGATGCGGCTGAGCGGGACTCTGCTGCGGGCCTCCTCTGATGCAGACACAGCGCCGGAGATGCTGGTGCGTCCCGTGATTTTCGCGCCCGATCACGATTCCCGAGATCTGCTGCGCACCGTCTTGCATGAGGGATAGACCCTCTTCGATGTATTGACACAACCCACCAAGGAGACATGACCATGCCGACCACTGGCGCCAACGCGACGATACACGGCGGTGGATTCCACCATATCGCGCTGCGAGTCTACGATTTCGACGCCTCACTGAAGTTCTATATCGACGGGCTGGGCTTCAAGCGTAGCTATGGATGGGGCAAGGATGGCCGGGCCGATGGCGAAGGCGACAGTCGCGCAGCGATGCTGGACACGGGCGATGGCAACTATCTGGAAGTCTTCGCAGGTGGCAAGCGCAAGCACGGCGAACCCGCGCCGGACGGCCCTTTCTTTCATATCGCCCTCCGAAGCGCCAATGTGCCGGCCGCGTTTGAGCGCGCCGTCGCCGCCGGTGGCGTGCCGACCGTCGAGCCTAAAAAGGTCGTTCCGCCGCATGCCGAGGAGCCCGCAAAAACCTTCCATGTCGCCTTCGTTCTCGGACCGGACGGCGAGTCCGTCGAGTTTTTCGACAACGACACCCTGTAGATACGCGATGGAACGAATTCCTTCGCTAGGGCGCTCCGCGCCGAAGGCCCGCAAATAAGGAAGCCCTTCGGGCATCCCAAATCCTTCACTTCCGCGTGAAGGATTTCGCGGGCACAAAGCCGTTGCTTTCTGCAAGCGAGTTGACTCTGGTCCTCATGTTGCCTCGTCCGAAGGACGATCCGCCGAAGGCGCGTAGCGAGGGGTAACACCCCTTGGCCACCGCCGAAGGCGCGTAGCGAGGGGTAACACCCCTTGGCCACCGCCGAAGGCGCGTAGCGAGGGGTAACACCCCTTGGCTTGGGAGGGAGATTACGTATGCATCCTGCCAATACCCACCCTCACCTGCTTCGCGCGGATACCGCCCTTCTGGTCGTCGTTGATATGCAGGAGCCGTTTCTGCGCAACCTGTTCGAGCGGGACCGGGTGATAGGGAACGTCTGTACGCTTCTGGAGGGGGCGAAGGTGCTGGGTCTGCCGGTCATCGCCACCACGCAGGTTGCGGAGCGAATGGGAGGGGTGATCCCGGAGGTGCAGGAACGTCTGGGAAACGCGCCCGTTCTGGACAAGCTCGCGTTCTCCTGCTGGGGCGATCCGTTTCGCCAGGAGCTCCGGCAGAAGAACCGCAGCCAGATTCTCCTCTGTGGGGTCGAGGCGCATATCTGCGTCAGCCAGACCGCGCACGACCTGATGGCGGCGGGTTACGAGGTGCATCTGGTGGAGGAAGCGGTCTCTTCGCGCTCGGAATCCAATACGCGAATCGGCTTCGAGAAGATGCGCCAGTCGGGAGTCGTGCCGGCTTCGGTCGAGTCGGCGCTCCACGAGCTGCTGCGCCGCGCCGGAACCCCCGCTTTCCGGGAAATCCTTAAGATCATCAAGTGAGCCGCAACCGTATCGCGGCTCCTCTCTTCGCGTACTTGACGGTTCTCTCCCCTGCCGTTACAATAGTATATGCCATCCTCAAAACCTGCCCAGAATCAGTTCGATTCAGATCTCTTTATAACCGAAGTCGCCGCTGCGCCCTCTTATCCGGAGCCGGATGCGAATGCGCCCCTTGCGGCACGGATGCGTCCGCGCACCCTGGACGAGTTTGCGGGGCAGGAGACCGTCGTGGGTCCGGGAACGCTGCTGCGGCGGGCTATCGAGCGCGACCAGTTGACGTCCGCACTGTTCTGGGGACCTCCAGGCAGCGGCAAGTCGACCCTGGCGCAGATCATCGCCCGCACGACCAGAGCCGCTTTCGAGAACTATAGTGCGGTCACCTCCGGCATCGCCGATGTGCGCAAAGTGATCGAGAGGGCGCGGGAGCGGCGCAAACAGAACGGGCAGAAGACGATTCTGTTCGTCGATGAGATCCATCGGTGGAACAAGACTCAGCAGGACGCCTTGCTGCCGCATGTCGAGGACGGCACGGTGGTCTTGATCGGTGCGACGACCGAGAATCCCTATTTCGAGGTGAACGCGCCGCTGCTGTCGCGGTCACGCCTATTCCGGTTCGAACGGCTTTCCGATGCCGGGATTCGGGCGCTGATGGAGAGAGCGCTGACCGACACGGAGCGCGGCCTGGGGGCGCTTCAGATCAACGCCGATGGGGAGGCGCTGGACCATCTGGCGCATATCGCGGGCGGAGACGCGCGCAACGCCCTGAGCGCCCTGGAGTCGGCGGCGCAGGCGGCTATTCCGGATGCAGAGGGACAGCGGCATTTAACCCTGGCCCTGGCAGAAGAAGGCGCGCAGGCCCGGACGTTGGCCTACGACAAGACCGGCGACGAGCACTACGACACCATCTCCGCGTTCATCAAGTCGATGCGCGGCTCCGACCCCGACGCCTCCCTCTACTGGCTGGCAAAGATGCTGCTGGCGGGAGAGGACATCAAGTTCATCGCCCGTCGTCTGGTCATTCTCGCAAGCGAAGACATCGGCAACGCCGACCCGATGGCGCTGGTGCTCGCGAACGCGGCGGCGCAGACCGTCATGTTCATCGGGCTGCCGGAAGCGCAGTTGACGCTCTCACAAACGGTCTGTTACCTCGCCGCCGCTCCGAAGAGCAACGCCTGCACCATCGCAATAGGGCGCGCCACCGAGGAGATAAAAGCCAACGGACCCAAACCCGTCCCGATGCCTCTGCGCGACGGTCACTATCCCGGCGGCAAAGCGCTCGGGCACGGCACAGGCTACCTCTATCCCCACGACTTTCCCAACCACTATGTCGATCAGCAGTACCTCCCCGACGGCGTCTCCGGCACTCCCTTCTACGAGCCGACCGAAGAGGGCACGGAAGCGAAGCTAAAGCGTCGGATGGAAAATCGCAACGGTAACCAGGAGGGATGACCGAAAGCGGTCATCCCTACGCGCTAGCCGCCTTTCTGTCCGGACGGATGCACTCAGGCACTTCTGAAGCCGTTCGCAGGTATAATAGAGAGGACGTGGTCTTCTGCGTCCTCTTGTTTTTGTGTGTACCAAGGCGATGCGGAGAGGCGAATCTTATGGCGATGAATGTGTTGGGCGGGAATTTAGAGGTCTGCGGGACCGATCCGGTGACCGGGTTCTACCGAAGTGGCTGCTGTGACACCGGGCCGGGAGACTATGGCCTGCATCTTGTGTGCGCGCAGATGACGGAACTCTTTCTGCGATACTCCAAGGAGCGCGGCAACGACCTCTCGACGCCCGCGCCATCGCACGGCTTTACCGGGCTGAAACCGGGGGATCGCTGGTGCCTCTGTGTGGAGCGCTGGAAAGAGGCCCTGGACGACGATATGGCTCCGCCGGTTTTTCTGGTGGCGACGCATGTCTCGGCGCTGGAGTTCGTAGCGCTCGACGACCTGAAGCGTCACGCCCTGGATGCCACCGAGACGGCTTAGACAGTTTCGGTGAACCGGACATTGTCGTTATAGGTTGGCGAGCAGGTCGGCGCGGTTGCTGATGATGCCGTCCACACCGTCCGCGAGCAGGCGCTGCATGGTTTCGGCATCGTCCACCGTCCAGGCGAAGACGCGGAGGTGGCGGGCATGCAGGGCGGCGATGCGTTCGGCTGTCAGCAGAGGATATTGCCAGGTGACGGCGTCGGTCGTCAGGGTGGCCAGATAGGTCGTGAACTCGGCTTCGGTAAGGTCGTTTGGACTGTGTCCGCCGAGCGAAAACGACAGAGGAAGATTGGGGTCACAGGCGCGGAATCGTTCGCGACTCTCGACGCTGGCGCCCGGAACGATTTTGTCGGCAGCCGGAAGCAGAGACAACGCCTCGGCCACCTGCTGTTCTACACGGCCTCCCTCACATTTCATGTCCGCCATAACGCGGCAGCGGCCCTGCGCCCATGTGACCAGTTCTGTCAGGGTCGGAACACCCTCGCCAGCCCCGAGATCGAGCGCCCGAAGCGCCTCGCTGGGATGTGCAGCGATCTCGTAGCTGGTACCGTCCGGGGTGTGAACATGGGGATCGTGCGCCAAAAGCAGGACGCCGTCTGCGGCCTGCCGTATGTCGCACTCCACCATCGTACAACCGAGTTCCTGCGCATGTTGAAAACTGCGCATGGTATTCGCCGGGAAAACACGTGGCGCGCCTCGATGCCCCACACGCTCCAAAAACGTCGTCATCGTCAGTCTCCTGTAACTTAATACGAATACCAGAATCATACCCTCTTAGCCGCAAAACCCGGTTGATGGCCGGTGCAGAAGTAGCCGTTCGTTTAAATACAGGGATTTAATAAAGAGCCTTGACAAAATCCGATAGGACTTGGTATACTGCCACTATGAGCCATATGTCTCCGGTACAGCCAGCGCTTCTCAGCAAGATCAACGAGCGGCAGGTGCTTCGCGCCATTCGCGCGCGCGGCCCCCAGTCGCGTGCCGAAGTCGCGCGGCATTCCGGTATCAGCGCGCCGACGGCCTCCCGTGCTGTCGAAGCGTTGCTGCGCGCCGGACTGCTGGAAGAGGGCGATGCCGACGGCGAACTGCGGGGACGGCCCGCTCGCAAACTGCGCCTCGCCAGCGAAACGGTGCAGGTGCTCGGTCTGGTGATCGACGCCGCCCAGTGCCGCGTCGTGTCTGCCGGACTAGACGGCAGGCTGCATGAGATACGGGAAACCCAGTTTCTCACGCCCGACACCTACCAGGCCCTTATCGACACGGCTAGCGACCTTGCACAACAACTGATGAATCGCCCCCATGTCGCCACTCTGGGCATGGCGATCAGCATGCCGGGCCTGATCGACTACCGGCAGGGCTGTGGCATTCTCTCTCCGAACGTTCCCTTAACCAATCAACGCTCGCCCAGCCACGATCTGACGAAAAGGCTCGGTATTCCTGTCATCCTCGTGCAGGAGGCGCATGCCCTCTGCCTCGCGGAACGGCACTATGGAGCCGCGACGAACATGAACGATTTCGCCATGATCGATGTCAGCACCGGGATCGGACTCGGAGTGATGAGCGGCGGACGACTGTTGACCGGACATGCGGGGTTGGCCGGAGAGGTCGGACATATCACGGTGGAACTCGACGGCAGGCTCTGCGGATGCGGCAACCACGGCTGTCTGGAAACCGTCGGCAGTGATGCTGCCCTGGCCTTCATGCTCTCCCAGCGCCTTGGACGCAAACTCAGCGTGACCCAGGTGCTGGCGCTGTTGGAACAAGGAGAGTTGACCGCAGACGACGAGCTTGATCGCATCGGTCGGTACCTGGCAATCGGGCTGGCAGCCGTCATCAATCTTTTCAATCCCTCCACGCTCTTTGTGCATAGCCGGCTCTTTTCCGCCGATAAAACACTGCTCCATCGCCTTATTTTAGAAACCGGTAAACGCGCCCTGCCTCCGTCTTTTGCCCATTGTCGCATCGTTCAGGCGCGAGGCAGCAAGCGACAGGGAGCCGTCGCCGCAATCATCGATCATCTGACCGAATCGGTCGTGCCGGTTGTGATGACAGAGGCGCTGTCCGGACATTCTGCCGCGCTCCGTCCCCGCACTGCGGTGTCTGTCTGAGATAGTCCCGCCCCCATGCACCGTAGAGAGCGTAGGGGTCGTGTGAGTTGTGATTCCAGTTCGGTAAGATTCGGCAAGAAAGGTTCGTGGCATGAATAGACTCCTGGCGTGGCCTCTGGGCGGCGCGCTGGCAACCCTGGGACTGCTCCTTGGCCTGGCAGGCGCGCCTGCACAGACGCGGGGCACCGACACGAAGACCCTCCCGAAGGATGGAAAGACGGCTTTTACGGCCGAGCAAATCCGTTTCTTCGAGATCCAGGTCAAGCCTGTTCTCCAGGCCAACTGCTTCGCCTGTCACGGAGCGGGAGCCAATCTGAGCGGTGGCCTGCAGTTGAACAGTCGAGCCACGCTGCTCAAAGGGGGCACCTCGGGGCCAGCGGCGTCGCTGAGTAAGCCCGACGAGAGTCTGATCGTCCGGGCCATCAACTATCAGGGCAGGCAGATGCCGCCCGTCGGCAAGCTGTCGCAAGACAAGATCGACATTCTTACGAAATGGGTCCGGATGGGCTTGCCCTGGACGCCTGGCGCTGACGCCGCGCCCAAAGCGACGGGCGGCATCATTCCCCCGCAGGTCAATGCCGAAACCATGAAGTTCTGGGCTTTCCAGCCTGTGAAGCGTTCAAAGGTTCCGACCGTGAAAAACGTGGCCTGGGTTCGCAGCCCCATCGAC
>JBBQPO010000034.1:0-30990 GCA_038217285.1 Chthonomonadales bacterium
TGGAAAAACCGCCCTCTTCGGGCGTTTCTGCGGCTTCCGTCGCGGCCTAAAGCCGCCGGGAAGCAACAACCAGACGGGCAAGGAAGCTACTCGGTAATGCCGAGACGCTTGGTGTCGTCAGTCGGATAGTCTAAACGTCAATATTCGAACAATATTTGGGGCTTTACCGTTCATATCCATGGGGCCTTCATGCCGCGCATACGGTTTATGGACGCGAAAGAGCAGAAGGAGTCTACAACCGTGACAGCAAATATAGTCAGGTAACGAATTCCAGAAACGGTATGGCAGCGCCTCGCGTTTCCCATGCCGTCCTAGCCTGATGGAGGAGTTCCGAATTTATGAAGACACGTATCATCCTTCCTTTGCTGGCGCTGATGTTCAGCAGCGGATCCGGCCTTGCACTGGCGCAGGGACAGACAGAGAAGAGCACAAGGACGGTCCTTGTGCCGCAGCCTGTGCCGCAGGCACAACAGGAGAGCTATCCGGACGATCCGGACAACCATCCGAAAGATGGCGTACCGAAGGGCAAAATCACCAAGATGTCCCCCTGGAAAAGCCAGATCTTCGACCATACGGAGCGCGACTGGTGGGTCTACGTGCCCGCGCAGTACACGCCCGAAAAACCGGCCTGCGTCATGATCTATCAGGACGGCCAGGGCTACGTGAACCGGGTTTCGGTCGTGTTCGACAACCTTATCGCGAAGGGCGAGATGCCCGTCACCATCGGCATCTTCATTCAGCCGGGCAAATTGACGGAGGGCGGAACGCCGCGCGGCAACAGTGAGCGCAGCTTCGAGTACGACACCGTCTCCGACCAGTACTCCCGTTTCCTGCTCGAAGAGATCCTGCCGGAGGTCGAGAAGACATACAAACTGCGCCACGACGCCGCCAGTCGCGCGGTCGCCGGGCTGAGCAGCGGCGCTTCGTGCGCCTTTACCGCTGCGTGGTTCCGGCCCGACCAGTTCAGCAAGGTGCTCTCCTGGATCGGCAGCTACACCGATCTAGCCGGAGGCAAAACGGGCATCGAGGGCGCGCACAACTATCCCTTTATGATCCGTCGCACCGACAAGAAGCCGATTCGCGTCTTCCTGCAGGATGGAGATACCGATCTGGACAACCAGTTCGGCAACTGGCCGCTGGCGAACCAGTCGATGGCGAAGGCGCTGGCGTTCAAAGGCTACGACTACAAGTTCGAGTTCGGGCACGGCAGTCATAGCGGCACCCACGGGTACGCGATCCTGCCCGCCAGCCTCAAATGGCTATGGCGCGACTACAAGCCCGAGTAGACACCCTGCAAGCCGGGGCGGAGAAAAAGGACTGAACCGCCCCGACGACCTGTCGAACGTGATCCCTGCGGACACGGGAGGCAGGCTCTTCGGCGCTTATCTTCCACTATGAAACTCCACTTCGACCCGCCGTTCGGCCCCATTCAGACCGTCGCGCTTCTGCTGCTGACGGTGGGGGTTGCGCTTGCGCTCTACCTGGGGCGGGAGAGGCGTGGGGCGAAGCGTCCTCCTCTGCTGTTGCTGGGCCTGCGGGTCGCGGTCGTGCTGCTGTTGGCGCTGCTGCTGCTCAATCCCGTCGCCACAATGACCGCCCCCCAGGCCAAGAGCAAAGCCCCCTTCCTCCTGCTTCTCGACACCTCCCGCAGTATGACGACACGTGATGTGCCCACCGTCTCGCAGCCCGAAACACGCTGGCAGGCGGCGCGACGCGTGACGCTGGAAAACCACGCCCTTCTGGAAGCGCTGGCACAGCGGTATCAGGTGCGCGTGTATGGCTTCGACACGCGCGCGGCTGCCACCGACCTGAACGTGCTGCGCGCCCTGGAGAGCCCCCACGGCGACCACACCAATCTGGGCGACGCGCTGACGCAGGCGGTCAGCGCCAACCGGCCTACGGGAACGTCCGGCGGCTTCGGAGGCGTCTTGTTGGTGTCGGATGGGCGCGACAATGGGCAGGCCAGTCCGCTCGATGCGGCGCGTACCGCGAAGTCTCTTGGCTGCCCGGTATACACGCTCTGTCTCGGGCAGGAGACGAAAGCGCAGGACATCCTTGTCGTGGCGCAACGCCCGCAACTCTTTGCGGAGCCGGGGCAGCAGATCGAGATCGCGGCGGATCTGCGCGACAGCGGCATTCCCTCGGGGCCGGCGACGGTGGAGCTGCTGCGGGACGGCAAGCGGATCGCTACGCAGAACGTCCTGCTGAAGCCCGGCCGCCAGGAGGTCAGGTTCCCTGTCATGGAGCCGCACCGTGGATTCTATCGCTACGCCGTCGCCTGCTCGCCCGTTCCCGGCGAGACAGACCTGACCAACAACCGCGCGAACGTCTTCCTGAACGTGATGGACAGCCATGCGCGGGTGCTGCTGCTCGAAGGTCAGCCGACCTGGGACTCGAAGTTCCTCGCGCAGGCGCTCCGCGACGATCCCACCATTCTCCTCGACAGCGTCTATCAGTTGACCGATACGCGGCCTTTCGCAGTCAGCGGCAGTGCGGAGCAGGCGCTGGTGCATGTGCCGCGCACCGTGGAGGAGTTTGCCCACTACGATGTGCTCCTGCTCGGCAGGGGCTACGAGTCGTTTTTCGATGGCAAGGCGACCGAGGAGCTGAAGAAGTGGGTCGGGGATCGGGGCGGCTGCCTGGTCTTCCTGCGCGGCCGCGCCGACGAGCGCTCGCCCGGCCTGCGGGATCTGGAGCCCGTCGTCTACGGCACCCAGGAACTGGCGTCGGCGCAGTTACGCCTGACGGACGCGGGGCGCTCGCACCCCGGCTTCGCCTTCGACACCGGGGAGGACGCGCAGACCGTCGTGAAGAAGCTGCCGTCGCTCATTACGGCGACGCGGGTGCAGAACGAGAAGGCGCTGGCCGTGGTGCTGGCCCGTTCGTCCGACTCGGAGAGCGGCGCAGACGGCAAGCCGATGGCGACTCTGGCCTATCAGCGGTTCGGGCAGGGCAAGGTGATGGCGGTGGTTGGGCAGGGGCTCTGGCGCTGGGCGTTTCTGCCGCCGGACCAGGAGAAGTACAGCAAGGTCTATCCGGAGTTCTGGGCACAGACTATCCGGTGGCTGGTGAGCGAATCGGACTTCCTGCCCGGCCAGAACATCGCACTACGCACGGATAAGACGACCTATTCGGCGGGAGAGACGGTCACTCTGCTCGGTTTCCTGCGCGGCCCGAAAGTCGCTCCGCCGCCGATAACGCTGACCCTGCCGGGCGGCAAGACAACGACGCTGACGCCCGCGCGCGGCGACGGCAAGACGGCGGACTTCACTGCCTCCTATCGTCCGCCCTCCCCTGGTGAGTATGTCGCGACGGTCGCGCCTCCCCCCGGCAATGCGAAGGCGGTCCCGGTTTCGGCGGCGTTCACCATCTTCAGCGGTCAGGAAGAGGACGCGAACCGTTCGGCGGATCCCGCGCTCATGCAGCAGATCGCGGCGGTCGGAGGGGGGCAGATGCTTCAGGCGGCGGAGTTGAACACGCTTCCGGAGAAGCTCCGTTCCGCCGAGCTCGCCTCCGTTCGGGTCGTGGAGCCGCGCACGCTGTGGGATCGCTGGTGGGTGCTGGCCGCGCTGCTCGGCCTCCTCACCGTGGAATGGCTTCTGCGCCGCCGCAGCGGCCTGACCTGAGCCGCGTCCGGTGACCGCCCCGCAGTAAACTCCGCCCCAGCCCTAAAACGTAAACTCGATGTTCTTGACGCCCAGTGTATTGAAGGTCTTCTGAAGGGTCTCCAGGGCGTTGGCACGGGCCTTGCCGCGTATATCGGCTTTCTCGGCGGCTTCCTGAAAGAGATGCCCTGCGGTCGCCTGCGCCTTGGGGACGATGTTCTCGTCGTGCCAAAACGGGCCGGCCTGGCTGTGCTCTACATGGACCGTCACATTCGGCTTATAGATCGTGACCGGCGGCAGATGGACGCGCAGTCGGGTCGTCCCGTCCGCCTGTTTTACCTGCTCCACGCTTTTGTCGCTGATCAGCGTCATATCCACGCCCGCCTCGACGGTCCCGTCCGCCACCACGAGCGCCTGATTGTGGGTCGCCCAGCTCACCACTCCCGAAGCGCCAGGAATATTTTTGACCCAGTTGTTCGGCTGCGCCTCCGACTCCTGCGTCAGTACATCGCTCTCATGGAACGAGGCGGTATGCAACTGCCCCAGCTTCTGCATCTGCAAAATGATCGGGCCGGTATCCTGGAAGCTCTCCCCCGTCTTGTCCTGATGCTTGCCGAGCATCCACCCTGCCATCACCCCCACCCCCAGTAATGCTACCGCAAACGCCCCCATCCATTTCAGGGATGCATTCGAGCCACCGGAAGGGCCATAGGGCGTACTGGTTGGACCTAATCGAAATCGAAACACACGCGCCTCCTCACTCCTAAACAAGGGAACGTTCCTATTCCACCTACGTCGTAGTTTAGGAAAAGGTGACACAACAACTGCCAGAGGCAAATCAGATATCAATGGCATGACTCGAGTTAATTTAGCGACCTGTTTCAATGCGTTCAAACCTGGTTACGTTATCAATACGACAAGTTCGCCCGGTGCGGCGTAGGATACCTTCGATATGCACGTAGACATTGCCTTGCATATGGGCGAGATCAGCCACGGCATAGAGATCAGAATTGAGAACAGCCCTAGCATGGACAACCTCATCTTCCACAAAAACGTCCAAAATGACTTCACCGGCTCTCCGCCCATCGTCGCCAACAACGCCGTTAAGGCTTTCGACAGTTCCGATCAAAAGCATAGAGCTATTTTCGGAGGCCACGGGACGCAGTCGTTTGGCAACTCGCTCGATTTCGGGGAAATATTCGGTCTTGAAGGATACTTTCACCGGAACTTCCTTTGGAGGCGCAATACCAGATCGGGACGCCCAGGACACCCCAAGTTCCAGCGCCCCCTCGTGCTCTGGCTTCATTCGAATAAGTGCATCACACAGATTCCAACTAAGTATTGGCTTCGACGAATCGCCCTCCAGAAAGCTCTCTACATCGCCTTTCTCGATACTTTTCGCCAAGCCTGCGGTAGCCTGCATCAGTAATCGTGTTGTACGGCGCACAAACGGGTCTGAAAGTTCCGAACCTACATTACTTCCGGTAAATATCGTATCATCATCTACCGCGTTTAGCGGACACATCACTTTCATTACATAGCTGCCACGTTCCGTTTGGCCGGTCAGACAGGAACGTACAAGCTGTTCGGGCTGACTTCGGCTTAACCTGGGATGATGGCGAACCGGATTGAGCACGGAAGACGCCGCAGCGAGCAGTAGGCGGCGGGCACCCTCTCTCAGATTGATATCTTCGGACAATGACAGATCGCCGCTCTGAGTTTTCCAGGTAGCCACCCGAAATCGCAGCGTATCCGAGTCAGAGTGCAGAAGGTCTGCGAGAACGTTGGTTACATCACGCTCCTCAATATCCGCCAGGCGCAATGCCACATCGAGCATTGCCTGATCGAAACCCACGAAATCAGCGTCAATGGGAATCTGTAGTTGACGCAAATTATATTGTGGGTGATTCAGTACCCATAGGCGATCTTGTGACTCCGGAACCTGCTTCCATCCGCGACTCTCCGCATAGTTCCGGACCTCCAAGGGGCGAAGTCCAGCTGCGACTTGCACTAGATGCGTACTATCCGGCATATTGTAGCTCCTCTCGACGGGCGATCCTAGCCAGGAGATCGTTTAGTCCTTCTGGGGAGAATACCTGTTTTCGAGGCAGGTAAATCGTCTGGCCTGAGCCATTGGTCGATTCCTGAGCGCCTCGCAGACTGACCCAGTAAGCGCACCGCTTCAACAACAGTTGTTCGTCAGTATGCATCAGCCACGCCTCTTGTTCCTTCAGGCAAACACAATACGATTAGAATCTTTGGCGGCATGACGGTGGGGACGCGGAGACTATTGTACTGGTCAATACCCTTAAAGAAGTACGAGAAGCGAGCATCCGTTTCTGCGGGCATGTTGACAGTAGCCTTCAATTGAACATGAATTGAAAACTCGGTAAGAAGGGATGTGGGCCCAAAATCACGTTTGACGTGAAGCGTTGCGTCAATACCCATATTATCCAACGCGCGGGCGGCCACCTGACAACCCACCCCGGCCTTTGCGGCAACGGCATGGAGATAGGCGTAGCTCAATTCGATTCGATGTCAGTAAAATGCATTTCTCAACGTCCCTTTGTGTTGATTAGTGTAGACAAAAAGGCAGTAAAGCCTCAAGACAAATGACAGTAACGTTGGTTTTCATAGGACTTGGCGACATACCGTATTCTATACTCACCACTCTTTTAAGAGTCCTTACATCCGGAAACCAGATTTGCAAGTGTGCTCAACAGATTCTTCGGCCCTGCCCTCAATACCTGCCTCCATTACGGCGATACCAGCGACCAATAATTTGCGTCAATCGATGGTGTTCTGTCAGCCACCGAATGTCGATTGACGGGACAGCGTTCGCGGTGCTATACTTCGCCGTAAGCAGCGAGGTCGGCGTTGGGCTTGTGTGCGGCGTCGATCCACAGACAACATGCGATCTACCGATGGGGGAAAGAATGGCTATCGAACGAACTTTTATTATGGTCAAGCCGGACGGCGTCGAGCGGCGACTGGCGGGCGAGATCATCCGCCGCTTCGAGACACGCGGCCTGCGTCTGGTCGCGCTCAAGCTCCTGAAGCCGAGCCGCGAGCTGGCGGAAGCGCACTACGCGGTGCATAAGGAGCGGCCCTTCTACGGTGAGCTTGTCGAATTCATCGTCTCCGGTGCGGTGGTCGCGATGGTCTGGGAGGCCAACGACGCCATCAAGCTCTGCCGCAATATGATCGGCGCGTTGAAGCCGTTCGAGGCGGTCCCAGGCACGATTCGCGGCGACTTCACCACCGAAGTCCAGACGAATCTCGTTCACGGCTCCGACGCGGTGGAGACGGCGCAGTCCGAAATCGCCCTCTGGTTCAAACCGGAAGAGCTTCTTTCCTGAGTCTCTGCGGCCAGGATGCGCCGGCGAGTCGCCTTGACTCGCTGGCGCTCTATCTTGACTTTCGCACTGCTATCCGCTACAATGAGTTCAAAGCGATCCCCCCGTTTTTCACGCCACGGAGTTGCAAACTTGAAGAACGTATCCCTTGCGCGGCCTGCGCTCTGGGGCATTGCCGCCCTTTTTTCCCTATGTCTGCCTGTCGTGCTCTGCGCGCAATCCAGCGGTTTCGCCGGGGGCAGACCCGGCCAGAACGCCCCACCGGCGATGCCGCCCGAAGTGCAGAAGGCGGCGGAGCAGTATTCGCGCGCCGTTGCGCTCGACAAGGCGCATAAGTGGGCCGGGGCCGCTCCTGCCTACGAGGAGTTCCTGAAACTCGCCGCCGCCGCGCATCTGCCTCCCCGTAATCTGATCGAAGTCAACGGCCGATTGACGTTTTTGTATCAGGCGCGCGGGGATCAGAAGCGGGCCGAAACGGCTATGCTGCGCATCGTCGCCCTCGATCCCACCAGCGCCATCGGGTATGCGCAGCTCGCCACCCTCTACAGCCAGCAGTCGAAAGTCGCCCAGGCGAAAGAGTACGCCACACGTACACTCACGCTCAAGCCCACCCCCACCGTCGCTGCGCTCGCGCATCACGTTCTGGGGGCGGTCGCCATCATCAAACAGAACCCGGCCGAAGCGGAGAAGGAGTTTGCGCTCGCCATTCAGTCGGCCCCGCGCAACCCGCAGGGCTATCTGGACTACGCCTTCGCGCTGATGCAGCATAAGAAGAGCAAAGAGGCGCTGACAGCGGTGCAGAGGGCAGCCACCCTGGCCCCGGCGATGGTCCAGCCGAAGCTGATGATGGCAGGGATCTATCAGGAGCAAAATCGGCTTGTGGACGCCCTGGCGAAGTACGATGATGTGCTGCGCACGGAGCCGCACAACACCATCGCTCTCTATAATCGCGCCGCCGTCCTGCACCGACAGGGCAACGTGCAGGAAGCGATCTCCGCCTATATTACCTTCCTCAATGTCGCGCCGAACAGTTACGACGCCCACTACAACGTCGCGCAGCTCTACTACGTCCTCGAGAACTTCCAGGCCGCCCGATTGCACTTCATGCAGGCGCACAACCTGATGCCGAAAGACCCCCGCACCCTGGGGAGTCTGGCCCTCACCGAGCAGAAGGAGGCCACCCACCTGCTGGATAGGACGCAAAAACGAAACGAGATGGCGCTGGCGGAAAGCCATTTCAAAGAGGCGCAGGCGTTGGCTCCCAGGGATGCGTCGCTCCAGTTCGGCCTTGCGAGCCTGCTCGAAGACATGGGGCGCTACGACGAGGCCATCGGGCTCTATCGCAAGCATATCGTTACGGCGCCCAAAGACGTCGAGTCCTATCGGCACATCGCCCAGGCCTATACGAAACAGCGCAAGGTCGATGAGGTGGTGAAGACCTGGCGGGAGTATCGCCTGCAGGATCCGAAAAACCCGCTCTCTTATCAGGAAGCAGCGGATATGCTGGAGAAGGCGGGCAAACTGGCGGATGCGGTCGAAGAGTGGAAAGGACTGCTGGGCACCAAGCCCCGGAACGGTGTCGCGGGCGATGCCATGAATAGCATGGCACGGGACTTCACTCTGCTGAAACGCCCGGACGAGGCGCGCGCCCAGTACAAAGCCGTGCTGGCTCTGGACGCGACCGGCAGTTCTGGTCCGAAGGAGATGCAGGTCGTCGAAGTCTCCGCCGTGAAATCCGAGCGGATGACGGCCTTGCGGGGCCTCGCCGCCTTGGCGCAACAGGAGGACAAGCCGGACGAAGCCATTGCTGCCTGGGAACAGATCAAGAAGGAGGAGGCTACTCTCTCCGCGAAGAACGGGCAGTACGACCCGGAACCGTATCTCACTATCGGCAGAATTTACGAACAACTGAAAAAACCGGACCAGGCCGCCGCCGAATACAAAGCTCTCCTCGCCGTCACGCCGAAAGACCCGAGCGTCTATGCGCAACTGGGGAAACTCTACGAGAGCCAGAACAGAGGGGACGAGGCGATCGCCACCTATCGCCAGGCCGCCGCGCTCTCAAAAACTCCCCTTCAGGACGGGATACGCATCGCGCAGGCCTACCAGCGCTTCAACCAACCGGACAAGGCCATCGCAGAGTACCAGAGTCTGCGCCGACAGGCTCCGCAGGATGTGAGCCTCCTGACGGCGCTGGCGCTGGCGCTCCGGCAGGCAGGCCGCGACGGCGACGCTATCGAGGTCTACGATACGATCTTAAAAAGCGATCCACGCCTGTTCTGGGTCTACGACTACAAGGCCGTCGCCCTGATTCGTCTGAAACGCTTTCCCGAGGCCCGCGCGCTCTATGTCTCTCTGTTGGACAAAAACGTCCAGAGCCGCCAGACCTATGCCGACCTTGCCAACGTCTACAAAGAGGAGGGCAAGCCCGACGATTTTCTGAGCTGGCTGCAGCCCCGTTTTGAGAAGACGCCCGCCAATGCGGGCCTTATGACGGTGGTGCTGGATGAGTTTACGCGCCAGAAACGCGCCGATGCCGGGCTTTCCTACCTCAAAGGTATTGTGGAGCAGCACAAAACGCAGCGCCCCGTGCTGGAAAACTACGCCACACTACTCTCCGAACGGGGCAAAGGCGTCGATGCCATCGCCGTCTATCGGCAGATCGTGGCTCTCGCGCCGAAAGATCTGCTGGCGCAGTTGACGCTCGCCGAACAGCTCGATAGGAACGCGCAGAAAGATGAGGCCGCGAAAATCTATCAGGCGCTCCTCGCGCATCCGGATCTGCCTGCGGAGCAGCGGTTGAATCTGCGCCGCAGGTTCGCGCAGCGCTGCGTTCTTCAGGGCGACCGGGACGAAGCTATTCGGCAGTATCAGATTGTGGTCAAGGCGAATCCTGCGGACTTCGAAGCCACCTCGGAGTTGGCGCTGACCCTGACCGCCGCCAATCGAGAGGCGGAGGCGGTCCCTTACTATCTGAAACTCTCGATGGAGGCCGCCTATCCGGCAACGGTTCGCGCCGACATCTTCGCCAAACTGGGCGACATCTATGCCAAACAGAATCACAAGCCGGAAGCCATTGCGCAGTACCGGGAAGCGCTGAAACTCAACGCGCAGGATCCCGCCGCGATAGAGGGATTGAAGCGTCTGGGCGAGAAATAGCAGGAAGTTCCCAAACCCTTTCCCGAATCTTAACAGGCCGATCCTTCCGTCGTCATTCGGGAGCACGGCCCGACAGTCGAAACCAACCCGTCAGGAGAAGAGACCCCGTGACCGTCGCCGCCCCGCCCGCCATAGCCCCTGCGCTGGAGATGCGCAACATCAGCAAGCAATACCCCGGTGTCCGTGCCCTCGACGATGTCTCTCTAAGCGTGGACGTGGGCGAGATCCACGCCCTGCTCGGTGAAAACGGAGCGGGCAAATCGACAATGATGAAGATTCTCGCCGGAGCGCAGTCCAAAGACAGCGGCGAGATTCTGCTCAATGGCAGCGTCGTTCAGATCGACAGCCCGCAGAAAGCTATGTCGCTCGGCATCTCGATCATCTATCAGGAGTTCAATCTGGTCCCCTATCTCAGCGCGGGAGAGAACATCTATCTGGGCCGCGAGCCCCGCGCCGCCATTCCTGGCTTCGTCGACTTCAAGAAGCTGTACGCCGACGCCCAGGTGGTGCTGGACAAACTCGGGGTAAAGATCGATGCCCGTGCGCCCGTCAACACACTCAGCGTAGCCGGTCAGCAGATGGTCGAGATCGCCAAGGCAACCAGCAAAAAGTCGAAGATCATCGTCATGGACGAGCCGAGCGCGACCCTGACCGACCACGAGCTCCGCGCCCTGTTCCGCCTGATGCTTCAGCTCAAGTCCGAAGGCGTCAGCATCGTCTACATTTCGCATCGTCTGGAGGAGATCGTCGAGGTGTGCGACCGGGCGACGATCATGCGCGACGGCCGTCATGTCGCGACAAAGGCCGTCAAAGATCTGACGCGCGAAGAGATCATCCGGCTCATGGTCGGACGCGAGCTCAAAGACGCCATTCCGAAGGTGCCGGCTCCGCTGGGGGATGTGGCGCTGGAAGTGAAGCATCTCAACCGCAAAGGCGTTCTCCACGACATCTCGTTCGCGGTACGCAAGGGCGAAGTGCTGGGCATTGCCGGACTGGTCGGGGCGGGCCGTACGGAGACCGCGCGCGTCATCTTCGGAGCGGACCCGATGGACAGCGGCAGTATCGAGGTGTTCGGGAAGCCGGTGCGCATCAAGTCGCCACAGGACGCCATTCGGCACGGCATCGGCCTGGTGACGGAGGACCGCAAACAGCAGGGGCTGGTGCTGGGCATGGTCGTGCGCGAAAACACCACCCTCGCCAATCTGGACTTTCTCTCCTCCCTCGGCTTCATCCGGCGCGGCGAGGAGAGGGAGGTGGCGGAGAAGTACAGGACCGACCTCTCCATCAAGACTCCGACCATCGAACAGACCGTCCACAACCTCTCCGGCGGCAATCAGCAGAAGGTCGTGCTGGCGAAATGGCTCTACACCGGCAGCAAGATCCTGATCTTCGACGAGCCGACACGCGGTATCGATGTCGGCGCGAAGTCGGAGATCTACAAACTGATGAACGAGCTCGCGAAGAACGGCGTGGCCATCATCATGATCTCGTCTGAGCTGCCGGAGGTGCTGGGCATGAGCGACCGCATCCTGGTCATGCATGAAGGCCGCCTCACCGGCGAACTCTCCCGCGCCGACGCGACGCAGGAGAAGATCATGCACCTTGCTACCGGCGGCGACTGATTCGTACTCTGCGGAGGGACGTACGGAAACTGAAACCGCTGGGGCCTTCTGTCTCGTCTATGACGGTACGAGCCACAGGTGATGACCAGGCATTTTAATCGTTTCACTCCGGAGGCGGCTCGAACGGGTGTGGTTACAGGAAGAAGGCTATCTATGGCTGGTGGAATGAAGGGCGCGTATCCGCCGCCCCCCGCGCCAATGCGGAGACCGGGGCCGAACGGAGTCCTGCTCTGGAGTCTCGTGGGATGCGGCGTGATCGCGCTTCTCGTCGTGGTTATTGGGGGCGTCTCGGTGACGCGTATGTTCGGTAACTCCAAGGCAAAAGGGATGTTCAGCGTGATGGCTTCGGTGGGGCCGACCGGTGAGAGCGTCGCGAAAGTCGGGGATGGTATCGAAGCGTACCGGAAAGATCATGGCGGCCAGTATCCTCCGACTCTAGACGCGCTCGTGCCGAAGTACGTGGCCGACAAGTCGGCTTTTCTCTTTAGCAATACCGAGGATCCGAAGCCGATGGAGTATACGGTGCCGAAGCCGGATGCGGCAGACGGCACCGTCGTGGTGCGCGTTCATATCGGCGACATTACCATGGTGGCCACCCAGGTGCAACGGATGTACGTCTGCCTGCTGAAAAATGGGGAAGTGGTCTCGGATCAGAACGTGCGCACGATGCTCCCCAGGCATGGCATGGGGCGAGCCAAACCGATACGGACCTACTGATCGGCGCGGCTGCAATTTCGGGAACAGTTCGGCTCCTCTTTAGTCTATCGTGTGAAAGTCAGAAGCACGTCGCTGCTTTTTTCATACCGTAGACGAGAGGAAACGAACAATGCCCGCCCGGAGCCCTTTCCATAGTCATGTCGATACGACCCGTACCCGCTGCGATCTGCGCGCCGCCGTCAAAGAGGTGCGACAAGCGGCACGGCCCAACATTTTTTCGCTCCGCTCCGGCGTCTCCCTACTGGTAGCCCTGGCGGCGGGAGGCATGGTCGCCTGGCGCAGCGTGGAAGCTGGACTGCAGACGGATCGTGCCGCCGCCCCGCCCATACCCATTACGCCGCGCCCGCCCACTCCCACCTATATGGAGAGCGCCCGCCCGTCCGACAAGGCCCACAAACCGCTGGACGAGCGCGCGGCCGAGCGCCCCAAAAGCACCGAGACAACTGCCAAGGCCACGGGCATCATGGCGCTGGGGAAAGAGTTGCTGGCGCGCTACGGGGCGGACGAGTGCGGGATGCGGGCGCAGTCCATCGCCTTCGTCGGCGTCATGTCGTTGATTCCGGTGCTGCTGTTCGCGCTGGCCGCCGTGGGCTTTTTCGTTCCTCCGGAACAGGCGACGCGCCTGATCCACGATCTGGTTGCGCATATCGTTCCCGGCGAACAGGCGATGAAAGCGGCCGATCATGTCATCCAGCAGACCGGTCTGGCGAAATCGGCGCAGGAGATCATGAAGGCGCGCGGCTGGGTGCTTGGGATCGGTATTATCTCGCTGCTCTGGGCGGGTATAGGGCTCATCAACAACGCGATGCCTTCGATGAATGCCGCGTGGGAAGTGAAAGAGACACGTGGTTTCGTCCGGATAAAGTTGATCGGTCTGGGCGTCTTTTTGGGAAGTGGCCTGCTGTTTCTGCTATCGCTGCTGCCCTCTGCCGGCCCCGACTTCATTCAGAACCTGCATATACCGGCGCTGGGCCTGCCGAAGCATCTCCCGTTCTTGCTGGCGCTGCTGATGCAGATCGTATTCGAGGCGCTGGCGCTGGCCGTCAACGTCGCGCTGTTTGTCTTCCTCTACCGCATGCTGCCCAATACAAAGGTCACCTGGCGGTCCGCGCTCTTCGGAGGCGTTGTCATCGCGGTGCTGTGGGAGATCGCCAAGAAGGCCTTCACAATCTATCTGGCGCACTTCGGCAACTTCAACAAGCTGTACGGCGCGTTCGGGGGTCTGGTGCTGCTCGTCACCTGGATTCTCTACTCCTGCATGATTCTGCTGGGAGGCGCCATTCTCTGCAAGATGTACCACGAACACGTCGAAGAGGGCGGTGTGGCAAAGAAAGCATCGTAAGCCGTCGGTTGGGAGGCCGCGTACAATGAAACCCCTGCCCGCGCAAAATCTGCTGGTTGCACATAACGGCAATGCGCGGGTCACCATCGGCCTTGACGCTCCGGAGACGCTGCGACTGCTCTCCGATACGCGCAGCCTCACCTGCCCCGGCTGCGCCGGAACCGTGATCCTGCATGCCGGAACCGTGCGCGCCCATCATTTCGCCCACCTGCCGGGAGCGGTCTGTACGCTGCCCACGTCGGAGCCGGAAACGGAAGAGCATCGCGCCGGGAAGCTTCTTATCGCCGCATGGCTGCGCGCCTGCCTGCCCGACGCCGACGTTCTGATCGAAGCCTTTCTCCCCGCGACAGGCCAGCGCGCCGATGTGCTGGCCGTGCTGGCAGATCGCAGTCGGATCGCGCTGGAGTATCAGTGCGCCCACCTGACGGCGCGCGAGTGGCGACGGCGGCATCGGCAGTACCGGGAAGCGGGCATCCGCGATCTCTGGCTGCTCGGCGGATCACGGCTCATTCCGGCAGCCGCAAGTCAGACAGCCGTTCCCGAAGGTCGAGAACCAGGCGCAAAGAATTCGGGGAAAGCGGTCGTCCTGCGAACCACGGAGTTGGAACGCACGCTGCTCTGGGACGGCGCGCCCCTGCTGTTTCTGGACGCGTCCGGGGAACGCAGAAAGGCGGGAACGCTGGCCCGCTTCCGCCCGAACGAGGACGCGCAGGCCCACCGCCCCCAGGGCCACCTCGTGACCCGCGCGCTGCTGGAACTGCCCTTTCCTCTGCACCTGCTGGACTGGCCCACACGCGCTCATCCCGACGCTCCTCTCACCGCCCCGACATCGACACCGTCTGCCCCAGACACCCCTTCGTCGTCCGCTTCCGACTTCTGGCTCTGGCAGTGGCTCGGGCAGCGCTTCCAGGTGACACCGGAAACCCTGCCCGCATTTTTCGGCCTCTCCCTCACCGGCGAAGAGGCGTTCTCCTGCCGAAGCGCCGCATGGCAAGCCGGAATCTACTATCGTTTCATCCATCAACGCATAGGAGCACGCTGGTGGCTCGGCGAGGTCGAAACCTGGGTGCGCGGCTTTATTCCGCTTGCACAACCGCTTCGCCTTTCCCGTCTCCGGGCCGCCCTCGCGGAATATCAGGAGGCCCTGGCGGCCACAGGGATGCTCTCCCTGCCGATGGGCTATGGCCGCTCCAATGCCCGCATCACCGCCGATCTCACCACCCTCCCCACCCCTCCCGACCGCGCCGAAGTCCTCCGCCTCGTTCGCTACCGCCGCACCCTCGCCCGCGAAAACGCCGCCGCCTACGGAAAAAGCTAAAATCTTCGGTTTCCAAGCACCCTCCCTCTCACGGACCACGACATGTACAACATTCGCTTACTCGGCAACAGACGCGCAACGCGTCGACACCACACGCTTGCGCGGTCTGCGATTGGTGAGAAAGGCAGAATACTACGGGCACTCCTATTGACACAGTAGACAACCATATGATATCATAAAGACTGTTAAGTATTGTTGCTCTCTACCCACCGGTGCAGAGTACAACGCTAAGCGCGATCCAACGCCCTTGACTTCGCTCCGCCGTGACACGACGATGTGGCCGGTGCGCTGAAGCAAGGCGTGGATCTCCCTGGACCGACGAAGACAGCGTTTGTGAGTGGGACAATGCGGGCGTCATGAAGAACGCCCGAGAGAGGGTGGTAGAGCATGAAAACGGAAATCAAGGGACCCGTCGGCATTGTCGTCGTTATTATCGTCATCGCTCTCGTGGTCGGGGCGGGCTTCTGGTTTGTCAACAAGCCAAAGCCGGAAGGGCCCGAAGCCCTGAAGATGAAGCAATCTATGGGCCACGCTCCCTAACTCGCCCCTGCTCTCTTTCGATGCGCTGCCCGTCCTCCGCCGGGCTGGCTTCTGCGAGGCGGAGAGAATGGTCTCTCTTACCTGGCAGAAGACGGAACATCCGTTCCGTCTCTCCCTATGGCGCACGTTCTTATCGAAGCGGAATCTCAACAGTGAAGTGCAAATGAGCCTCAGAGAGGAGTCCCAAAAGAGATGCACAGGAAACAGGGTTTTACCCTCATCGAACTGCTAGTGGTCATCGCGATTATCGCTATCCTTGCCGCGATTCTCTTCCCCGTTTTTGCGAAGGCCCGTGAGCAGGCACGCAAAATCTCTTGTCTCAGCAACATGAAACAGCTAGGCACCGCCGTGCTGATGTACGTTCAGGACAACGACGAACAGTTCCCGTTCGGCGAGAACTGGCACGCAGACGTGCCGAAGACCGCCAAAGGAATCGTGGATACGAACTACCAGCTAGGCAACCGTTTCCAGCTCGCGCCGTATATCAAATCGGAGGCGATATGGATCTGCCCGAGCGACAGCACCTGGGCGGGCAACAACACCACGAACGACTGGCCCTACACCAGCTACGGCACTCAGTTCGACTGGTGGTACGACTGTCACTACTGGGACGTAAAAACACTACTGGATCAGACGACCGACCCGAACCATAACAGCGCGTTGTCGATCCCATTGAAGGCGTCCGACTCCTGCGCCGGTGGCAGGCCGCGCACGGGCGTCTCTCTTGCGGCGCTTCAGGCTCCTACCAGCAAGGGCATGTTCTTTGATCAGGAAGGCTTCCACTCCTCGGTGCCCGATCTGAAGATCATCCCCTCCGGTCAGAGGAACGTGGTATATGCCGACGGTCATGCCAAGTACGATCACATGAAAACATATGCCCCGGACCCGACCTCCGGAACCAACGAGAAAGACTACTGATGTTCGAGGGAATCCGAAACCGAGAGATCACGCTACGATCGGTTTTGAATTCCAGATCTGTACGAAGCGACAGGAAGCCTCCTGCCGCTTCGTTCGTTCCTCGCCGCGCCCCGCTTCGGCGACGCCTTCTTTGAAATTTCAATTCGACTGGTCCTGCGCTGTTCTATGAGAAACCCGGTAAAATCCGTTTCGCCGTCTTCGGACGCGCCCACGCATCCGGCCAGAGGCCCCCGCCGCTCTCGGCGGCTGTTCCTGTCGCTCCTGCTATGCGGCGGAGTGATCGCGGTCGGCTACCTGCTCTGGTTCTGGCGCGAGCAGACCCGTCCCGGCGTCCGGCACTATCGGAAGGGCATCGAGTATCTGTCGGCCAAGCGTCCGGCATCGGCCGAGCGGGAGTGGCTGCAAGGAGTCCAGCAGGATCCCGGCTTCTCGGGGTGCCACGAACAGCTAGGCGATCTGTATACGGAGTTGCTGCGCTTTCCGGACGCCGCGCGGCAGTACACGGAGGCTGCGCGCCTGTCGCCGGATGACGGCAGCCTGTGGTATCGTCTGGCGCGCGCCCTGCGGATGGTGGGAAAAAAACCGGAAGCCATGAAGGCGGCCAGACGCGCAGCGCGCCTGCTTCCGAACGACGCCGATGCCCTCGGTGACTATGGTATTCTCGAGGCGGAGCTCAAAGAGCGCCAGGAAGCCATGCCGGCGCTCCGGCGCGCCCATCAACTGCGCCCGCAAGACCGCCGCTTCTTTATCGCTCTCGTCAATACCGAGATGGACGCCCTGGAAATCGAACCTGCCGAGCGCGATCTGATCCCTTATCTCCAGGCGCACCCGACGGATGCCCAGGCCTGCTTTCTGATGGAGATCGTCTATGACCACAAGCCGCGCACGCCCGAGAATCTGAAGGCCGCCATCGATTACGGTCGTCGCGCGATTGCGGGAATGCCCAACGATGAGCAAGCTTATACGGTGCTGGGTCAACTGGAGCTGTATGCGGGCGACACACGCCGAGCGCTCAATGTCTACGGCGCGGGGCTGCGCCGCTGGCCGAACTCCCCAGGAATCATTCACGGCCTGGTGGAGTGTTATACGCGCACAGGCGATACCCGCAGGCGCGAGCTCGCCGCCGCCGATTTCGAGAAGGTTACCCGGCTCCATGATCGAATCGAGCATCTCAAGCATGTCATGGGCTTCAATAACCACGACCTCTCCTCGGGTCTGGAGTTGGCACGCCTGGAAGAGGAGCGGGGCAACACCCGACAGGCAGGGGTCTATTTCGAGCAGCTCGTTCGCCAGGCTCCGAAAGAGACGCGGGCTCGCGAGGCGCTCGTCGCCTTCTACCGGCGGCAAGGCCGCGAGGATTTAGCCCGCAACGCCGCACGCCCCGATTTCACTCCGTAGCGAAGGTAAAAGGTCTTCTCATCTATGCGGTTAACACGACGCTCTCTGCTATTAGGGCTGACAGGTGGGCTGACGGCGGGGGCGGGTTGCCAACGCGAATCGCACACTCCGCCGCCCGCCCGCCCCTCGACGACTGTCGTCGATCCGGCCCGCGCCGCTGCCGCCCCGCAACTCACCCGCTACCCCCTTCGTTTTTCAGATGTCAGCGCTTCCGCAGGCATTCAGTGGAAATACGCGAATGGCGCAACCGGCAAACACTACTTTGTAGAGACGACCGGCGGTGGGGTCGCCTTCTTCGATTACAATAACGACGGCTTCCTGGATATCTTCGCGCTTCAGAGCGGGCCACTTCCAGGCGCGACTGGAGAGGGGCTGAAGTTCAGCCAGCGCAGTGTTTTGTACCGCAACAACGGCAACGGCGCGTTCAGCGACGTGACTTCCGAGGCGAAGCTCGATGGCGACCTGGGCTACGGACAGGGCGTCTCGGTCGCCGACTACGACAACGACGGCTGGGCCGACCTCTATATCACCGCCTACGGCGGCAATCGCCTCCTGCACAATAACGGGGACGGCACGTTTACGGATGTGACCCAGAAAGCGGGTCTGGCCGACCTGGCTGGGGAGATGACCTGGCCGCTGAGCGCCGCGTGGGCCGACTACGATAACGATGGCCATCTCGATCTCTTCGTCTGCCACTACTGTCGCTGGGCGCCCGCTGCGAACAAGGACTGTCCCAACGCCGACGGCAAGCCCTCTTACTGTCGCCCCCAGGTCTATGAGCCCGGCCACTGCCGTCTCTACCACAACAATGGGGACGGCACCTTCACCGATGTCACTCAGAAATCCGGGATCGGACGCCTGCTCGGCAAGAGTATGAGCGCCGCCTGGTTCGATTACGATGACGACGGCTGGATGGACCTCTTTGTGACCAACGACACGATGCCCAATTTCCTGCTCCACAACAATCGGAACGGCACCTTCACCGATCGGGCGGTCGCGGCGGGCGCGGCAGTCGGGGCGCATGGCGAGCCGCTCTCCGGCATGGGCATCGCGGTCGGCGACTACGACAACAACGGCTTTGAAGATCTGATGGACGTCAACTTCTCCGGCGAACCGAAATCTCTCTACCTCAACACGGGGCAGGGTTATTTTACAGACTCCGCCTATGCCTCCGGCCTGGCCAGCATCAATCTGCTCTATCTCGGCTTCGGACTCGAGTCTTTCGACTACGATCTGGACGGAAACAAAGATATTATCGTCGGCAACGGCCACGTCCTCGACCGCATGGATGTCCAGACGAACGGGTCCTCATATGCACAGAGCCAACAGTTGCTGCGTAACCAGGGGAAGGGGATCTTTCAAGAGGACACGCGTTCTCTGGGCGACCTCGCGCTGCCCCGTGTCACGCGCGGACTGGCCGTCGGTGACTACGATAACGACGGCGATTGGGATGTGGTCATGGTGTCCCAGGCCGGCCCGCTGCAGCTCTACAGAAACGATGGCGGCAATCAGAACCACTGGATCACCCTGCGCCTCGAGGGCGTCGAGAGCAACCGGGACGCGATCGGAGCCAAGGTCGTCATCCAGGCAGGCAAGAAGACACAGACTCAGTGGGTGCGTGGAGGGTCGAGTTACTGTTCGCACAGCGATATCCGCGTTACCTTCGGCCTCGGAGACGAGACGCGTATCGACAAGATCACCGTCCGATGGCCGCGCGGCCGCCGCCAGGAGTTCGGCGCCCTTCCAGCCAACCAGTTCTACTGGCTCCGGGAGGGCCAGTCCCCGGTTCGTGACCCGCGCGTGGCGTCCAAATAGTCCCGCTTCTGAACCCGATGCGTAGTGACATCTACTTTCTCCTCCTGCATCTGCTCCCTGTTTCATGACACTACCGCCATGCTCTTTCGGCGGAGCAGGAATCGCAGAGGCGTATTGGGAACTTACAGTCTGCCAATACAGCCTGCGAGTTCATCCGGAGGGCTGGTACGGGATCGACAGGTTTACCGCACGGTAGGGTTGTTGATCGTATTCCGATAAGCCGTTCTACCTATCTACCCTGACCCCTTTGGAAAGACCCATGACCCCTGCGCTGACGTGCACGTTTTGTGAGAATGCTCTGGAAGGCGACGACCGATACTGTGTTCGGTGCGGCCAGACGACCGCACAAATTCGTTGGTCCTCCTCCCTGGACTCGCGACCGGGGACAGGCGCCGTCGTTTTGCCTCCCGATGGCACGTTCTATCTGGTCGCCCACAATAGCGGCAGCGACGCGGTTAATGTCCGCGTCGATGTCACACGCTTGCACGGGCTGCGGCTGGTGGGGAAGACAGCAGCGCGCGTGGATCGGCAGCAGTCGGTCGCCTTTGCGCTGCAGCCGCTGCCGCAAGAGAGCCTGAGCGGTTTTATCACGCTGGTGAGTGACGATGGCCCTCGTCCGCATCCCTCGGCGCTCGCACCGCAGAGCCCCTGGTGGGAGTTCCACGCGGAGCGTGAGCAGCGACTGCGCGCCAATGAGCTTGTGCGCGTCGTGGTGGACCGCTGGATCGTCGGCAGCGCCACTCTCCTCTTTCCCCCAGGCGTGCGCCGACAGTATGTGCGCCTCTGGAACGATGCCGACCAGGTGCGCAGCTTCGACTCCGATGTCCCGACGGGCTATCGCCTCACCAATGTCACCCTCCCCATCGACAGGAAAGCGCCCGAGGTCTTTGCACACGGCACCATTGAGATCGTCGCGGAAGCGCTGCCGGAACGGGTCGCGAAAGGCGCGGATCAGGAGTGGTCAGCCGGCCCCGAGGCCGAGCCGATACTTCTGCGGCGACTGGAGTCCGCAGTCGATGAAGCGGGCGCCGATGTTGTGATCGCCATCGACTTCGGAACGCGCAACACCGGCGTCCGGGTGCGCTGGCGGCATGGCCTGGTGGCGGGCAAGCCCCGGGGAACCGTAGACGTCATCGGCGACCGCGACGGCAAGGCCCGCTTTCCCACCGAGATGGCCATGCATCGCAATGGGCGAAGTTTCCGCTGGGGATCGGAAGTGTCCCGAGGAATGCTGGCCCAGGATGAGATCCGTATCGGTAACCTGAAGACCCTGCTGCGCGTCAATGAGGAGCCGTTCCGCCGGGAGAACCCGCACTGGTCGAACGCCTATCTCCTGGAGCGCTACTTCGAGCAGCTCTTTCTCCGCATCGACGACTATTTCAAAGCCGCCGACGCCTCCCTCTCCCGCCTCAACCTGAATGTACGCTACGTCTTGACGCGCCCCGTGCTCGACGCCAATGAAGGCGATACGCAGGGGAAAACGTATGAGCTCGCCTTGAAAACCGCTATGGAGCGCTGCGGAGTCGCGGAGACACAGATCACCTTCGTCCCCGAACCCGTCGCTGCCGCCTACGGCATCGCCAAACGGCGCGCGCAGGAGCTTCTGGCTATGGGTGAAGGCACTCCCATCGCCGTCATCGACGCCGGGGGCGGCACGACCGATATCGCGCTCGCCTATGTCAGCTTACGGGAGGGCCGGGTGGCGCTCGACATTCGCGGCACCTACGCGCTCAATCTGGATGCGGCGAACCCCGCGCTGCCTGCCGTCGAGCGTTTTGGCGCGAGCGACCGGCGCGAGTTCGGCGGAGACGTGCTCGATTATGCGCTGACCCACCGCCTGCTGACCGATGCCGCCGGCCTGCTCGAAACGGAAGGGCGCGCGGTGCCGAACCATCTGGAAGTCTCCGCAACGCCTCTCTCCGAAGAAGAGAAGCAGCGCCGCGAGATCGAGCTTGTCCTCTCTTGCCGAACCATGAAAGAGGCGTTTGCCCATGTCTCCACCCATCACCTGACCCGCACCGCCAACCAGCAGGCGCGGGAGCATGAGCACTTCATCTTCGCGAATCGACCCGACTACGAAGGAATCTATCTGGAGCAGTCTCTGTTTGGCGACCACCTGCTTGCTCCTATTCTGCTCGCGCCGGTGCAGGAGCTTCGGGAACGCATGGAGCAGGACAGCTTTGAAGCGCAGGGCATTCGGCCCTCTCGCGTAAAGCACGTTTTCTATGTCGGCGGCACCAACATCGAGTCCTACCTGCGCCAGCAGTTTCAGGAAGCCTTTCCCAACTCGCCGCGCCTCCAGGCGGAAGGCCCCGAGGGCGTTGAGGAACGTATCGCGGAACGTCTGAATGCGGTAGTGGAAGGCGCGGTCTGGTGTGATGAAGCGTTGTTCGCAGCCTCGCCTCTGACATGGACCCTGGAAGTGGATCAGGTAGAAAAGCGGTGCCTGCAGCAGGGCGATCCCCTCCCGCCGGAATCCACCCCCGGCTTGCACCTGTTTCCGATTCGGTTGGAGCCGTTCCAGGAGCTGGAAGCAACGCTCTCCGCGACTGGGAGCGGACTGTCGGAAACTCTCGCCGTGGCGCGCGGATTCTACCGCAACACGACGGAAACCTTGCAGGAGGGAACGCTGCAGGTGCGCATAAGCCGCGAGAAGGGCATCACCGCCACTCTCCTTATCAACAGCCGCAGCTACGAGCAGTGGCGTGTCGCTCTGGTGGAGGCCGGTCCATGAGTCAAGAAGAGTCCTCCTGGGAGGAAGAGGCTGCCGCGCCGCCCGCGACAGAAATCGACGGCAGGACCACCTCTGCGGAAATCGTAGTGGAGCCCATTTCAGACGCTTCCGTTCCGCTGCCGGAAGAGACGGAGAGTTCCGAAGAGGAGACCGGCATCTCCCAAACCCTCGCCTATCTCACCGGAGAGGCGGAGGCTGCCCGTCAAAAGCTGGACGCCCAGAGTCAGCGCCTCGACGGGATCGAGCGGGAGATCCAGGATGTCGCCGGGGCGCTGCTAAGCCAGCTTGCTAGCCTGGAAACGCAGGGACAAGAGGTTGCCAAAGCTATTGCAGGATACGCTGTGCAGAGTGTCGGCACGCTGACAGCCTGCCTTGAAACGGCCGAGAAGGCGCGACGGGAGGCCGAACAGCGGGCTACGGAGGCCGAAGCGCAGGTTGCGCGGGTGGTAATACGGCAGGACGCGTACCAACAGGCGTGGAATTCCGCACCTCTGACACTGCGTCTGAAGTTCGTGCGCGAACTCCTCCCGGACAGCCATGCCTTACAGAATGTTCTGAAGGAAGCGGCGGCGCTGGAAGAGTTGCGGCGGCGCGGGCACGACCTCGAAAATTGGTTCACCAACTATCCTGCGCTGTTCGCCGACGCGGCCCAGGCGCTTCTCTCCGGAAGCGGCGGAAATGCCCTGGCACATGAGGAGTTAGAGACAGACCCGGCAAACACGCTGGCCGCGCAGGCGTTGCACGAAGCGCAGACGGCGCTCGAAACGACGCTTCAGGCTCTCGGCATTACCTGGATCACCCCTGCGCTCGGCGATGCCATACGGGCCGACTACGAAGTCGTCGGCGATGAGAGCTCCCCACAACGCGACGGCTGTGTGGCGCGTTTGCGACGCCGAGGATTCCGTTTCCAGGGGCGGCTGGCCCTGCCCGCGCAAGTCCTGCGCTCCGCCCCATACCGTCCGACCGCGCCGACGGTGACAGACCAGATCAGAGCGGCAGAGAGTGTGCCGCCTCTCGCTCCCGTACCGCAGACTGCCGAGGCAAGCGACCTGCCGGACTGGCTGCGCATGCTGAGCCAGCGCACGTTCGGATGCGATCTGCCCGTCGTCGCCTCGCTGACGGCGCAGGTGATCGCCCTGAAGGATCTGCCGGTACGCCTCGCTGCTGTGCCTGCGGAGACGGAGGCTCGCAAGCTGTTAAGCGACGCTTTGCAGCCGCTGCTGCCGTTACTGGGCCTCCGCTATGCGGATGGGCTATCCGACATCCCGGAAGTGTGGGGGGCGGCGTTTCTCGATGTGCGCGAGCCGCTGCTGGCATGGCTCGCCGACAAAATCGCCATCTCCCTCGTGGCTCCTGCGCGAGGTGACCGCTTCGATCCGCAAACGATGGAGGCGCTGGAGACGCGCCGAACCGTCCATGCGAAAGAGGACGAAACCGTCGCGAAACTGGAGCGTATCGGACTGTTGTGGCGTGAGCGTCCGGTTATCCGCGCGCAGGTGGTACGCTATTCGATAGGAGGAGCCCCATGAGCGCCCCCGTCATTACCTGCCTATGCGGGGAGCCGCTGCGGCCAGATGCCAATTTTTGTGCACGGTGCGGCCGCGAGATACGCCAAAACTGCCCCGTCTGCTTCGAAGAACGTCGGCTTATCGCCAGAAGTGACCCTGCGGCGTCTCCCTGGTGTGCCAGCCGGGGGGGGCTCTTGCTGGCCTGCAAACGCTGTGGGCGCTGGCTTCCTGCCGACACCCGGCAGTGTCCCGATCCGGGCTGTCGCGGCAGCGTTCGCCTCACCTGGCCCGCCTCGACCGGGCGGGCGGTGGATGGCACGGGCATGACGGGATCGTGGACATGGCCTGCAAGCTGGGACCATCAGAACCCGAACTACAGAGCGCCCCGACAGGAGAGCTGGAGCAGCGAAACTCCCGTGCATGCGGCCTTTGTCGCCCACGGACGGCTCTACGTCTGGGCCGAAACCACGCTGCTTGCGCCGGAAGGTCCGGCGGGCGGGCCGCTCGCCGAAGCGTCGGGCCGTGGGCCGAGGTCGCCATGGCGCTGCTGGCTCAAACTCGACGGCGAACCCGATCCTCGGCTGTCTATAGGGCAGCGTGTATCGCTCGTCGGCGGAGGAGCGATCCTGGCCGCACAGAACGACTTCCTGCTGGCCGGTCTCTACCCGCACCGCGCCGAGGATGTCGTTCCGCTCAATCTGGGAACACCGCTGGCGCAGGCCGCGTCGGAAGGCTGGTGGGTCGGCTGGAGCCGGCAATCGGGTCGCCCCACCCTCTGCCTGGCCCCTATTCCCGCGAACTGGCGCAGTCTGGACATCCGGCAGATCACGGATATACCGCCGCAAGCGGTTCCTCGGGAGAACAGTCCTCTGGCGCTCTGCGACGGAAGGGCCTCCTGGATCGGCGCAGAGGGGACTTTGTGGCAACTCGACTGCCTTTCTCTCGATCTGCAGCCGCTGCATGAGAGACTTCCCGGCCTTCAGCGCGTCTGGTGTAAGCAGGATGGAACGCATACGATTCGCGTCACCGGGGAAGGGCTGCGCGTCGGACTCGATGCGGTGGTGCGCGACGGGACGATACGGGAGACGCCGGCAGGCGCAGGGCCGTTCCGCGACCTGTTTGCCGCGCCTGCGCTGATCGCCGTCGTCGGCGAAACGGTGACGACCCTCGACCCGCAGACAGGCGACACGCTGGGCAGCGGGAGATACAGCGGGCAGTGGATCACCGGCGCCCTGACCGAGGCCCCGCTCGCTGCCGCCGACCGCGAGCCGCGCCTCCTGATGCTGACCTACGATATGGACGCCGGGAACCTCTCCGCGCTGCACCCCTCGTCCGGCGGAGAGGAACCGGTCTGGCGCGCGCCGGGAGTGCGTCCTATGAATCTGATCGTAGCGGGCGAAAGCCTCTACGTAGTGCATGAGCGCGGCGTAACACGCATACAGGAGGCCCTGCCTTGAAGATAAGTGCTCGATGGTCGCATCTCCGCCCGGCCCGCCGCGCAGGAGGGATCACTCTGCTGGCGCTGCTGCTCTGCGTCGGAGCGGTCGTTTCCGGCTGGGCGCAGGACGTCAATCCAAAGGACTACGCGCGCATCACGCAGGTTCCGCGCGCCGAAATGGACGCGTGGCTGCGGCAGGAAGTGACCAAAAGCGGAGGGAAGTGGGACGTGGATCGCTACCACTTCTACATCGGTTTTTCCACCGGGCATTTCGGCCAGGATCCGGTCCACGCGATCGCGATGCGGCGGGTGGCCTTCAGCCTGATGAACAACTCGCTCGCGGTCGGCGACCGCATCACCCCGATCGCCTGGGAGATGAAGACCTGGGACGTCGGCCCCTCCGTCGCCCTGACCGACGACCCGGCCAGTCGGGCGGAGTTCGTTGATCGCGTGCCCTATGCGCCCCACACCGGCAGCCAGGGCGGGCACGACATCGAGCGCGCGCTCTACGAAACGATCACGCAGGCGATCCCAGCCGACGAAACTCAGAGCGCCATCGTGCTCCTGCTGACCAACAGCAACGCCAGCCAGTCGCCGACCGGGGAGCGGGCGACCCTCTTCGGAGCGGACAATCCGCAGTTGATACGCGCGCTCCAGGCCGGAGGCTATCGTCTGCCACTGGTGCGCAAGGAGTTTCGAATGCAGGCCGGGACGCTGCCTGTCACCGTCGCCCTCACGGCCCTGTTCCCCACCAGGTTGGTCTCTCTGCCGGGCGCGCCGACGACCCCACGCTATCCGACCTTCGCCCGCGAAACCTGGCAGCCTGCGGCGGATACGCCTGCCGCCACCGACGCCCTGCCCAACCCGACGCGCCCTGCGTCTGCGGGGCAGGCGCGCACCGGCACGGCAGGCTCCGCCGGCGCGGCCTCCGACACCTCGAACCCTCCCCACTCCATTCCCGGCTGGGTCTGGATCCTGGCGGCGCTGGCGCTGCTGGTCATCGTAGCGCTGATCGCTCTGCACTACAGCAAGCGCAAACTTGCCGTATCGGGCGCACCTGTCGCCAAAACGCCGCCTGCCGTCCCCCTAGCAGCTTCCGTTCCCGGCAGCCTCACCGTCACGGTCGGCCCCACGGAGCAGGCGCTGGACTCCCTGACCAAGCTGACGACGGCCAGCGCCTGGATGCTCCTGCGCGAGGCGGATGGCAAGGTGATCCTGGCCGATGTGCCAGCGCCATTGGGGAGTGTCCCTAGCACGCCTGCCATTCCCACGCCGACCGTCCTGGCGAAATTCGCCTTCGATGCGAAGCGGGCGCTGCGAGTCGATGCCGAGCTCGGCGCGCAGTTTATGAAACTGCAGGGGACCGCCGCAGACCAGTGCAACCCGCGCCTGCTGCTCATTGAACCCGGCAAAAAGGTGTTCTGCCGGGTTCTGCCGCCGGATACCGCCGTGGAGACACGGATTGAGATCAACTACAATACGCCGAAAGGATAATGCGCTCCATGTCTGAAACGCTTTCGATCCGAAAAACGCTGATATTGGGATTAGGCACGACGGGCAAGGAGGTCGCGGAGGCCGTCGCCGAACATCTGACCTGGCAGTTCGGCGGGTTTGAAAAGGCAGCCTGGGTGCGCCTGCTGGTGCTGGAGACCGAACAGCCCAACTCACCGCTGGGCGACCGTGTGCTGCGCGGCGGCATCAGTCGGGAAGAGTACGCCGCCTATCTCAACGCGCCCCGGACAGCAGGCGCGGCCTTCGACTTTTTCCAGTGGCAGGACGGGCAGAGCCTCAAGGCCATCGACAACCCTTCCGCCGGAGCGGGCAACCTGCGCATGCTGGGGCGGCTCTGCCTCTTTCACTCCTCCACCTCCTCCGAAGCCTCGACCTACGAGCGGCTGAAGCGGCGCGTCATGAGCGATCTCTCCGCGCTGAACCAGCTCACGCCGCAAGCCATCGCCGACCAGTTGGGCCGCGCCGACGTGAACGTGGACATGCACTCCGACACCGTCGTCTACGTGGTCGGAACCCTCTGCGGCGGCACCTGCAGCGGCGGAGCCGCCGATATGGGCTATCTGCTGCGCGAATGGGCCGGGAACGGGATCGACTGTCAGGCCATCTTCACGCTGCCGCACCCGCAGCTTGCGGGCGCGAAGGCCGCGCGCTACAAGAAAAACGCCTACTACGCGCTCAAAGAGCTGAACCACTATCAACTCGACAGCACCGCCTGGCTGCAGAAGCTGCCCGGCAACGACAAACAGTCGCGCCGCGCCGAGAAGCCCTATGTCATTCTGCGTGTTCTTATGCCGGGCGGTTCGGATGGGGCCGATGTGCGGCGGCTCAACGTCATGATCGGGCAGTATCTCGCCGCAGCGGTCGGGCCTGCGGGCGGCGCCATCGCCGCGCGGGACGTCGATGCCAAAGGCAATATGGAGACGGCGGACAGCGTCGGCTTCATGCGCCCCCTGTTCAGCACGATGGGCATGGCCGCGCTGGAGTATCCCGGCGAGCACATCCTGCGGGCGACGACGCTGCGACTCATGGCGGGCGCGCTGGAGCACTGGTGCCGACACTCCCTCACCCCGGAGCGGATCGACGAGGCCCTGCGCCTGCTCGGCGGCAACGACTTCGAGGCGCAGTTGCAGCGCCTCACCGAAAATGCGACCGATAAGCTCGGCGTCGCGGTCTTCCAGAAGATGACTCAGCCGGACGCGAACGGCCAGCCGCCGAAGGTCGAGCAGATACGGCAACTGCTGCGTGATGTCGATGGACGCCTCACCGCCACCGATCTGCCGCGCGGCGACGTGAACGACGCCCTGCCGACCCTGCTGCACGTCATGGAAAACAACCAGAAGACGTTCCTGACCCGCATCGACACCGACATTCAGCAGTTCGTGACGCGCGCTCTGTTCGATCTCGACGGTGGGCCAGGCTTTGTGTCCGCCGTCCTGGAAGAGCAGATGCGGCGCATGGAGGCCTGGGCCCGGGAGGCGCAGGACAACCTCCAGGAGTACCGGCAGGACTCCAAATCGCTGCGAGAGACGCTGGACGAGCAGATCGCCGAAGTCGAGCGCATCCAGAACAGCCACATGCTGTTCGGGAAAAAAGAGAAGCTGAAGCATGGCTGGGAGGGCGTGACACAGAGCGCCCACTCCTATCTCCAGACGGAGCTGCGCACTCAGGCAACCACGCACCTGCAGCGCCGAGAGATGATCGGCCAACTGCTGGAGAAGTACCGTCAGAGCACCGCCCTCCTGATGCGCCGCCTCAAGACGATGCAGTCCGCCTTCACGCAGACGGCCGTGGGCTGGAAAGACACCTGGCACGAGATGGCGCAGGATCAGCCGCCCGTCAACGGCAAGGTCTATTTCGAGGCGGAGCCTCCCGCACCGCGTGGGACCATCACGGAGGAGTACTACAACCTGCTGCGGCAGCGCTCCTGGCCTGGTGAGACGGCGACCGGGTGGGACGACGCACAGAAAGAGGAGGCGGCCCAGCGGGACGTCCTGGAGGCGCTCCAACTGCTCATGCAGGATCTGCGCCTACCGGACGGGCAGAGCGCGTTCGACTTCAAGCCGGGACGGGGCAGTGCGCAGGACAGCATTCCGCCGGACCTGCTGCAGACGCTCGAAGCCCGTTCCCGCGCCTTCTTCGAGCCGCTGCGCGACCATGTCCATATCGCCGACAAAGCGGCGGCGGCCGATCTCGATACGGTCATCCAGCTCAGCGCGCCCCGACTCGGCATTCACGGCGCACAGGTCAGTCCGCAGTTGACCGGCGCACGCGCCGTGACGCCGCAGCCGCAGAATCTGGCGTTTCTCGACCTGAGCCGCAAGGATGCGCGCACCCTGCAGATGATCGCGAAGATCGAAACCAACGTCGCGCTGGCCCGCGACGGCAAGATCACCGACAGCCACGATCCCTTCCGCCTCCTGATCGTTCAGGAGCGGCATGGCTTCACCTTCGGGCAGATGGAGGGCGTCGTCAGCAGCCATGCCTACGACCTCGCCGCCCTGCAGAGCGCCGAAACGGCGGCGAACGACTTTCATTTCTGGCACACGCGCCGCGACGTCAACTGGATCGACCCGCTCGTGCCGCCGCGCCGGGTCGAGGAGACGGAGGAGTGGTGGCTCCAGGTGATTCTGCTGGGCCGCCCCGCCGACAACGTGTTCAAATGGACACCCGCGAACCACAAAGAGATACCGGGTGAGGGCTGGTACCAGATCGCAGGCGGTGAGTTCCGGGTCTTCTATCCGGCGGGCATACCGGGCGTGACGGACACGGAGGCGCGTATTCCGCTGGATTTCAACGATGCGATCATGCAGTTGCTATCGGTGAACTACGGGACGATGCGGCAGGGGCTAAAAGTGCATTTGAGCGGCTACCGGCACGAGGTGAAGGAGCCGCGCCTGGTGAGCGCCCTGGCCGACGGCCTGAAAGCCCTGCCGAACCTCGGCGTGAAGGGGCTGGACAAGGGGCAGGCCGACCGCATTCTGCGCCGCGCCTATGGGCGCGACACGGCGTTGGCGGACGCCTTCTTCGTCTATGAGACCGAGGCCAGCAAAGACTCCGCGAAGCTGTTCTCGCACCTGTTCAAAATGGAGGGCGACCAGATCCCCGAGTCGAGCGGCGAGTACACGGCCAGCGCCTACTACTGCCCGCACTGCAATCACCTGCTGAGCGACAACGTGGAGGCGCTGCGCGCGGCCCACTTCCTCTGCCCTGCCTGCGGGGAAAGGTACTGGCCGTAGATGCCGATCTCTCCCCGCGCGAAGCTGCCTCTGCTCTTCTCGGCACTGATGGGCCTCTGCGTGCTTGGCGCGGAGGGCTATGTCCTGACCGGCCTGCTCCGCCAGCATGCCGATGGATGGCAAACCCTCGTCGCGGCCCTCTTTGCACTCGTCGTCTTCACGGTCTGGTTGTGGGGTTTCTACCGCTCCTGGCGCGTCTTGAGCCAATATAGCGTGGAAGAGGCGGCGCTGCCCCAGGCCACGGCCGCGCTGGAGGCGATGGCGCATGGCATCGAGGCCGGCGACTGGAAACGGCAGAGCTTCACGGACGCCGCACCACTGCTCGACCGGCGTCTGACGCAGATGTGGAGAGGGCTGCAGCGGGGCGCACCGCTGCTCGCGGGGGATAGGGTCGAGAGCGAAGACCGCCCTCTCCCCGGCCCGGAGCGCGAAATCCGGACCTACAGGGACATCGCGTTGAACGTCGGGATCGCCGGAGCCTTCGTCTCCATTCTCATCACGTTAGGGCAGCCACAGGGTCTGACGGCCGACGCGCTGCTGACCCATGCTGGCCCCGGTATTGCGAGCGGACTGGCCGCTATCATCGCTGGAATCGGGCTGCGCCTCTGTCATCGCGCCATACAGGACGAGCAGGACGCCCTCGCCGGGCATGTAGACGAGGCCGTCTCCGAATTTTTCGTGGCCCATCTGCCGAAGACCGTGACGAGTCCGAACGAGCGTATGGTCCTGGCGACCACGGCGTTGGCGCAGAGCGCTAAAGACGATTTGGCGG